>DWXD01000021.1 GCA_019119365.1 Candidatus Gemmiger stercoripullorum | reverse complement strand
GCATCAAGGTATCCCACTCCCACCGTCGGAGCAATCGTACCTGGAGCCCCAACGTGAAGCGCGTAAAAGCTGTCGTGGATGGGTCCCCGAAGTATATCTACGCCTGCACCCGCTGCCTGCGTTCGGGCAAGATCACCCGCGCGGTCTGATTCGATTGATCAAAATTGCCGGTCACGTCGTGGCCGGCTTTTTCTGATTCCGGTAAAGGAGTGTCCCCCATGCTGCCCCAAGACCCCATGATCCTGTTAAGCTACGTCAACACAAAGCTGCGCGACCGCGACCGCGATCTCGACGCTTTCTGCGACCGGGAGGACGCGGACGAGGCGGCTTTGTGCGCCCGGCTGGCTCAGGTCGGGTATGCGTATGATCCGCAGCGCAACCAGTTTATATAAGTGTTTGTTGGACCGGCGGTTTGGGGCGCGTATCCCGCCGGTTCGTTTGTTTATCCGCGCACTGGAAAGGTGGAGGCTATGAATTTCGTTTTTATTTCGCCGCATTTCCCCAAAACGTACTGGAATTTCTGCGACCGCCTGCGCCGCAACGGCGCAAACGTGCTGGGCATCGGCGACGCGCCGTATGCCGAGATCCCGGTGGAATTGCACACGGTACTGACCGAATATTACCGTGTCGACAACCTTGCCAACTATGATGCAATGGTGCGCGCGATGGGGTATTTCACCCACCGCTACGGCAAGATCGACTGGCTGGAGAGCAACAACGAATACTGGCTGGAACAGGACGCCGCGCTGCGCTCCGACTTCAATATCACGACCGGCGCCAAGAGCGATTTCATCGAGCGGATCAAGCTCAAGAGCCGCATGAAAGAAAGCTATATCGCCGCCGGTGTGCCGGTGGCGCGCCATCACATGGTCACAACGCTGGAAGCGGCGCTGCCGTTTATCGAGCAGGTCGGGTATCCGGTTATCGTCAAACCAGACAACGGCTGTGGGGCGGAAGCCACCTACAAGCTGAGCAACCGCGCCGAGCTGGAGGCATTTTACCGCAACAAGCCCGCTGTGCCGTATATTATGGAGGAGTTTATCCGCGGCACAATTGTCAGCTTTGACGGCGTGGCCGACAGCCATTGCGTGCCGCTGTTTTACACAAGCAACTACTTCCCCACCCCGATCATGGACATCGTAAACGAAAACGGCGACCTGGCCTACTGGACGCAGAAGCAGGTCCCCGAAGCGCTGCGCGATGTCGGCTTCCGCACGATCAAAGCGTTCGGGGCGCGCAGCCGCTTCTTCCACTGTGAATTTTTCTGCCTTACCGAAGACAAGCCCGGCCTGGGAAAGACCGGCGATTATGTCGCGCTGGAGGTCAACATGCGGCCTGCGGGCGGTTACACGCCGGATATGATCAACTTTGCCAACAGCGTGGACTGCTACCAGATCTGGGCCGACATGGTCTGCTATGACCAGCTGCGCCATGTGCGCCTGGACCAGCCGCATTATTTCTGCGTTTATGCCGGGCGGCGTGACGGCAAGACATACGCCCACAGCCACGAGGAAATTTTGCAGCGCTACGGCAGCCGCATGAAGATGTGCGACCGCATCCCCGACGCACTGGCGCTGGACCTGGGCAACCAGATGTATGTCATCAACGCCGATACGGAGGAAGAACGCGACGAATTCATCCGCTTTGTACATAAGCGGGCTTGATCGTTTTTTGTCATAACAGGGCAGACTTGTAAATCTTTGCAAAAGGAAGGCAAAATTTACGCGGTTTGCCCTGTTTTGCTGTTTACATGTCCCCTTCTTTGGGTGTAAAATCAAGCTGTCTTTTTATATTTCTGCACTTTATATCCCATGAGATGAGTTTGATATCTTTTACTGACCAGGGAGGGAGCACAGAATGAACCGATCCATTCGTCTGGCGGCCGGGGCCTTTGCGGCGCTGCTGTGCCTGACGCTCGCCGGGTGCCGGGGCAAGCAGGCGATCGACCTGCCTGCGGCCACGGCAGAGACCGCACAGACGGCGGAAACGGCGCAGACCGCAGAAACAGCCGCTCTGCCGGTCGTGCAGACAGCCTCTGCCGCCGAGACGCCGACTGTTCTGCCCGAAACAGCGGACGCCGGGCGCAGCTATGTAGAGGAGACCCTGTTCATCGGGGATTCCAACACCGTGCGCTACATGATGTACGCCGACGAGACCGGCACGGCGTTTACAAGCCTTAAAAATAACATCGGCGTGGTGAGTATGGGCGTTGGCGATATCCCCACGCTCAAGTGCGAACAGTTCAAGGGCGACAGCCAGATGTATACGATCCCCGACGCCGTCGCCAAACTCAAGCCGAAGCGCATTATTATCTGTTTCGGGACAAACAACCTGAAAGGCTCCTCGACCGACGCCACGGAGTTTATTGCCAGCTATCAAAAGGGGCTCAAAGCCATCACCGATGCCTGGCCGTATGCGGACCTGATTGTCAGCGCTATCCCGCCGCTTGACCAGCAGCGGGAAAACACCAACCTGACGATGACCCAGGTGGACGCCTACAACGCGGCGCTTATCGAACTGTGCGAAGAAAATGGCTATAAGTTCCTCAATTCAGCCGAAGTTCTGCGCGACCAAGCCACCGGCTGGGCCAAAAAGGACTACACTCTTTCGGACGGCGTGCACCTTTCCAAAGAGGCTGTGACCGCTTATTTCCAGTATGTGCGCACCCACGCCCTGCTCACGGAAGACCGCCGCCCGCAGCCACTGGGCACGATCCCCGAACCGGCCGGCGTGCCGCTGGGGCTGATCTCCTCCGACCCGATCGCCGTGCGCGGCGCAAAGGTGCCGGTCGAGTTTGTTGTCGACGGCAACGGCTCGATCAGCGGCGTCCGCAGCCAGATGGTCAAAAAAGGCGGGACCTGCTCCACCGTAACGGCGGCCGCCGCCAGCGGATGGCGGTTTGACCACTGGTCGGCTTCGATCGGCTCGGCGGGCGGCAGCGCCAGCCTCACCTTCACAGTGCCAAGCAACGCCGATGCAGGCGGCGTGGTGGTCACCGCGCACTTTGTGCCTGACGAACACGACCATGTGTTTGCCGAAGTGGAGGGCGGAAAAGTCGAGCCCGGTTGCGAGACTAAAGGCTCGGTCAAAGAAAAATGCACGATCTGCGGCGCTATCCGCGAGCGTGAGCTCGACGCCCTCGGCCACACATGGAACGAAGGCGAGGTGACAAGCCAGCCGCAGCCCGGTGTGGAAGGCCAGCGCACCTATACCTGTACACAGTGCGGGGCGCAGCGGACGGAACCTATTGACGCACTGCAGCAGCACACGCATGACTTTAGCGAAGTGGTTGACAGCAAAAACGCTACTTGCACAGAAAACGGTTATGAGACGAGAAAGTGCAGCTGTGGGGAGACCAAAACAGTTACAACGCAAAACGCGTTGGGTCATAGCTATTCCGACGGCGTTTGTACCCGTTGCGGTGCAAAGGACCCGGATCATGTTGAGCACGAACACAAGTTTGATCAGGTAGCCGAGGAAAAGGCTTCTACCTGTACAGAGCAGGGGTATATCGTTTACAAGTGCAGCTGCGGCGCAACAGCCGAGCGGCAACTTTTACCGCTGGCCTCTCATCAATACAAAGACGGGGCATGCGTTGTTTGTGGTGCAAAGGACCCGAATGCACACGAACATGTATTTGATCAGGTGGCAGAAGAAAAGGCTTCCACCTGTACAGAACAGGGCTATGTTGTGTATAAGTGCAGCTGCGGTGCAACGACAGACCGCCAGATGAAAGAATTGGCGCCGCACAATTATGTGGGCGGCGTATGCACGGTATGCGGTACGGCAGATCCCAATTACGTTCCGCCACCGACGGATATCCCTTCCAGTTCAGGAGACGCTGCGGTGCCCCCTGTGACAGAGGAACAAACACCAGAAACCGAAACAGCGGAAGTTCCAACAGATACGCCTATAGAATAAAAAACAGCAACCACCTTCCCCCGCTTTGCGCGGGGGAAGACGTTTGCGTCAGGAGGAAACCATGTCTCGACCCGAAAACGACCGGAAAACGTCCCAACTCCATCGCTTTTTGCCCTATCTGCTCAAATATAAGGGCATCCTGGTATTTGACCTTTTCTGCGCGGCGCTGACAACGCTGTGCGATATCGTCCTGCCGTCCATCATGCGCTACCTGACCAACGCGGCGACCGACGCTTCGATCGTGCTGACGGTTGGTACCGTAGCCAGGTTGGCGCTGCTCTATCTTGTGCTGCGCATCGTCGACGGCGCGGCAAGCTATTATATGTCCGGCACCGGGCACATCATGGGCGTGTATATCGAGACCGACATGCGCCGCGATGCGTTTGCCCATCTGCAGCGCCTGAGCCATACGTACTATTCCAACACCAAGGTCGGGCAGATCATGGGCCGCATCACCAACGACCTGTTTGACGTGACCGAGTTCGCCCACCACTGTCCCGAGGAATTCTTCATCGCCGCCATCAAGATCGTGGCGTCCTTCATCATCCTGTGCGGGGCCAGCGTACCGCTGACACTGGTGCTTTTTGCCTGTGTGCCGCTGATGATGATCGTATCGGTGCGCCTCAACCTGCGCCTGCGCGCCGCTTTCCGCAAGCAGCGCTTCCAGATCGGTGAGCTGAACGCCTCGATCGAGGACAGCCTGCTGGGCCAGCGCGTCGTCAAAGCGTTTGCCGCCGAAGCGCAGGAAAACGAAAAGTTTGAAGAAGGCAACCAGGCCTTCCAAACCATCAAGAAAAAGACCTACCATGCGATGGCCGCCTTCAACACCTCCACGCGCCTGTTTGACGGCTTGATGTATCTGGTGGTTATCATTGCGGGCGGGCTGTTCCTGGTGTACGACCGCATCAATGCAGGCGACCTGGTGGCGTATGTTCTGTACGTTTCTACGCTGATCGCCACCATCCGGCGCATCGTTGAGTTTGCCGAGCAGTTCCAGCGCGGCATGACCGGTATCGAGCGGTTCTTTGAAATCATGGATACCCCGGTCGAGATCACCGACGCCCCCGACGCCCGGCCCCTGACTGTTAAGGAGGGCGGCATCGAATTCCGCGACGTCAGCTTTGAATATCCGGATGATCATAACAAAGTCCTGCGCCATGTCGATTTGACCATCCGCCCGGGCGAGAGTCTCGCGCTGGTCGGGCCTTCCGGCGGCGGTAAAACGACGCTGTGCAACCTGATCCCCCGCTTCTATGACGTGACCAGCGGGCAGATCCTCATTGACGGGCAGGACGTGCGCAAAGTCACGCTCAAGAGCCTGCGGCAGGCCATCGGCGTTGTGCAGCAGGACGTATATCTGTTCAGCGGCACCGTGGCTGAAAACATCGCCTACGGCAAGCCCAACGCCACCAAGGAGGAGATCGTCAACGCCGCCAAACTGGCCGGCGCCGACGGATTTATCAACGAGCTCAAGGACGGCTACGACACTTATGTCGGCGAGCGCGGCGTAAAGCTGTCCGGCGGGCAGAAGCAGCGTATCTCGATCGCGCGCGTATTTTTGAAAAACCCGCCCATTCTGCTGCTGGATGAAGCCACCAGCGCACTGGATAACGAGAGCGAGATCCTTGTCGGGCAAAGCCTGGACGCGCTGGCGAAGGGCCGCACGACGCTGACCATCGCCCACCGCCTGACCACGATCAAGAACGCCGACCGCATCCTTGTTCTTGGCCGCGACGGCATTGAGGAAGAAGGCACCCACGAGCAGCTCTTGGAGCGCAAGGGGATCTATTATCGCCTGTGGAACGGCTTGCTCAGCGGGCAGACGCTGTAAATTTTCTGCGCTTTTGCACAAATTGAAAAAGCCGTGTTCGTGCAGAGTGACGATCTTGCGCCGCATGTTTGTCTTTTGTTTGTTTTTTCGCTATGATGAAGGGGTGGCATTGCACACCCCTTCTATTTTTTCTTTGAAAGGCGTGGTTTACTTGAATCGTTCCAGCGGCATCCTGCTGCCTATTTCCAGCCTGCCCTCCCCTTACGGCATTGGCACGATGGGCAAAGCGGCGCACGATTTTGTGGATTTTCTTGTATGTGCCAGGCAGAAATACTGGCAGATCCTTCCCATCTGCTCCACAAGCTATGGCGACAGCCCCTACGCCTCGTTTTCGACCTTTGCGGGCAACCCGTATTTTATCGACCTGGACCTGCTGGCGGCGGACGGCCTGCTGCGGAAACAAGAGTATAATAATATCGACTGGAGCGGCACGCCCGATTGTATTGACTATGGACGGATGTATGCGCTGCGGTATCCTGTTTTGCGCAAAGCCTGCGACCGCCTGCTGGCTGCCCCGCCGGCCGGTTACGCGGACTTTTGCCGTGAAAACGCGTTCTGGCTGCCGGACTATGCGCTGTTCATGGCGCTGAAAGACGCGCACGGCGGCGCGCCCTGGAGCGAATGGGAACCGGCGCTGATCCGCCGTGAAGCCGAAGCTATGGAAGATGCGCGCCGGGCCTACGCCGCCGACATCGAGTTCTGGAAGGCTGTGCAGTATCTTTTCTTCAAGCAGTGGCTGGCGCTGAAAGCCTATGCGAACGAACGCGGCGTCGAGATCATCGGCGATCTGCCGATTTATGTGGCGGCCGACAGCGTCGATGTGTGGAGCAGCCCGGAAGGGTTCCAGCTGGACGATACGCTGACCCCGACCGAGGTCGCAGGCTGCCCGCCGGATGCGTTTTCGGCCACCGGCCAGCTGTGGGGCAACCCGCTGTATGACTGGGACGCAATGAAAAAGACCGGCTACGCCTGGTGGGTGCACCGCATCCGCCATACCTGCCGCATCTATGACGTGGTTCGCATCGATCACTTCCGCGGCTTTGCCGGGTATTACGCGATCCCCTACGGCAGCCCGGACGCCCGCGGCGGCCGCTGGCGCACCGGCCCCGGTATGGATCTGTTCCGCGCGATCGAAAAGGAGCTTGGGCGGCAGAACATCATTGCCGAGGACCTTGGCTACCTGACGCCGGATGTCTACGCCCTGCTGGCCGATGTGGGCTACCCCGGCATGAAGGTCCTGGAATTCGCCTTTGATTCGCCGGACGGCGGCGGATACCTGCCGCACAGCTACCCGCGCAGCTGTGTCGCCTATACCGGCACGCATGACAACGAACCGCTCAACGCCTGGTTTGAAAACGCCTCCCCCATTGCACGGCAGCGCGCAGTGGACTATTTTCACCTCACCCTTGGGGAGGGTTACCACTGGGGCATGGTGCGCGGTATCTGGTCCAGCGTGGCGGACCTTGCCGTTGCCCAGGCGCAGGATATCCTCGGGCTGGGGCTTTCGTCCCGTATGAACACGCCCTCCACGCTGGGCGGCAACTGGTGCTGGCGTGCCCGGCCCGGCGCATTCAGCCCCTGGCTGGCTGAAAAGCTCCGCCATATGACCGAAATATACGGCCGCGTGTGTTACTAAGACAAATACAGCTATATAAAACCAGCAAACCGGCAGGGTGCAGAACGCCCTGCCGGTTTGCCGGTTTTTTGCTTTTTACGCCCGCCGCCGCGCCTGTACAAGCTCCCGGTTTTTGGAAAGCAGCAGCGCGGCCGGTCCCCCTGCCCCGGCAAGGAAGACAAAACCCTGCGCCAGCCATCCGGCGGCGCTGTCTGCCACGATCTGCCGCACCGCCAGCGTCAGCGCTGCGCCCAGCAGCGCCAGGGCAGCCGGGCCCGCAAACCAGGCCAGCCAGGCGGCGCGCATGCCTGTGCGGCGCAGCATGCGCCGCGTATTGAGCAAACAGGTCAAGAGGTTCGAACAGACCATAACGCCCAGAAAGCCCGTCAGACCATACTGCGGCACCAGCAAAACAATCAGCAAAATGCGCAGCGCAGAGTCAAGCACCGTATAGCGGAAGGTCGCCAGCTGTTCGCCCAGCCCTTTCAATATCCCGTCGACCATACTCTCAAAATACATAAACGGCGCGATCCAGCCCAGCAGCCGTACATAAGTCCCCGCCGCGGCGTCATCAAACAACAGGCAGGCGGCCGGCTCGCCAAAAAGAACCAGCCCGGCCCCTGCCAGCGCCGCGAACAGGCCGGTCAGGCGCATCGCCGCGTCGATCAAGCGGTTTTCCCCGGTGCGGTCCCTGCGCGTGTGCGCGCGCACGATCTCGGGCATCAGCAGCCCGGACAGCGCCGACAGAACGCTGAACGGGAAAAAGACCAACGGCAGCGCCATTCCCTTCATGGCGCCATACTGCGCCACCGCTGCCCCGCGCTGGCCAAGATACACGGTCAGGCACAGTGGGATCAGGCTGCTCTCCACCGCCTGCAGGGCGCTGACCAGCAGGCGGCTGCCCCCCACCGGCCACGCGATGGCCCACAGCTCCCGCAGCGCAAAGCCTTTGGCCGGGTCGGCCGCTTGGGGTCGGAACGCCGCCTCCGCGCGTGCAAACAGCGCCATCAGCAGGCAGGACAGCGCTTCGCTGGCCGTGTTGCCGATCAGCACCGCCGCACTGGCATAGCCCGCCCCCCAGCTGTGCAGTAGGCGCAGCGCCCCCAACGCGATGGCCATACGCGAAAGCTGCTCAAAAAGCTGGGCCGTAATATTGGGGCCCACACGGCGGCGCGCCAAAAAGCAGCCGCGCAGCGCGCCGGATACGGCCAGAAACGGAAGGCTCGGCGCCAGTACGCGCAAGCCAAGCTCGGCGCGCACATCATGCAGGCACCAGTGGGCGATGAGCGGCGCCAGTGCGAACTGCGCCAGCATCGCCGCCGTCCCCAGGCAGGACGCCGCGCTGACAAGCCCCCACAGCGTGGGGGCCATGCCGCGGCCGCGCGCCAGGCTTTGGGCCGCCAGCCGCGTGGAGGCTACGTTGACCCCGGCCGATGCCAGCGCCACGAACACGCCGTAAACGGCAAGGATCAGCTGGTACAGCCCCATGCCCTCCCCGCCCAGATACGACGCGATCAACACGCGGAACACCATGCCCAGCCCGCGCAGGGCAAAGCCTCCGGCTGTCAGCAGGGCTGCGTTTTTTAAATAGAGCCTGATCCGCATGCGCCGCGCCCCCTTCCCTGTCTCGTGTATCTCTATGCGGCGGGCGCTTGTGTTATGCGGCGGCGGATGGTACAATAAGGCAAAACATCAGGGTGTATCTGATCAATCAAAAGTGCTGAAAAATTCACTAAAAGACAGCGGATGCAAGGCACGAAACCGCAGGAATACTTTGTGTATTCCAAGGTTTCGCAACGCAGCAGACGCCGCTTTTTAGTAGAATGAGACAGCGCTGGGGATTTTTCAGATACACCCAAGGAAAGGGATCGATTAAAATGAGTGAACTGCAAAGAGTCAACGCCGCGGCCGAATTCCTGTGTGCCCGCCTGCCGCAGACGCCGGAGCTGGCGCTGGTCCTCGGGTCCGGGCTCGGCGGCCTGGCGGACCGCATCGAGGATCCGGTATACATCCCCTATGCCGAAGTGCCCGGCTTTCCGCTTTCCACCGCCCCGGGGCACGCCGGGCGTTTTGTGGCCGGGCGGCTCAACGGGCGCAGCGTTTTGTGCATGCAGGGGCGTTTCCACTATTACGAAGGGCACGAGATGCGCGACATCGTGCTGCCGGTGCGCGTTTTCAAGGCGCTGGGCTGCCGCGCGCTGATTTTGGCAAACGCTGCGGGCGGCGTCAATTATGACTTTTCGGTCGGCGACTTCATGCTCATCAAAGACCACATCAACTTTATGGGCGTGAACCCTCTGCGCGGAACGAACGAGGACGAGATCGGCCCGCGGTTTTGCGACATGAGCCGCGTGTATGACCCCGCTTTACAGCAAATCGCGCGGGATGTGGCCGCCGCCCAGGGGCTGACGTTGCGGGAAGGCGTTTACCTTGGATACATGGGCCCCAGCTACGAGACGCCGGCCGAGATCCGCGCCTTCCGCACGCTCGGGGCCGACGCGGTCGGTATGAGCACCGTGCCGGAGGCCATTGCCGCCAGCCACTGCGGTTTACCTGTGCTGGCCTTGAGCCTGATCACCAACATGGCGGCCGGGATGACCGGGCAGCGCCTTTCCGGGGAGGAAGTCATTGCCATCGCTGACCGGCGCGGGCCGGTTTTCCAGAAGCTGGTGGCCGATATCGTGGCGGCCCTGCCGTGAAACGCTTGCATTTTCAACGTAAAACCTGTAAAATATAAAGCGTCCGACCGCGCCCGCCAAACGGGGCGCGGTCCCCTTGTGCGGCCGGGTGCGGCCGTCGAACGATAGAAAAGGCCGGGCATGGCTGTCCCGGCGCAAAGGAGAGTCAATTTCCCATGAGCGAATGTACGCATGATTGCAGCAACTGCAGCGCCGATTGCGCCAGCCGCAACGCGCCCCAGCATGAACCGCCGCACGCCAAGAGCCACATCAAAAAGGTCATCGGCGTTGTTTCCGGCAAAGGCGGCGTTGGCAAAAGCATGACCAGCGCCATGCTGGCCGTGGCGATGCGCCGCCTGGGCCATACGGTCGGTATCCTGGACGCCGATATCACCGGTCCGTCCATCCCCAAGCTGTTTGGGGTGCACGGCCCTGCCACCGGCGGCGAGGACGGCATCTACCCGGTCAAGAGCCGCACCGGTATCGACATCATGAGCATCAACCTGCTGCTGGAAGACGAGCAGGCCCCTGTCGTCTGGCGCGGCCCGGTTATTGCCGGTGCGGTCAAGCAGTTCTGGCAGGACGTGATCTGGGAGGATGTCGACTTCCTGTTTGTCGATATGCCCCCGGGCACCGGCGATGTGCCGCTGACCGTGTTCCAGACCCTGCCGGTGGACGGCATCCTGATCGTTTCCAGCCCGCAGGAGCTCGTCGGTATGATCGTCGGCAAAGCCGTTCAGATGGCTGAGATGATGAAGGTCCCGGTGCTGGGCGTCGTCGAAAACATGAGCTATGCGGTCTGCCCGGACTGCGGCAAGCACATCCAGGTTTTTGGCGACAGCCATGTTGAGCAGACAGCGGAGCGCTATCACCTGCCGGTGCTGGCCAAAATGCCCATTGACCCCGAGCTGGCCAAAGAAGCCGATGCGGGGATGATCGAAACCTATGCGGGCGAGTACCTGGACGGCGCAGCCAAGGCTGTGGCCGGTTTGTTGAAATAAGAAATAAACAGAGAAACGCCCCGGACGGCAAGCCTTTTCGGCCTGTTGTCCGGGGCGTTTTGCGTATGCAAATAGAGTTGGCCGGAAAGCGATTAGGCGTCTTCCTGCAGCGCGGCGGCCGCCTGCCGGTTTTCAAGCGTCTGGAACAGATGGCGCAGTACGAAGATGGCCGCGGCGCACAAAACAACTTCGGCCGTGAGCTGTGCGTAGGCCAGACCATACAGCGGAAACAGCCAGTTCAGCAGGCACAGCGCCGGGATCTCCAGCACGATCTTGCGCATGATTGCAAAAATCAGGGCGTTCTTGCCAAGGCCGCACGCCTGGAAGACGCCGACCGCCAGAAAGTCTAGCGCCAGGAACGGCAGCGCCAAACTGAACCCCTGCAGAAAACGGGTGCCGTAAGCGACGATGTTTTCATTTTCCATGAACATACTGATAAGCCAGCCGGCTCCCTGGTGGCAGAACAGCGCAGCAAGGATCATGAAAGACTCCGACAGCTTGACGGTAAAGTAGACCGCACTTTTCATGCGCTTCGAGTTTCCGCTGGCGTAATTATAGCCGACCAGCGGCATCACACCCTGCGAAAGGCCCATCGAAACGTTCCAGGGGACCTGGTTGATTTTCTGGGCAATGCCCATCGCGGCGACGGCGTCCGCGCCGTAGGCGGAGGCAAAGTTGTTGAGGATGGTCATGCCGGTAACGTTGAGCAGGTTTTGGATCGAAGCCGGAACGCCGACCTGGAACACGCCGAGAACGATCGAGCGGCGGAAACCGAACTTGCGCGGGTCAATACAGACGCAAGTCGTGCGGCGGCGCACATACAAGAGCACAAAGAAATACCCGCACGCCGCGCAGTTGGAAAGGAAGGTAGCCAGCCCCGCCCCAGCCGCGCCCATGCCAAAGCCCCACGGCATGATAAAGAACGGGTCCAGCACGATGTTGAGCAGACACCCGCTCATCGTGCCGACGCTTGCGTGCATCGTTGCGCCTTCGGCACGGACCAGATAGGCCATGATGACGTTCAGTATGGCGGGCGGCGCGCCGCAGGTCACGGTCCAGAACAGATACTCGGCCGTGGCGTCAAAAGTCGTGGCGTCAGCCCCGAGCACCGCCAGCAGCGGCGCGTGGAACACGGTATACCCCAGCGAGAACAGCACTGCACAAGCAAGCGAACAGTAAAAGCCAAACGCCGAGCTGCGCGCGACGGTGTCCTGGTCTTTGAGACCCAGCGCACGGCTCATCATGCTGGAGCTGCCGACGCCGAACAGGTTGGTAACGGCGTTGAAAGCCAGCAGTACCGGGGCCGCCAGCGCGACGCCTGCGCTTTCGACAGGGTCGTTGAGCATGCCGACAAAATAGGTGTCTGCAAGGTTGTACAGCACCATGACGAGAGAGCTGATGATGGTGGGCACCGCCAGCGTGACGACCGCGCTTGGCACCGGGCGCTCCTCAAACAGCGCCACTCTTGATTGATCCATTCTTGTTTCCTACACCTTTCCGTCTGCGCCGCGGCGCAAAGTCATTAAAATTTAGCATAACACACTTGTGCACCGGTTGCAAGGCTTGCGGACCGCCACCTGTAGGTTTGTCAAACATCTTGTACAGCGAGAGAATCAAAGAAAGCAGCAAGTTTTTCTTTCGGGGAGAGCCAGCCGAGAGGGCGCATAGGTAAGTCGTTGGAACGATTTTGGTGTGCAGCGAGCTGCACA
>DWXD01000020.1 GCA_019119365.1 Candidatus Gemmiger stercoripullorum | reverse complement strand
AGGGTGTATCTGATAAATCAAAAGTGCTGGAAAATTCGCTAAAAAGCGGCGAATACAAGGCGCGAAACCGCAGGAATACTTGGTGTATTCCAAGGTTGAGCAACGCAGTAGACGCTGCTTTTTAGTAGAATTAGACAGTGCTGGGGATTTTTCAGATACACCCTAGGGAACCCCGTTTTCGCCCGTTTTGGAAAAATAGATTTTTCCTTCGCTGACCATCGCCAAAGACCTCCGTCCTGTTTTTTGTTGATTGTACCATAAACCCCGCCCAGCGGTAAGGTGCGGGGCGGGGCTGCCCGGTTTTTCCCCGCCGCGCGCAGCCAGGGCCCCACGCCCTACGGAACAGGGGAAAAAACATGGCGGCCAACCGGGACAGCCGCGGCCGCCCGGGCGGGCGTAGGGCGGGGTGCCCTCACCCCGCCGAACCTTGCGGCAGCGCGCGTTCCAATTTTGAAATCACCAAAGTGCGGCGGGCAAAATCGCCCGCCCTACCCTGCAACCGGAAACGGCAGCCAAAAGGGAAACGGGTGGTTTTTCTACAAGCCGCCGTCCCCCGCAGGGGGCAAGGTTGCATATTGGCCAAAGCTGTGTTATGCTGGAACAAACGGGATGCTTCCCTGCAAAGGTGTGTGTGTCATGAATCTGATGATCAGCTCCAAAGAATACGACTTCCACTCGCTCATCAAGGTCGCCGAGATGGCGGGCCTGGCGGGCGTGGTGAGCTTCCACCCCGCCGGGGACGATTACCTTGTGACCTTCCCGGATTGCGAGGCCGCCCCGCAGATGGCCGCCGATTTCCGCGCGCGCCTGCGCGGGCTGGAAAACAACATCTGGAACTTTTGAGCGTTCCCTTTTTCAAGCGGGCCGCGAAACCACCCGTTCACCTTCGGCTGCCGTTTCCGGTCGCCCTGCAGGGCGGGCGGTTTTGCCCGCCGTACTTCCGCAAATTTAAAAAAGCATGTTCCGATGGCATTTTTTAAAAATCAGCGGTGCGGCGTGGTCAAGGCCCCGCCCTATCAGGCAAGGCAAACGCTCTGCCGCCGGGAAACAATCGGCTTTTTCGACAGTCAAACAGGCCGTGCACCCCTTTTGGGGCACGGCCTGTTTTTTCATTTTGCCCCGCTTCGCAGCGGCCCCGGCTTATCGGGGGCGTTTGCCGCGGCGGCAATCGTTTTGTTTCTTTATCCCGCTTTATTCATACCTCAGCGCTTCGATGGGGTCGAGTTTGGCGGCTTTGTTGGCGGGGTAGTAGCCGAAAAAGACGCCGATGGCCATGCTGAAGCCCACCGCGACGGCGATGGCGGTAAGGCTGGCGCGCGCGGCGAAGCCGACGAAGGCCGCGAGCGCCGCGCCGATCGCCACGCCCAGCGCGACGCCGATGGCGCCGCCCAGCAGGCAGAGCACGACCGCTTCGGTGATAAACTGCAGGCGGATGGCCGTGTTGGGCGCGCCGAGGGCCTTGCGGGTGCCGATCTCGCGCGTGCGCTCGGTGACGGAGACGGTCATGATGTTCATGACGCCGATGCCGCCCACCAGCAGGCTGATGGCCGCGATGGCCGAGATGCCCAGGCTGATGGTGCTGAGCATGCTGGTCAGCTCCTCGACCATGCTGGAAAGGCTGCTCGCCTCGACGGTCCAGGTGTCGTTGCGGGTGTAGTAGCTCGAGAAAAATTCGCCGGTCGTTGTGACAAAGTCGTTGATGTCCACGCCGCCCGCCACCTGCACGGTCAGGCTTTCGTAACCGGCCGCGGTGCCGGTGATCGCGCGCGCCGTATCCAGCGGGATGTACATCTCGGTCTGGATGGCGTCGTCGTCGGTGGAGCCGAACATCGAGGCGCTCTCGTCGTCGTAGGTATAGACGCCCGCCACATAAAATGCGTACGGCATGCCGCTGATGTTCAGCGTGACGCGCTGGCCGACCGCTTCGGTGTTTGAGCAGCCCATCGTCTGCTCGACAAATTTTTCCGACACGACGCAGATGCGCCGGTCGCCGTCGTCATCGCGCAGCCAGCGCCCGGCCAGCAGCGGGGTGTCGCCGTCCAGCTCGTTCAGCACCGCGCGATTGACGCCGCTGACGCTGGCCGTGATGGTGGTGCCCGAATCGCCGTATTTATCCAGCGTGGCGCTGCCCACCTGCAGCGTTTTCTGCACGGCCGCGACGGTATCCGGGAAAGCGGCCATGTATTCCTCCACCATGGCGTCGGTCAGAAGGTCGCTGTCCGACGGGCTCGAGTCCATAAACAGCCGCAGCGCCACGCCCCCGCCGAAAAAGCCGCCGGAGGAATCCTCCTCGCTTTTCTGCGTCAGGCTGACCGTGATGTTGGACACGCCCAGCCCGCTCATGGAGTCGGTGACGGCGCCGGTCATGCTGCTGCCGATCGTCTCGATGGCGATGACCGCCGCAATGCCGATGATGATGCCGAGCATGGTCAGCAGGCTGCGCATTTTGTTGGCGCGCAGGTTGCCCAGCGCCAGCACGATGTTTTCAAAGAACCCCACGGCGGCCCGCCCCCTTTCGCTGCGCCACAATGCGCCCGTCCAGCAGCGTGAGCACCCGGCCGCATTCTTCGGCCAGGTTCTGGTTGTGGGTGATGAGTACGATGGTCTTGTGGTAACGCTCGTTCATTTCGCGGAACAGGTCCATGACGACGCGGCTGGTCTGGCTGTCCAGCGCGCCGGTGGGTTCGTCGGCCAGGATGATGGCCGGGTCGTTGACCATGGCGCGCGCGATGGCCACGCGCTGCTTCTGCCCGCCGGACAGCTCATTGGGCTGGTGTTTCATGCGCTCGCCCATGCCCACGCGCCCGAGCCAGTCGGCCGCGCGGCGCGCGCGCTCGGGGCCCGGCACGCCTGCGTAGAGCATGGGCAGCTCGACGTTTTTGAGCGCGCTCTGGCGGCCGATGAGGTTGTAGGTCTGGAACACGAAGCCGATCTTGCGGTTGCGGATGGCGGCGAGCTCTTTATCGTTGGCGGCGTGGATGTCGATGCCGTCGAGCGTATACGCCCCGGCGGTGGGTTTGTCCAGCACGCCGATGATGTTCATGAGCGTGGATTTGCCCGAGCCGGATTCGCCCACGATGGCGATGAATTCGCCCTCGTACACCTGCAGGTCGATGCCGTGCAGGATCTCCAGCTCATTGGGCTGGCCGACATAGTAGCTTTTGCGGATGCCGCGCATGTCGATGAGCAGGCGCGGCGCGCCGGGCTGCCCGGCGGCGGGGCGCCCGGTCTCGATGGCCTGCGCAACGTGCGCGGCAAAGGTCTTTGGGTCCTGCATATCACATGCCTCCCGGGCCGCCCGCGGGCGCGCCGCCGCCAAAGTCTGCGCCGCCGCCGAAGCTGCCCATGTCCGGCATGCTCTGGCCGGACATATCCGGCATGGCCTGGCCGGACATATCGCCCATGCCCGGCATCATGGACAGAGCGCTGTCCTGCTCGACCTCGGCGGTCTCGATGCCCTCGGTCATATCCGCCGTGGCGCGGATGACGTCGCCTTCGGCCAGCGTGTCGCCGGAAATTTCGATGTAATAGTCGTTGGACGCGCCGGTGGTGACGGGAACTTCCTCAAACGTCATGTCGACGCCCTCGCCGCCGGTCTGGCGGTAGACGAAGCTGCTGCCGTCCTGCGCCGTGCCCACCGCGTCGATGGGCACGACAAAGACGCCCTCGGTCACATCCTGGATGATCTCGACCTGCGCCTGGATGCCGATGAGCAGGCCGCTGTCCGCCGTGTTGACCTGCACCTTTGCGCCAAAGGTCCCCTGCTCGTTGGCGGTGGGGTCGATCTGGGTCAGCGTGCCGTTGATCTCGGTTTCACCGGTGGCGTCGCTCTGGATCGTGCAGGCCATGCCGGTGCTGACCGTGCTCACATCGTTGGCCGACAGCGTGATCTCCACGGTCAGGCCGTCGGTGTCCTGGATGGTGGCCACCGTCTCGCCGCAGACCGAGCCGACCGTGGCGTTGAGCGCCGTGACGGTGCCGCTCATGGTGGCGGTCAGCGTGCAGTCTTCCAGCGTGTCGCGCAATGTGGTCAGCGTGTCCGGCGTGCGCTTCGCCTGTTCCAGGCGGACTTCGGCGTCCTCGATCTGCTGGTAGAGGCTGGTCAGCGTGGTGGAGTTTTTCTCGGTGTCGTAGGAATCATGGGCGTTTTCCAGCTGGGTCTCGGCGGTCTTGACCTGCGTTTCGGCGCTGGTGAGCTGGGTGTCCGCCTGGGTCAGCGCGGTCTGGGCCGCGGTCAGCTGGCTCTGGGCGGCGGCGTAGCTGTCCAGCAGCTGCTGGTAGGTCATGCCGGTGTCGGCCGTGACCGCGCTCTCCTGGGTGACGAGCGCTTCGGCCGCCGCCTTGAAGTTTTCAACCAGCGTGTCGGCAACGGGGGCGTTGAGCACGGCGGTGCTGCCCGCGGCCGCCAGCTGGGCGTTGACGCCGGCGATATCCGGCGCGGTCGTGGCGGACACGGCCCGCTGGTTGCCCGCGCTGACGCCGGCGTTGGCGTCCAGCGCGGCCTGCAGCCCTGCGCCGCTGCCGTAGACGGTCCAGGCGCTTTCCAGGCTGCGGGCCGCCGTCTCCAGCGCCGGAAGCAGCGCGGCCCGGGTCTCGTCGTCGGCCGCGGCCGTATAGTTCATATACGCCGTGGTGTAGCTGCTGCCGGCCGTATCCAGCGCGGCCGCCGCGCTGACCAGCGCATCGGCCGCCGCATCGTAGGCGCTGATGTAGGACGCGATGCCCTGCGCGGCGCTGTAGGCGCTCTGCAGCGAATCCAGCGTGCTCTGCGCGGCGTTGACCGTGCTCTCGGCGCTGTCGCGCGCGTCCTGCGCGTCACAGAGCGCCTGCTGCGCTTCGGCCAGCGTTTCGTCCGCCTTGTCGATGGCTTCCTGCAGGTCGATGAGCTTGTTTTCATGCTGCACGGTCCCGACTTCATAGCTGTCCACCGCGCGGTCATAGGTCGTCTGGGCGCTCTGCAGGTCGTCCGAATAGCTCTGCTCGGCCTGTTCGATCTGCTTTTACAAATCGGCGGTGTCCAGCGTGGCGATGACGTCGCCCGCCTGCACCTCGTCGCCGACCTCGACGTTGACGGTGGCGATGGTATAGGTCTTGGCGGCGTCGGCCACCGTCACATGGGCTTCGCTGCCCGCGGCCACGGTGCCGGTGGCTGTGACCGAGTTTTCCAGGCTGGTCTTTTGCAGCGTGGTCGTGCGGACATACTGGTAGGTGACGGTGGACGCCGGCACGGCGGCGCGCAGGAAGCGCCAGACCGCGAACGCGGCCACCAGAACCACCGCCAGCACGGCAATGAGCTTTTTGTGCCGCGCCAGCCAGTTCTTGCGCCGGGGCGCCGCAGCCGCCGCGTCCTGCGTGCCAAAAACCAGCGAAGTGCTGTAATCTTCGGTCTCTTTTTTATGGAATTTGGCCAGGAGCCCGCGCTTTTCGCCCCGGCTCCCGCTGTCCTTTTTGGTGGGTTTCTGTTTGTCTTTCATGGGGCGCCCTTTCTCATGCTTCGTCTGTGCTCTGTCCCAAAACGATCGCCTGCACCGCCTCGACCAGCGTCATCGTGCCGGCGCGGGAAACAAGGCAGACGCTTGCGCCGTCCACTTCGGCCAGGCAGTACTCGCCGTCCAGGCGGGTGAGCCGGATGGTCACGGTGGGGAAGTTTTCGTTGTCGAGGTGCAGCGTCAGCGCAAGCTCCTCCTGCCCGGCGGCGGGGTCGCCGGTAAAGCGCTCCGCCGTCAGCGCATTGAGCGCCGCGGTCACGTCGGTCATGTCGGCCTGCGCGCCGTTCAGGCTCCACACACGGTCCTCGCCCGTGCCTTTGGCGGTGAGGGCGTGCGTTTCGCCTTCCAGCGTGACGTCCACGGCGGTCACGTCGTCCCAGTCGCCCCAGAACAGCTCCTGGTGGCGCAGGTCGTCGTAGCCCGCCGCCATCAGGTCGGTGAAGTCCCCGCCGGGCAGCTCGTAGATGATCTGGGATTCGCCCACGCGCAGGTAGGCGGTGATGTCCTCCGCTTCGCCGTCCGCGCTTTCATCGTCCGGCGCGGCGGTCTCCAGCGTGGCGCGGTCGCCGGGCGCGCGGGCGATGGAAACGGTGCAGCTGCCCGCGGTCTCGCCGTCGTCCCCGCCCGTGTAATCCACCGTCACGGTCAGCTCGGGGTCGTTCATGCCCATCGCTTCCAGCTCCCCGGCGCTGGCGTTATAGGTCGCATAGGCCGAAAGGTCGGCTTCGCTCAAGGCGGACAGGTAGGCTTCGACCCGGGCGGTGTCCAGCGGTCGGCCGTTTTCGTCAAAGTAGACGTCCTCCGCGGCATAGCTCCGGCCGCTGTCCTCTTCATAGGTGACGGTGTAGTTTTCCGCCCCGGCAAAGGCGATGCGGCTGACCGCGTCAAAGTCCGGGATGACGTCGTCCAGGATCAGCTCGCCGAGCTCGACGTCGAACAGGTCCATCGGGTCGGTCACGGCCAGGTATACGTTGCCGTCGCCGGTGTCCACATAGCGCTGCTCGTCCATCTGGCTGAAATCGCCGAGTTTGATCGTATAGTTCTGCTCCCCGGCCGTCAGCGTGATGGTAGCCGCCGGGTCGTCCAGGCCGTACTGGGCGTAGTCCTCGACATCCTCAATGACAAAGGCGGCGGCAAAGTCGCTGAACAGCTCCAGCCGTTCGCCGATCTTGTCCGCGTCGGCGGGGAAGGCTTCGTCCGCGTCGTAGAGCCAGCTTTCGTCCTTGTGGAACGCCAGGCTCTCGTCCCCGACCGTCCAGCTCAGGGCGGTGACGGCGTCGGGGTCGATGGCAAGCACCGTCTCGCCGCTTTCGGCGATCTGCTCCTTGTGCTGCTCGTAGCGGCTGACGGCGAAGGTCGCCGCGCACGCCAGCGCCAGCACCGCCAGCAGCACCGCAACGCGCTTATACCGTTTCATTCTGCACCCTCCTTCTTCTGACAACGACCACGATGCCCGCGCCCAGGTAGACCAGCGGGAACACGCCGATCATCAGCCCGCGCAGCATCGAGGCAGTGGAATCGCTGATGGTCAGGTAGTTGTAGTTGAGCGACTTGGAGCGGATGGCGATGGCCTCCCGCTCGCCGACAAGCCAGGACAGCGCGTTCATGGCGAGGGCGACGTTCGCGCCGGAGGAGTAGGCGTTGTACATGTCGTCCAGGAAGGCCGAGGACCCGAACCAGACGATGCGCCCGCCGCTTTCATCCTCGATGCTGACCGCCAGGGCGAAGGGGCCGTCGGTGTCGCCGTCCTCCTTCTCATACGTTTCCAGGCTGTAGCCCGCCGTCTTGCTGTAGGCGGTGCCGGAGCTGTTCAGCAGCGCGGCGACGGTCCCGGCCGAAGTATCGCCCACCGTCAGGCCCTGGGCCAGCGGCATGAGCACATAGTAGTTTTCTTCCAGCAGCGTGCCGGTGATGTCGCTGTCCGCCAGCGTGGGCAGCAGCACATACGGCATGCCGAACGCATAGCTTTCACGCTCGCTCTCCACCACGATGCCCTCGGCCGCCGTCACGCCGTAGTCGGCCAGCAGGCCGGTCAGGTTGGGCAGGCTGCCGTTTTCGGTGGTCCCGGCGGCCGCCAGCAGCTTGCCGCCGCCGCGCACATAGTCGCGCAGCATGTCGGCTTCCTGCTGCGAAAGGTCGGTTTCGGGCGCATAGATCAAAACGCAGTCGGCGTCCTCGGGCACGGCGTCGACGGTCAGCAGCGAGAGGGTCTGCTGCTCATAGTTTTCCTTCTCGATCTGGTCGGCCAGCGTGGCGGGCATCGCGGCCTCGCCGTGGCCTTCCAGCACATAAAGCTGCGGCAGCTCCGCAGTGGTGACATAGTCGATGGCCGAGGTGATCGCGCCTTCGCCGTCAAACGAGGTCGTATAGCTGTAGGAATAGACGTCCGCCTCGCTGAGATAGATGTCGTTATAGCTGATAAAGCGGCTGCGGTCGCCGCATTCCACCACCAGGCTGTTGTTGGGGACCTCCTCGTCGGTGTACTGCTCCGCAAAGGTGGGGTAGACGTCCGGGTTGCGCTTGACGACGCTGATGTGTTCGGACAAACTCTCGTATTTGGAGAGCAGGTTTTCAATGACGTCGTCCTCCGCCCCGGCCTGCACGACCCAGTAGATGGTCACGTCCTGTTCCAGCGCGTTGACAACGACCCGGGTGTTGGCCGTGATCGAATAGAGCTTGACCGCGCTGATGTCGTACTGGGTGGCCGAGGCGGGCAGCGTGGACGCAAAAATGTTGACCACGACCAAAATGGCCAGCGCCACCGCCGAGAGGATGAGCGAATAACCGCCGCCCAGCACCGCCGTGCGGCTGTGCGCCGGGGCGGGGGTTTGCGGCCGGTCCGCTTTGTCCGCTTTTTTGAAGAGCTGCATCAGTTATACCTCCTCTTTTCCAGCGACTGTACCGACAAAAACAGGAAAAACGCCGCGACCGAAAGATAGAACACGACGGCGGTCAAATCGAACACGCCGTTGACGAACACGTTGAGCCGCTCGAACAGCGACAGCGCCGACATGATGTCCGGCAAAAGGCCCTCGAATAGCCCGGCGTCCAGAAAATAGACGATGACGACGGCCGCCATCAGCGGCAGGCCAACCGCAATGGCCAGGTTCTCGCTGCGGGTCAGCGCCTTGACAAGCAGCCCCGCCCCGGCTGCCAGCACGAACAGCGCCAGCGCCGAAGCCTGCGCCGTGGCCGTGACATATTCCGAGAGGGTCACGCTGTAGTAGTTGAACAGGATCACCGCCACGCTGAGCCCGGCGGCAAACCCCTGGTTCTCGGTCAGCGAGGAAAGGAACAGCCCCACGGCCAGCAGCGCCGCCCCCAGCAGGAAAAACGCGAGCAGCGACCCGTAGCTTGTGGGCAGGTACACTTCGCCAAACTGCGCAAAGACCAGCGGGTAAACGGCGATGAGGCACAGCGGCGCCAGAAAGACCGCCAGCAGCGCCAGATACTTGCCCAAGATCACCTGCAGCGTAGAGATGGGCAGGGAATACAGCAGCTGGTCGGTGCGCTGGCGGCGCTCTTCGGCCAGCGTGCGCATGGTCAGGATGGGCACAATGACCGCAAAGACCAGGCTGCTGAACGAAAGCACATATTCAAAATTGCTGACCGCCGCCTGCAGGTTGTACAGCATCGCGCCGATGCCCACAACCACCAGCAGGAACGCGCCGAACACATAGGCCGTCAGCGTCTGGAAATACATCCGCAGTTCATGTTTGCATACCGCGAGCATCGCTTCAGCCCTCCTTTTCTTCCGCTTCCGGCGCGCCGGGCTTGCCGGGCGTCTCGGTCAGTTCGATGAACACATCCTCCAGCGTGCCCTTTTTGAGCGACAGCTCCAAAAGGACATGGCCGCTGCCGGCAAACGCCAGAAAGACCGCGCGGGACAGCGCGTAGATATCCGCCCCTTTGGTGCGCACGCTGGCGACCGTGTAGGGGGTCTCGCTCTCCACCGTCAGCGTGTCGGCGGCTTCCACGCCCGCCAGCAGCGCGCGCAGTTCGCCGGGCGCGGCGTCGGTGGTCAGGCGCAGTTCGTTTCTGGCCAGCAGCTCTTTTTCAAGGTTTTCCGGCGTGTCAAAGGCCGCCAGCCGCCCTTTGGCGATCATCAGGATCTCGTCGCAGATGGCCTGCACTTCGGACAGGATGTGCGAGCTGAAGATGACGGTGTGGGTCTTGCCCAGCTCCCGGATAAGGTCGCGGATCTCGATGATCTGCAGCGGGTCCAGCCCGACGGTGGGCTCGTCCAGAATAATGACCCGCGGGTTGCCCAGCAGCGCCTGCGCAATGCCCACGCGCTGGCGGTAGCCCTTGGACAGCGCCGCGATGCGCCGGTTCTGCACGGCGGCGATGCCGGTTTTTTCCACCACTTCGGCAATCTGGCGCTGCAGTTCTTCGCCCCGCAGGCCCTTGGCCTCGCCCACAAAGCGCAGGTATTCGCGCGGGGATTCGTTCAGGTACAGCGGCGGGTGCTCCGGCAGGTAGCCGATCAGCCGCTTGGCTTTGTCCGGCTCCTCATAGATGTCGTGCCCGTCGATGCGCACGCGCCCGGCCGTGGCCGAAAGGCAGCCGGTGATGATGTTCATTGTTGTCGATTTGCCCGCGCCGTTGGGGCCCAGGAAACCGTAAACATGGCCGTCCTCGATCGTGAACGAAATATCGTCCACCGCCAGGAAGCTGCCGTAGTATTTGGTCAGGTGCTCTACTTCGATCATCGCGCGCCTCCCGCCTTGGCTTTGTATGTGTTGTGGTCCATGGTCTGTGCGTCCTTTCCTGTGCTGGTCCGGGGCGCGCCCGCTGTGCCGGGCACGCCCTGTCGGTGGTACAGTATAGGCGCTGAACATCAACTTTTGGTCAACTTTGGCCGCCGCGGGCGCAACTTTCGGAGATTTTTCACAATTCGCCTACCGTTTATCCCCAATTGGGCGGTAAAGTAAGGCTGGGGCGTATCTAGAAAATCCCCGGCACTGTCTCATTCTGCTAAAACGCAGCGTCTGCTGCGTTACGAAACCTTGGAATACACAAAGTATTCCTGCGGTTCCGCGCCTTGCATCCGCACCTTTTCAGCGAATGATTCAGCGCCTTTGATTTATCAGATCCCCCCTGACGGAAACTATACCCCCGACGGGAGGCGCGGAACATGTTCAAGATCCTGGTGGCAGAGGACGACGGCGGCGCGGCGCGGCTGATGCTGGATACGCTGGCCGACGCCGGGTACGAAACGCTTTTGGCGCGCGACGGCCTGCAGGCGCTGGAGCTGGTGAGCCAGCGGCATGTGGACCTGCTGGTGCTGGACCTGATGCTGCCGCGGCTCGACGGCTTTGCGGCGCTGACCCAGCTGCGGCGCGCGGGCTCGGCGCTGCCGGTGCTGGTGCTCTCCGCGCGGGAGGCCCAGGCCGACAAGCGCCGCGCTTTGCGGCTGGGGGCGGACGATTACATGGTCAAACCGGCCGACGAGGAGGAGCTGCTGCTGCGCATTGCGGCGCTGCTGCGCCGGGCGCAGGCGGCCTGCGCAAGGCGGCTGCAGGTGGGTTCCACCACGCTTTTTTACGACGATCTCGCGGTCGAATGGGACGGCCGCCGCACCGAGCTGCCGCGCAAGGAGTTTCTGCTGCTGTACAAGCTGCTCTCCTGCCCGGACAAAACCTTCACCCGCCGCCAGCTGATGGACGAGGTGTGGGATATGGACACGGACAGCGACGAGCACACCGTCAACGTCCACATCAACCGCCTGCGCGACAAATTCGGCGAAAACCGCGACTTTGCCATCGTCACGGTGCGCGGGCTGGGCTACAAGGCGGTGCGGCTGTGAGGCGGCGGGTGAAAAAGCTTTTCTCCTCCGCCCGCGGGCGGTTCATCGCCTGCGTGGCGGTCAGCAACCTGCTGGCGGGGCTTTTGTCGCTGTTCGTGTGGGCGCCGCTGTCGGCGCATATCCTGCCGCCGGAACACCCGCTTGCGCCCTGGGTGCCCATGCTGCTGGCCATTTTGCTGGCGCTGCCGGTCTCCGGCTTTGTCAGCCGCCTTTCGGCCCGGCCGCTGCAGCAGATGCTGCACGCGACCCAGGCCGTCGCCCGCGGGGACTACACCGTGCGGGTGGACGAGACCGCCGGCGGCGAGCTGGGCGAGCTGCTGCGCAGCTTCAACCGCATGACGGCCGAGCTGGGCAGCACCGAGATGATGCGCAGCGATTTCATCAGCACCTTCTCGCACGAATTCAAGACCCCCATCGTCTCGATCCGGGGCTTTGCGCGGCGGCTGCGCCGCGGCGGCCTGCGCCCGGAACAACAGAACGAATATCTCGACTTCATCGCGGCCGAATCGCTGCGCCTGTCCCGCCTGGCCAGCGGCATCCTGCTGCTGTCCAAATACGAAGCGCAGAACCTGGTGGCGGACCAGGCCCCCTGCGACCTGGACGAACAGCTGCGCGCCAGCGTGCTGCGCCAGGAAAGCCGCTGGGCCCCGCGCGGTTTGACCTTTGAGATGGACCTGCCCCGCCTGCGCTGCCGCGCCAACGCCGAGATGCTCGGCCATGTGTGGGACAACCTGATCGGCAACGCCGTCAAGTTCAGCCACGACGGCGGGTGCATCCACATCTGCGGCCGCACCGAAGGCGAAAAAGAAAACGCCTTCGTCACGGTCACGATCCGCGACGAAGGCGTTGGCATCCCCCGGCAGGCGCTGGGGCATATTTTTGATAAGTTTTATCAGGCCGACCCCGCCCGCGCCGCCGAAGGCAGCGGCCTCGGCCTGCCGCTGGTGCGCCGCATCCTCGACCTGTGCGGCGGGCGCATCACAGTCCAAAGCGCCCCCGGCCGCGGCAGCACGTTCACCGTCACCCTGCCGCAGGGCGGGGCAACCGGAAGCATTATAAGGGGGCTCAATCACACGGGCGGGTCATGATGGAAAGGATGGTGCGGTCGGTCTCGCGCATGCCTTCGCTGGCGAGGATGCCGATGTTGCGGATGGTGTTGTCGACCCCCTTGGTCACGATGCCCTCGCCGCCCTTGAACTCGCGGCGGTGCTTGTACATCTGGTAGCCCAGGATGCCCGCGTCGACGCTGGCGGCGATCTTGGCCGCGCAGGAGGGTTTGGCGCCGTCGCAGATGGTGCCGCTCAAGATCGCGACTGCGTTGACGACGGTGTGGGCGATGGCCTCGTAGCCGCCGTCCAGCAGGTAGGCGATGCCCGCGCCCGCGCCCACCCCGGCGCTGACCGCGCCGCAGTAGGCCGAAAGCCGCCCGATGCCGCTCTTTTGCTCGATGGTGACAAGGTCGCTGACCAGCAGCGCGCGGTACAGCTTTTCGCGCGGCGCGCCGAGCCGCTGCGCGTACCGCGCCACCGGCACCGACGCCGTGATGCCCTGGTTGCCCGAACCGGACAGGATCACGACCGGCATCTCGCAGCCGCTCATGCGCGCGTCGCTGCCCGCGGCGGCCCAGGCTTTGGCCTCGGTCTTGGCGTCGGGGTCCGGCATTTCGGCCAGCAGGATGGCCCCGACCTGCGCGCCCCAGGGGTGGGCGAGCCCCTCCTGCGCAATGGCCAGGTTGCAGGAAAGCTGCGCTTCGAGCAGGTCCTGCACGCGGGCCAGGTCCACCGTATCGGCAAATTCCAGGATATCCGCCACGTTCAGCACGCTCTTGTCGGTCAGGTTATCCTCCGGCGAATCGGTGAACGGCTTTTGCAGCAGCACTTCGCCGTCGCGGCTTTCAAACACGATGTTCGTGTGGCTGTTCGCGATCTGCACCGCCGCGGTGTGCGCCCCGGCATGGCCGGTCAGGCGGATGTCCAGAAGGCGGGTGGTGTCGGCGCAGCGGATGTCGATGGGCGTGGCGCCGGCATACGCGCCGATGGCGGCATGCCTGGCGGCGGGCACCTCCGCAATGACCTGCAGCTCCCGCGCAGCGTCCCCCGCGACAACGCCGGCCGCAATGGCCGCCGCGATGCCCTTGCGCCCGCCGGTGTTGGGCACGACGACGCTCTTGACATTCTTGATGATGTTGCCGGAGATATCGGCCTCGATACGCGTGGGGGCCGCGCCCAGCAGCACGCGCAGCCGCGCGGCCGCATAAGCCAGCGCGATCGGCTCGGTGCAGCCGGTGGCGGGCACGAGCTCTTCGCGCAGGATCGAGAGGTAGGCGTTGGTCGTTTCGGCAGTCAGCATGGACAAATTCTCCTTCCGGCAGGCTTGCG
>DWXD01000019.1 GCA_019119365.1 Candidatus Gemmiger stercoripullorum | reverse complement strand
CTGACCCTCTGCTTGTAAGGCAGATGCTCTCCCAGCTGAGCTAAACTCCCGAAATGGAGCGGCCGACGAGGCTCGAACTCGCTACCTCCACCTTGGCAAGGTGGCGCTCTACCAGATGAGCTACGGCCGCAAATTGGAGAGTTTAGCGTGTCGGCTCTCTCCGGGCGACGAATGTTATTTTACCGCATCCGCCGCTTTTTGTCAAGCTGTTTTCTCAACTTTTTCAAAAAACTTTTCTCAAACCTGCGCGGCGCTGCCGGGGGCGTTCTCGGGCCAGCCGGCCAACAGTTCGTTGAGGTCTACATGGTAAACTTTGTCACAGAACTGGCAGTCCACTTCGGCGCGGGGGTCTTCGTCGCGCAGGCGCTCGACCTCCTTGCGCCCAAGGCTGCGCAGCATGCGCTGCACGCGCTCCTCGCTGCAGTCGCAGCGGTAGACGGCGGCGGAGGTGTCCAGCACGTCGGGCGCAAAGCCGCCCAGCGCCATATCCAGCATGTCGCGCACGCTCTTGCCCTGCGCCAGCAGGGCGGTGACGGCCGGCATGGCGGCGATGTTCTTTTCGAGCTGCGTGATCTCCTCCTCGGTCGCGCCGGGCAGCAGCTGCACAATGAACCCGCCCGCGCACTGCACGCTCAGGTCCGCGTTGACCAGCACGCCCAGCGCGCACACGGTCGGCGTCTGTTCGCTGATTGCAAAGTACCGCGTCACATCCTCGGCGATCTCACCCGAAACAAGCGGCACCTGGCCAATATACGGCTCGCGCAGGCCCAGGTCGCGGATCACGTCCAGCGTGCCGTCTTTGCCTACGGCCCCGCCCACGTCCAGGTGGCCGTCGGCGCGCGGCGGCAGCTCCACAACCGGGTGCTGCACATAGCCCTTGACATGGCCGCTGCCGTCCGCCACGGCCAGCAGGCGGCCGGCCGGGCCGCCGCCGTTCACCTGCAGCGTTACGGTGTCGCGGCCGCCTTTGAGCATCGCGCCCATCATGGCGGCGGCGGTCAGCAGGCGGCCCAGCGCGGCGGTGGTCACGGCGCTCGTTTTGTGCAGGCGCTCCATCTCGCGCACGATATCGGTGGAATCCACCCCGTAAAACACCACGCCGCCGTTTTCGGAAATGCCGCGCAGCAGGTTCTGTTCGTTCATGCTTCATTCTCCTTTGCTTGCTGGGTATAGCGCTTGCGCGCCGTGATGATCCAGCGCTGGCTGTCCGGCCGCACGGGGCCGAAGTCCTCGCCGTCCGCCGTGCGCACGGTCGTAAACCCATAGCGGTCCAGCAGCGCGGTCACGGTGTCCAGCGGGTAACTGTATTCGGAAAAACTTTCCTGCCAGCGCTCGCCGGTCTCGCGGTCGGTCACGTCGATGTACAGGTCCACGCGGCCGCTGACCGCATCGTAGCGGTTGGTCCAGCGGCACAGCGCGTCCCCGGCGTCAAGGTCAAAGCTCTGCCCGGCCAGCACCTGCGCATGCTTGTAGGGGGTGTTGAGGTCAAACACAAAGACGCCGCCCTTTTCCATGAAAAAAGCGGCTTTGGCGATGGCCTGCTCGAAGCGGTCGAGCGGGCCGATGTGGCTGAACGTGTCAAACGTGGACACCGCCGCGCGGATCGTCCCGTACAGGTCAAGCTGCAATATGTCCTGCCGCAAAAGCAGGATGCGCCCGGTCAGGCCGAGCTCGTCCGCCTTTTCGCGCAGCACGCTCAGCATCTCCTCCGACTGGTCGATGCCGATCACATCATACCCGGCCTGGGCCAGCATCAGCGTCAGCTCGCCGGTGCCGCAGCCCAAATCGGCCAGCAGCCCGCCGGTCACGCCGCAGGCGGCCAGCTCGCCGGTCACATAGCGGTACAGCGCGTCATAGTCGGCGGCGGTGTTGAACTCGTCGTAATAATAAGCAAACTCGTTATACGCCATCGGCGGGCACCCCGGTCATGGCGTCGGCGGCTTCGTCCAGGCAGGCGCGCAGCTCGGCGATGCCGTCGCCTTTTTCGGCGCTTGTCAAAAACACGGCGCGGCAGCCGTAAGGCGCGCACAGCGCGCGGAATTTTTCCAGGCAGGGCTCCCGCTCCGCCTTTTTCAGCTTGTCCGCCTTGGTCAGCGCCACGACGAACGGCAGGCTGTGGTATTGCAGATACGCCAGCATCTGGCGGTCGTCGGCGCTGGGGTCGTGGCGGCAGTCCAGCAGCTGCACCAGCAGCGCCAGCGGCCGCCCGGCCTCGAAATAGCCGTTGATCAGCTCGTCCCAGCGCGCGCGCTCGGCGTCCGATACGCGCGCAAAGCCGTAGCCGGGCAGGTCGACAAAGTAGACGCCGTCCACGCGGTAAAAATTGATCGTCGCGGTCTTGCCCGGCGTCGAGCTGACCCGGGCCAGGCTTTTGCGGCTGCACAGCTTGTTGATCAGGCTCGACTTGCCGACATTGGACCGCCCGGAAAAGGCGAACTCCGGCCGGTCGGGCGCGGGCAGCTGGCTGGAAATGCCGTAGGAAGCCTGGAATTCACTGCGTTGGTAGTTCATGGGGGCTCCTTTGCTCACATCACGGCGGCCGGTTCCTTGGCCGCGGCGCTCGTGTCGCTGGCGATGAGCTGGGTGGCGGCAGGCACGGCGGGCACCGCGCGCGGGGCGCTGTGCGCCGGGCGGATCAGCGCCTGCTTGAGCACCTGCGAAAGGTCGCTGACCGGGATGAACTGCACGGCCTTCTTCACTTCGTCGTCCACCTCATACAGGTCGGGCGTGTTGTCTTTGGGGATCAGCACGGTCGAGATGCCCTCGCGGTAGGCGGCCATGCTCTTTTCCTTCAGCCCGCCGATCGGCAGCACATTGCCGTGCAGCGTGATCTCGCCGGTCATGGCCAGGTCGTGGCGCACCGGAAAACCGGACAGCGCCGAGATCAGCGCCGTCGTCAGCGTCACGCCGGCCGAAGGCCCGTCCTTGGGCACGGCGCCCTCGGGCGCATGGATGTGGACGTCGGAATTCTTGAACACATCGGCCGCGATGCCGTACTGCTGCGCATGCACGCGCGCATAGGTCACGGCCAGCTGGGCGCTCTCCTTCATCACGTCGCCCAGCGAGCCGGTCAGCTCGATCTTGCCCGAACCGCCCGGCACGACGCTGACCTCCACAGGCAGCATCTCGCCGCCCACGCTGGTCCAGGCCAGGCCGTTGGCGATGCCCACGGCGTCCGAGCGGGAGATAAAGGTCGGCTTGACCTTCTCCGGCCCCAGCAGGCTCTTGACCATCGGCGCGGTCACGCTGATGCTCTCGGCGTCCCCGGCGGCGATCTTCTGTGCGCATTTGCGCAGCACGGCCGTGATGGTGCGCTCCAGGCTGCGCACGCCCGCTTCGCGCGTGTAGCCGTCGATGATCTCATACAGCGCCCCGGCCGTCAGCGTGACTTTGCCGGTCAGGCCGTTGTTTTTAAGCTGCTTGGGCACCAGGTGGCGCTTGGCGATGTTGAACTTTTCGACGCGGGTATAGCTCGGCAGTTCGATCATATCCATACGGTCCAGCAGCGGCGCGGGGATGGTCGAAGCGTCGTTTGCGGTCGTAATGAACAGCACCTCGCTCAGATCGAACGGGATGTCCAGGAAATTGTCCTTGAACGTGCGGTTCTGTTCGGGGTCCAGCACCTCCAGCAGCGCGCTGGCCGGGTCGCCGCGGTAATCCCCGGCCAGTTTGTCGATCTCGTCCAGCAGCAGCACCGGGTTAGAGGTCTTGGCCGTCAGCATTGCGTTGATGATGCGCCCGGGCATCGCGCCGATGTATGTACGGCGGTGGCCGCGGATCTCGGCCTCGTCGTGCACGCCGCCCAGGCTCATGCGGGCGAACTGGCGGTCCATGCACTCGGCGATGCTCCGCGCGATCGAAGTCTTGCCGACGCCCGGCGGGCCGACCAGGCAGATGATCTGCCCTTTGACGTCGGTGTTCAGCTTGCGCACGGCCAGCAGCTCCAGGATACGGTCCTTGACCTTGCGCAGGCCGTAGTGGTCCTTGTCCAGCACGCGGCGGGCGTGGGCCTGGTCCAGGTCGTCCTTCGTGGCCGTGTGCCAGGGCAGGGCCAGGCAGGTGTCCAGATACCCGCGGATCACGCTAATCTCGGCCGCGTTGCCCTGCATGCGGGCCAGGCGGTCGCATTCCTTCAGCAGCTTTTCTTCGCTCTCGGCTTCCAGCTTGAGCGCTTTGATCTTTTCGCGGTAGGTTTCGGCTTCGGCGCGGGTGTCCTCGCTGTCGCCCAGTTCCTCGCTGATGATGTGCATCTGCTCGCGCAGGTAATAGTCGCGCTGGCTCTTGTCCATCTGGATGTTGACCTTGTCGTCAATGTCCTTCTCGATGGAAAGGATATCGCACTCCTGGTGCAGCAGGATCAGCAGCTTTTCCAGCCGCCCGAGCAGCGTCGATTCGTTGAGCACGGCCTGCTTGTCCTCAAACTTGAACAGCAGGTTGGCGGGCATGTACTCGCTCAGATACAGCGGGCTGTCCGAAGAGACGATGTTGTAGACGATGTCCTTGGAGATCTGCGGGCTGTAGGAGAGATACTCCTCAAAGCAGTCCTTGAGGCTGCGCACCAGCGCTTCGGTCTGGTTGCGCTTGCTGGGCGCGATGCCGCGCACCGGAGCGGTGCGCACTTCGGCCATCAGGAACTTGCCGGAACCGTCCAGGCTCAGCAGCTTGGCGCGGGTCTTGCCCTCCACCAGCACCTTGACCAGGTCCTCCGACACGCGCAGCACCTGCTTGATCTCGGCAATCACGCCGTAGGCATACAGGTCCCCGGCCGCCGGTTCCTCCACGTCGGTCTCTTTCTGGGCCACCAGAAACACGCTGCTGTTGCCGCGCATGGCGGCCTCGATGGCGGCGATGGACTTGGCGCGGCCGACCTCGAAATGGATGATGTTGTTGGGGAACACCACCAGCCCGCGCAGCGCGATGGCCGGCAGGTGGACCACATTGTGCGTTACCTTGATCTTGACCTTGCTCTCTGACATTTTTCCCTCCGTCGGGGCGCGGCGCCCCGCATGCATGTGAAACCTTATGGGGTGTATCGGATACATCAAAAGCGCTGGGGCTTTTTCAGATACACCCCGGGGTCATGGAATCGAAACGGCTGTCTGCCGCGCGCGCACGGCGGCGGGCAGCAGCATGGACAGCGCCCGCGGGGCCGCTTTGGCCTCGATGCGCTGCACCAGCCCGCATTCGCCGTCCACGGTGGCGGCGATGGGCCGCCCGTCCAGCACTTCGATGCGGACTTCCCGCGCGCGGGCGAACGTGATCCACCGGCGCAGATCGGGCGGGACCTCGCCCTGCGGCGTCAGGTGCGCGCCTTTGCGGTAGCGGGCCAGCAGCCCGGGCACCTGCAGGCGGGACAGCGGCCGCACCAGGACCACGTCCAGCAGGCCGTCATCCAGGCGGGCCAGCGGGGCGGCGCAGTAGCCGCCGCCGTACATCCGGCCGTTGCACACGGCCGCCATCATGTAGTCCCCGGTGTGGGCGCGGCCGTCCAGCGTGATGCGCACGCGGTGGCCAAAGCGGGTGGTCATGACCTGCAAAATGGACAGCGTGTAGGCCATCGTACCGCCGCAGCCCGGCAGCCGCCGGAAGCGGGGGATCTGGTAGGCCACCAGCGCGTCCAGCCCGGCGGCGCAGATGCCCACGCCGTAGCCGAACGTGGTGTCCAGCGCGTCCATGGGCGCGGGTTCGGCCTGCAGCTGGGCGCGCAGGTCGAGAAAATCTTCCGCCGTGCCGAAATTGCGCACATAGTCGTTGCCGCTGCCGCAGGGCACGCAGCCAACCGCCAGCCGCGGGCAGCCCGCGGCCGCCTGCAGTACTTCGTTCAGCGTGCCGTCGCCGCCGCAGGCGTACACCCGCGCGGGCCGGTTCCCGGCCGCCAGGCGGCGGGTCAGCTCCCGCGCGTGGCCGGGGCGGCAGGTCTGGACAACGGCCGTGTCGGCCGCCAGCCCCAGCCCGGCCGCGGCGGCGCGGATCTGCGGCTCCAGCCAGACGGCGGCGTTTTTGTGCCCGGCGGCGGGGTTGATGATAAAAACGTGCGGCAAGACCCCACCTCCCATGACACAATACTCCAAAATACAACCCTATTTTAGTCGGTTTGGCCCGCCTTGGCAAGTGGCTGGGATAATATGTTACAAAACGTACAAAATAATCTTGCTCTGAAAGCAACAACAGGGAAAAAGGCCGGGGACGCCCCCGGCCGGGAGGTGGAACCCATGCTGCATTACGCCGCAGAGATCGGCAAAGTCGCGCTCTTCAGCATCGTCTCGCTCGTCACGATGTTCGCCACCACGCGCCTGGGGGGCAAGCGGCAGATTTCGCAGATGAGCATTTTCGACTACGCCAACAGCATCACGGTCGGCTCCATCGCCGCCGAAATGGCGACCAACCTCGAAAGCTGGTACCGCCCGTTCACGGCGCTGCTTGTGTACGGCGCGGCGGCGTGGCTTGTGCATTACGGGGCCTGCAAAAGCCTGCGGCTGCGCCTGATCGTGGACGGCCGCACGATCGTTTTGATGAAAGACGGCGTCATCCGCAAAAAGGAGCTCGCGCGCGCGGCCATCGACCTCAACGAGTTTCTGGCGCAGGCGCGCGTCGCGGGCTACCACGACCTCAACACGGTGCAGGCCGCGATGCTTGAAACAAACGGCCAGATCAGCTTTTTACCCAAAAGCGCGCAGCGCCCGGCCACTGCGGGCGACCTGGGGCTTGCCCCGCCGCCCGCGAGCCTGTGGTACGACCTGGTGCTGGACGGCAAAGTGATGCCGCAGAACCTGCGCGAGAGCGGCCGCGACGAAAGCTGGCTGCGCGCCCGGCTGCACAGCGCGGGCATCGGCCAGACCGGCGAAGTCTTCTACGCCGCCTGCGACGCGGCGGGCAACTTTTTCGCCTGCCGCGGGGAGTAAGCCCCCTTGCATGCCCCGCCCCCGCGTGCTAAGATGAGAAAAAACAGCAGGAGGGGGATATCCGCATGCATACCGAACGCATCGCGCGCGTGCTGCGCGCCATGGAACAGGCGGGCCTTGGCCAGATGATCATCAGCGACCCGCAGAGCATCGACTACCTGACCGGCGTTTATGTGGAGCCGTTCGAGCGGCTGTTCGCGCTCTACCTGAGCGTGGACGGGCATCACAAATTTTTCCTCAATAAATTGTACACGGTGCCCAAAACGACCGCCGAGGAGATCTGGTTCACCGATACCGACGATGCCGTCGGCCTGATCGCCCAAAACGTGCGCGGGGACGAACCGCTCGGCATTGACAAAAACTGGCCCGCGCGCTTTTTGCTGCCGCTCATGCAGCGCCTGCCCGCCATGCCCTGCCGCCTTGCGTCGGACTGCGTGGACCGTGTGCGCGCGTGCAAGGACGCCGCCGAGCAGGAACTCATGCGGGAAAATTCCCGCCTGAACGACGAAGCTATGCGCCGCGCCGCCGCGTTTATCCGAGAGGGTATGACCGAGCAGGAGGTCGCCGCCTATCTGCTGGAGCAATACCGCGCCCTCGGGTGCGAAGGCCCTTCGTTCGACCCCATCGTCTCGTTCGGCGCGAACGCCGCCGACCCGCACCACATGCCGGACGCCACCCGCCTGAAAGCGGGGGACTGCATCGTGCTGGATATCGGCGGCAAAAAGGGCGGCTACTGCTCCGACATGACCCGCACCTATTTCTGCCGCACGGCCGATGCGCGCTATACGGCCATCCATGACCTTGTGCGCCGCGCCAACGAAGCCGCCGAAGCGCTTGTGCGCCCCGGCGTGCCGCTGTGCGAGCTGGACAGGGCCGCGCGGGATGTGATCGCGGCGGCGGGTTACGGCGAATACTTCACCCACCGCCTCGGGCATTTTATCGGCCGCACCGAGCATGAGCAGGGCGATGTGAGCAGCGCCAACACCGCCCCGGCCGAGGAGGGCATGATCTTCTCGATCGAGCCGGGCGTCTACCTGCCCGGCGAGTTCGGCGTGCGCGTGGAAGATCTGGTCCTTGTCACCGCCACCGGCTGCGAGGTGCTCAACCAGGTCGACAAACACTGGCAGATCATCGGATAAGCAGACTTCATAAAGCAGCGCCCCGGGCCGAAGGATTTCGGCCCGGGGCGCTGTGATTTTGTGTGTTGATTTTCTGCGTTTATTCGGCTGTTTCCGGCTTGCTCATCGCGATCTGCTCCGGCAGGATCGGCAGCTCGCGGTGCCACACGCCGGTGGCGCGGTAGATCGCATGGGTCAGCGCCGGGGCGGGCGTGTTGATGACGATCTCGCCGATGGATTTGGCCCCGAACGGGCCGGTCGGCTCGTAGCTGTTTTCAAACTCGACGCGCAGATGCCCCATGTCCAGCCGCGTGGGCAGCTTGTACTGCAAAAAGCTCGACCCCACCGGCCGCCCGTTGCGGTCGTAGCGCACATCCTCCATCAGCGTGTGGCCGATGCCCTGCACGATGCCGCCCTCGGTCTGCACGCGGGCGAGCGCCGGGTTGATCGGGATGCCGCAGTCGACCACGGCCATGTAGTCGAGCACGGTCACAAGCCCGGTTTCCTTGTCCAGCTCGATCTCCGCCATGCCTACCATGTACGGCGGCGGCGAGACCGGGCTGGAATGGCTGGCCGTGGCTTCGGCCGCCTCGCAGCTGAACACCTGCGTCTTGTAGCCGATCTGTTCGAGCGTGACCGATTCGCCGTTGTCAATGCGGCGCACGCGCTTGCCCTCGAACACGACGTCCTCCGGCTGGCAGCCGAGCATCCCGGCCGCGATCGAGCAGATGCGCTCTTTGAGCTCGGCGCAGGCTTTCTCCACCGCTTTGCCGGTCACATAGGTCGTCGAGGACGCATAAGAGCCCGAATCATACGGCGAAGCGTCGGTGTCCGCGCCGAACACGGCGATGTCGTCCACGCTGCAGTCCAGGCACTCAGCGGCCATCTGGGCCAGGATCGTGTCGCAGCCGGTGCCCATGTCCGCCGCGCCGATGATCAGGTTATAGGTGCCGTCCTCGCTCGGCTTGACCGTCGCCGAGCCGACGTCGACGCGCGAAATGCAGGACCCCTGCATCGCCATGGCCACGCCCGCGGCGCGCACCTTGCCGTTGCCCATGTCGCGCACCGGGTATTTTTCATCCCAGTGGAAAATGCGGCGGCAGTGCTCCATGCAGCGGTCCAGCGCGCAGGCGTTGGCCATCTCGCCGTAATAGGCGGGCATCGCCATGCCCTCGCGCACCATGTTTTTGTCGCGCAGCACAGTCGGGTCCATGTGCAGCTGCTCGGCCAGCTCGTTGACAATGGTCTCCAGCGCATAGATGCCCTGGGTCGCGCCGTAGCCGCGGTAAGCCCCGGCCGCCTGGTGGTTTGTGTACACAACGTCATAGCTGAACCGGTACGCTTCCAGCCCGCCCGTGTACAGCGGGATGGCCTTGTGGCCCGAAAGCCCGACCGTCGTCGGCCCGTGCTCGCCGTAAGCGCCGGTGTTGGAAAGCGTGTACAGGTCGATGCAGCGGATGCGCCCGTCGTTGTCCGCGCCCAGGCGGATGCGCACTTCCATCTCGTGGCGCGGCGAACCGGCGATCTGCGCCTCCTCGCGCGTGTAGATCAGCTTGGCGGGCCGCCCGGTCTGCATGGTCACAAACGCCGGGTACACCTCGCACACGGCGGTCTGCTTGGCGCCGAAACCGCCGCCGATGCGCGGCTTTTCCACGCGGATGCGGCTCTTGGGCAGGCCCAGCGCCTGCGACAGGATGCGCCGCACATGGAACACGATCTGGGTCGAGGAAATAACATGCAGCCGCCCGTAGCGGTCCAGCTCGGTATAGGTGCGGAAGGTCTCCATCATCGCCTGGTTGAAGGCCCTGGTGTGGTAGGTGCGGTCCAGCACGATATCGCAGCCGGCCAGCACGGCTTCCACATCGCCGTCGCCGTTGACTTCGCTGGCGACAAGGTTGCGGCGGTTGTCGCCGCCCACCGGGCAGGGCGGATACCAGTCCTCCTCGGGGTGGACCAGAACGGGGTTGTCCTTGGCGGTGCGGAAATCGAGCACCGCCTCGAGCACTTCGTATTTGACCTTGATAAGGCGCATCGCCTTGAGCGCGGCTTTCTCGGTCTCGGCGGCGATGATGGCCACCGCGTCGCCCGCAAACCGCACATGGCGGTCCAAAATCAGCCGGTCATAGGGCGAAGGCTCCGGGTAGGTCTGCCCGGCGATTGTAAAGCGGCGCTGCGGCACGTCCTGCCAGGTATAGATGGCGGCGACGCCGGGGACTTTTCCTGCGAGGGAGGTGTCGATCTCCTGCACGATGGCGTTCGCGTGCGGCGAGCGCAGCAGCTTGACCACAAGCGCGTCGCGCGGGGTGATGTCGTCCGTGTACACCGGCTTGCCCAGGAGCAGCTGCATCGAGTCCTTCTTGCGCACCGGTTTGTTGATGGCGCGGTAGTCCTTATGCTCCATGCCCTTCGCCCCCTTTCCGGCTGTCCAGATAGCTGCGGATGCCGCGCAGCTGGCCTTCGTACCCCGTGCAGCGGCACAGGTTCCCGGCCAGGAACGCGCGGATCTCATCGTCGGTCGGGTCGGGGTTTTCGCGCAGCAGGGCGATCGTGTTCATCACAAAGCCGGGGTTGCAGAAACCGCACTGGTCGGCCCCCTGGTCGGCAATAAAGCCGACGAAATCGGCCGCTTCCTCCTGCAGGCCCTCCAGCGTCTGCACCGCATGGCCGTCGGCGCGCGCCGCCAGCATCGAGCAGGAAAGCACCGGCTTGCCGTCAAGAAACACCGTGCACAGCCCGCAGTTGGACGTCTCGCACCCGCGCTTGACGCTGGCGCAGCCGTGCGCGCGCACAAAGTCGATCAGCAGCGTGTCCGGTTCGACCGTATCGGTCACCGGCCGCCCGTTGAGCGTCAGTTTGATCTCCATCACAGTTCACCTCCAAGCCCCAGCACGCAGCGCCGCGTCAGCACTTCGGCCAGGTGCGTGCGGTAGGCCGCGCTGCCGCGGCTGTTCGCGCCCATCGGCACGCGCGCGGCCACATCGGCCGCAAACGCGGCGGCGCTCTCTTTGCTGATGCCGCCGGCCAGCAGGCCCTTTTCGTCCCGCAGCACCACCGGCTTGCCCGGCCGCGCGCCGATCACGGCGCGCACGCCGCCCATATCCGACACTGCGCAGGTCAGCACCGGCAGGTCGGTGCGCTGGATGCGCATCGCCTCATAGGCAACACGGCCCGGCGTTTTGCGGATGTGCACGCGCACCAGCAGGTCGCGGTCGTACGGCATCGCCGCAAACGTCTCGAGCGGGACAAGCCCGCCTTTGTACAGCTCCACCGTCGTGTCCAGCGCCAGCAGCAGCGTCAGCACGTCGGAAAAGCCGAACCGGCTCCACACGCTGCCGCCCACCGTCGCCATGTTGCGGAACTGTACGCCGACGACCGGCGCAAGCGCCTTGGCGAACGCGCCGCCCGTGCAGGCGTTCAGCCCCGGGTGCTGCTCCAGCTGGCGCAGCGTGACCATTGCGCCGATGGAGAACCCTTCGCCGGTTTCTTCAATGGTGTCAAGCCCCAGCCCGCTGAGATCAACGGCCGTGCCGACGGTGTTTTTGGCCATCTTCAGCCACAGCATGCCGCCCAAAATGCGGGCGCTCTTTTTCTGGTTGAGCTCGTAGGCCTGCTCCAGGCTTTCGGCCCGGACATAGTTCTGGATCGTGATCATAAACTCTTTTCCTTTGTTTCTGCCGCTTTTTGACGCAAACCGGCAATTTTATCCTTATTATACATTATACCAGCCCCGCTTGATTTTGGGAAGGGAAATTGTTATAATCTCGTTGTAGTTTCAAAACAACAACGCCGCGCGCCTGTGCCCGGCGTAAAAACGCAAAAAGAGAAAAAGCAGAAGGAGAAAAGAACATGCGCCTGAAAAAATGCACCGCCGCCCTGCTGGCGCTGGGCATGGCCCTCTCGCTGGCCGCCTGCGGCGCGCAGCCCGCCGAAAGCGCCCCCGCCGCCGCCCCGGCCGCGACCGAAGCGCCCGCAACCCCCGAAACCACTGAAACCGAAAAAGCGGCCGAACCGGCCGAAGAAGCGGGGGAGGGGGCCGTCGTCCTGGACCCGGACGGCCAGTTCTATGCCGAAGTCCCCGCGGCCGCCGAGACGGTCTACCCCGTCACGCTGACCGACCAGGCCGGGCGCGAAGTCACCCTTGAGGCCGAGCCGCAGACCCTCGTCTCCGGGTATTACATCTCGACCAGCCTGCTCGTCGCGCTCGGCCAGCAGGACAAGCTCGTCGGCATTGAAGCCAAGGCCGATACCCGCCCGATCTACGCCCGCAGCGCGCCCGAACTGCTCGAACTGCCCAGCGTCGGCACCGCCAAGGAGTTTGACCTCGAGGGCTGCGCCGCGCTGGACCCCGACCTGGTCGTTCTGCCGCTCAAGCTCGAAAGCGCGGTCGAGCCGCTCGAGGCGCTCGGCATCGACGTGCTGCTTGTCGACCCGGAGGACCAGGAACGCCTCAACGCGGCGGCGGCGCTGCTCGGCACGGCCACCAACGCCCAGGACCGCGCCAATGAGCTGCTGGCCTTTACCGAAATGCAGCAGGGCCGTCTTACGGGCCTGCTGGCCGGCGCCGAACGCCCGACCGTCTATCTTGCGGGCAATTCAGACTTCCTCTCCACCGCGGGCGGCGGCATGTACCAGTCCGGCATGATCGAGCTGGCGGGCGGCGAAAACGTCGCGGCCGATATCACGGAAGATTACTGGGCCACCGTCAGCTATGAGCAGATCCTCGCCTGGGACCCCGAATATATCGTCCTGGCCTCCGATGCGGGCTATACCGTCGGCGACGTCCTTGCCGACCCGAACCTGGCGGGCTGCACAGCCGTTGAAAACGGCCATGTCCTGCAGATCCCCGGCGACGCCGAAGCGTGGGACAGCCCGGTGCCCGGCGGCATCCTCGGCTCGGTGTGGCTGTCCGGCGCGCTGCACCCGGAGCTTGCCATCGACGGCGAGAACATGGAGATCATCAATGACTTCTATGAGACGTTTTATGGCTTCACCTACCAGGAATTCTAAGGCCCTCTGCCTGGCCGGGACGGCGCTGCTGGCCGCCCTGGCCTTTTTCAGCCTGTTCTGCGGCAAATATCCGCTGACTTTGTCCGGCCTGCTGGGCGGGGACGCCATGCAGTGGCGCGTGTTCTGGACGCTGCGGTTCAGCCGCACCGCCGTCGGCGTCATCGGCGGCTTTGCGCTCGGCGTTGCGGGCTTTGTCTACCAGACCGTGTTCCGCAACCCGCTGGCCTCGCCGGATGTCATCGGCGTGTCGTCCGGGGCCAGCGCCGGGGCGGCGGCGGGCATCCTGTTTTTGTCGGGCGCGGCGGCGGTCACGGCGGCTGCGTTCGCCGGTGCGCTGGCCGCGGTTTGCCTGGCGCTGGCCCTGTCGTCGCTCGACCGCAGCGGCCGCCGCAGCACCATCGTGCTGGCGGGCATTGCGGTCCACTCGCTGGCGCAAACGGCGCTCATGGCCCTCAAGCTCACGGCCGACCCCGAGCGCGAGCTCGCTTCGATCGAATATTGGATCATGGGCAGCCTCAACGGCATCAGCGGCTATGCCGTCGGCGGCAACCTTGCGCTGTGCGCCGTGTGCGCGGCGGCGCTGTTTGCGCTGCACCGGCAGATCCTGCTGCTCTCGGCCGAGGAAGGCGAAGCAAAGCTGCTTGGCGTCAGCGTCGGGCGGCTGCGCCTGGCCGTGCTGGGGGCGGCCACGCTCGCCGTCGCCTGCGTCGTCAGCCTTTCGGGGTTGATCAGCTTTATCGGGCTGCTGGCCCCGCACGGCGCGCGGCTGCTCACGCGGCGCAACGGCCCCGGGACCATGCTGCTGGGCGGGCTGCTGGGCGGCGCGCTGCTGGTGGGGGCGGATATCCTGGCCCGCACCGCGGCCGCCACCGAGCTGCCGGTCAGCATCTTTACCAGCCTGCTCGGCGCGCCGTTTCTGATCTATCTCATTGCAAGGGGGCGGCGGGACGTATGAGCTTTTTTTCGGTACAGGGCCTGTGCGCCGGGTATGCGGGCCGCAGGGTTCTGCAGGATGTCTCCTTCACGCTCGAGCCCGGCTGCCTGACAGGGGTGCTGGGGGCGAACGGCTCCGGCAAGACCACGCTGCTCAAGGCGGTCGGCGGCATCCTGCCGCATGCGGGCCGCTGCACGCTGCAGGGCGCGGCGCTCGAAGGGCTCTCCCCGCGCCGCCTTGCCGCCGTGTGCGGCTACATCCCGCAGCGCAGCGGCATCGGCATCGACATCTCCGCGCTCGACGTCGTGCTCATGGGTTTTAACCCCGCGCTCGGCCTGCTCGAACGGCCCTCCGCCGCCATGCGTGCGCGCGCGGCCGCCGCGCTGGCCGAAGTCGGCCTCGGCGGCCGGGAGCAGGAAAACTATCTGCATCTCAGCGAAGGGCAAAAACAGCTGTGCATCCTGGCCCGCACGCTGGCCGCGCCCCGCCGCCTGCTGCTGCTGGACGAACCCGAAAGCGCGCTGGATTTCCACCACCGCTACCGCATGCTGGCGCTGCTGCGCGGCTGGGTGCGCGGCGGCGAACGCGCGGCGCTGGCCGCGCTGCATGACCCGGCGCTGGCCCTGAACGGCTGCGACCGGCTGCTTGTGCTGGCAGACGGCGGCGTGCGGGCTGTGCTCGACCCGGCGCGCAATGCTCTGCCGGTGCTGCAGGCGCAGCTTGCCGCGCTCTACGGCCGCATCAGCCTGCACCGCCTGCGCGGCGCGGACGGCCGCGAACAGCTTGTGATGCTCAAGGAGGAGGACCCCGCATGAAAGCCGTGACCCGCATCCTCTTTCTCGATGAGGAAGGGCAGAAATTTTTTGGCGAAGGCCCCTGCCGTCTGCTGCACGCCGTGGAACAGACCGGTTCGCTGCGCGCGGCGGCCGGCGCGATGGGCATGGCCTACACCAAGGCGCTCAAGCTGCTGCGCCAGGCCGAACAGGCGCTCGGCTTTGCGCTCACCGAGCGCGCCGCGGGCGGCCGCGACGGCGGCGGCAGCCGCCTGACACCGCAAGGGAAGGAGTGGCTGGACACATATGAACGCTACCGCGACGCCTGCGTGGCGGCCAACCGCCGCCTGTATCTGGAATTCTTTCCGCCACAGCGGTAAGCGCCACCTGCTGCTGACCGGCGGGCGCGGCGCGGGCAAAAGCACGCTGCTGGCGGCGCTGGCCGCCGCGCTGCCCGCCGCGCCCCCTGCCCTTGTGACCCGCGCCGAACCGGGCCGGGCGGTCCTGCTGCGGGAAACCGCTACCGGGGCCGAAACGCCGGTCGGCCGCTTTGACCCGGCCCTGCCCAGCCCCGAAAACCGCATGCGCCCGCTGCCGCAGGGCTTTCTCGCACTCGGCGTCCCGGCGCTGGGGCGCTGCGCGCAGGCGGCGGGGGAGTGGGTCATGATCGACGAGGTCGGCTACCTCGAGACCGCCTGTCCGCCCTACACCGCCGCCCTCACGGCGCTGATGGACCAAAAGCGCCTGCTGGCCGCCGTGCGCAAACAGGACCTGCCGTTTCTGCAGGCGCTTTTGCGCCGCGCCGATGTCTTTGCCGTCGACCTGGACGCGCCGTTCGGCCGTTCCGGCTGCGTCATTATGGCTTCGGGCCTTGGCGTGCGGTTCGGCGGCAACAAGCTGCTGGCCCCGTTTGGCGGGCAGCCGCTCATCCTGCGCGCGCTGGCGGCCACGGCGGGGCTGTTTGCCCGGCGCGTGCTTGTCACGCGTGCGCCCGCCGTCGCGCAGCTGGCCCGCGAACAGGGCGTGCAGGCGGTGCTGCACAGCCTGCCGCAGCGCAGCGATACCGTGCGCCTCGGCCTGCAGGCGCTTGGGGGCGCGGCGGGGCTGGACGGCGTGCTGTTCTGCCCCGGCGACCAGCCGCTGCTGCGGCGGGAAACGGTCGCCGCGCTGCTGCTGTGCGCGGCGGCGGACCCGCACAGCATCTGGCGCCCGGCGCACCGCGGCCGCCCCGGCGCGCCGGTGTGGTTCCCCGCGCAGGTTTTGCCGGAGCTCGCCGCGCTGCCGCCCGGCCGCGGCGGCACGGCGGTCGTTGGGGCCCACCCGAACCGGGTGCGCTGCCTTGAAGTCGCCGACGCCGCCGAACTGGCCGACGTAGACACCCCCGGCGACCTCGCCGCGCTGCAGCGGCGGGTCGGGGGCTGAAAAAACGCGAAAACCGGCGAAAAACGCTTGCAAATGCCCGCTTTTTCCGATATACTTGTCCCTGTTTGGGAGTATCTTATCGGAAAGTGAGGCATTTTTTATTATGAGCAATCCAACGCAAACCAGCGCCGAACTGTTCAAGTTTGAAGGCAAACCCTCCTGGGGCGCTGCTTTCCCGCAGGCCATGCAGCATGTGCTGGCCATGCTGATCGGCAACATCACCCCGCCCATGCTGATCGCCAACACCTGCGGCCTGACGCCGGAGGAAAAGATCATGCTGACCCAGGCGGCCATGATCATCGGCGGCCTGACCACGCTGCTGCAGCTGTTCCCGGTGTTCGGCTTCGGCATGAAGCTGCCCAACGTCATGGGCGTGGCCTTCGCCTACATGCCCATCCTCACCATCATCGGCGAGCAGTACGGCATTGCGGCCATCTTCGGCTCGCAGCTTGTGGCGGGCTTTGTCTCGATCTTCGTCGGCATGTTCATCGGCAAACTCCGCCCCTTCTTCCCGCCCATCGTCAGCGGCACGGTGGTCATGAGCATCGGCCTTTCGCTGTACAAGACCGCCATCAGCTACATCGGCGGCGGCACGGCGGCGCAGAACAACGGTACCTTCGGCGCGCCGCAGTTCTGGTTCCTGGCCATTCTCACCCTCATCATCACGCTGGCCTGCAACTTCTTCGGCAAGGGTCTGCTCAAAGCCTCCGGCATGCTCATCGGCATTGTCGTCGGCTATGCGGCCGCGCTCATCATGGGCAACGTCGTCAGCTTTGCGGACCTGCAGGCGGCTTCCTGGTTTGCGCTGCCGCGCCCGTTCTACTTCGGTCTGGAATTCCACCCCGACGCCATCGTCATGATGATCCTCATGTACATGGTGCAGGCCGTGCAGACCATCGGCGACGTCTCCTCCACCGCCATGGGCGGCTTCGGGCGTGAGAGCACCGACACCGAGCTCGGCGGCGCCATCAAGGGCCAGGGCATCTGCGGCATGATCGGCGCCTGCATCGGCGGCCTGCCCACCGACCCCTACAGCCAGAACGTCGGGCTCATCTGCACCACCAAGGTCGTGGCGCGCCGCGTCTTCACGATGGTCGGCGTCATCATGCTGGCCGCGGGCATCTTCCCCAAGTTCAGCGGCCTGATGGCCACCATCCCGCAGCCGGTCCTCGGCGGCGCGACGGTCACGGTGTTTGCCGCCATCACGATGTCCGGCATCCAGCTGCTCAACGAGCAGCCGCTCAACTACCGCAACCGCATGATCGTCGGCATCGCGCTGGCGCTGGGCCTCGGCATCGACGCCGCGCCCGATATCCTGCAGTTCGTGCCGCAGCTGTTCCGCAACCTTTTCGGCAGCTCGCTCGTCGTCTCCTTCCTGGTCGTGTTCCTCCTCAACATCCTCATCCCCAAGGACGACACGCCGGAAGAATAACCCTTCGCATCCCGCATACAAACAGGGCCGCCGCAGGTTTTGCCTGCGGCGGCCCTGCCGCTTTAATTTTAAACCGGCAGCGGCGAAAAGATAAAAAGGGAGCGCGGAAACCAACGTTTCCGCGCTCCCTTTTGGCAAGTGCCGGTGGTGGGGGTCGAACCCACACGGTGTCGCCACCAACGGATTTTGAGTCCGTCTCGTCTGCCAGTTCCAACACACCGGCGCAGCTTTTACAGTATACTACACCCCGGCGTGAAAATCAAGTCATTTGCCAAAAAACACGGTGCGGCCGCTTTTGCGCCGCGCTCAGAAGTTGCTCCCGTTCCAGCCCCAGTCGCGCACCGGGTGGTAGGTCACATACACGGCTTCGCCCGGTATGCCCAGCTCCTCGTCCAAAATGCGGCAGACCCGCGCGGTCATCTCCTCGCAGTCGGCGGGCGCGGCGCTGCCGAACAAACTCACCGCCGCATAGGCGCCCCGCTCCAGCCTGCGGCCGCCCATCCACAGGTCATAGTTGTCGGCAATGCCCACCATCAGGTAGGTTTCGGTCTTGTGCAGCGCGGGGATGGCGCGGCCCAGCGCCGCCTTTACGCTCTCTTTCTTTTCGGCGGGCACAGCCCCGGCAATCTTCAGGTCGATAAACGGCATCGCGGGTTCCTCCTTATGCTTGTGTTTTCCGGGCGCGCCGCAAAAGGCGGCCGCCTTACCCCCTATTATACCCGCCTGCGCCGCGCAGGGCAAGCGGACCCTTGACAGCAGGGCGCAGGGCGGTATAATAAAGGCGTTATATTGGTTGATATGTCAATCGTTGACGTGTCATTTCACGGGCCCGCAGCCGGGCCGGGAATACAGGGCAAGGGGGCAGCCGGATGGAAATTCCGATCCATACGCTTTTGTACCGCGCAGCGCACCGCCAGCGCAACGCGCTGCGGCCGCATCTCAGGGAACTGGGGCTCGGCCCCGGGCAGCCGCGCCTGCTGGCCAACCTGGCCGGGCACGGCGCAGTCAGCCAGAAGCAGCTGGCCGAATGGCTCGAGGTCGACCCTTCGGCGGTGTGCCGCATGCTGGACACGCTGGAAAAGGGCGGCTTTGTCACGCGCCGCGCCGACCGCACCGACCGCCGGGCCGACGCCGTCGGCATCACCGAGAAAGGCCGCCGCGCCGTCGAAGAATGGCAGCGCATCGGCCGGGATGTCGACCGGCAGATCCTGCGCGGCTTCAGCGAGGAAGAGATCCGGCAGTTCGCTGGGTTCCTGGAGCGCGTGCGCGGCAATCTGGCCGCCGCGCAGGACGGGCCGGACGCCCGGGCGACGGCCGAAGGGGGAGAAGGATGAACGATCTCAAACGCCTGCTGGGCTATATGGGCCCCTACCGCAAAGATATGATCCTCGGCATGCTGCTGGTCATCATCGAGAGCAGCTTCGAGATGGTCATTCCGGTGCTCATGAGCGATATCATCGACACCGGCGTGGCGCAGGGCGACGTGCCCGCCATCATGACCACCGGCCTGCAGATGGCCGCCTGCGCCGTGCTGGCGCTGATCACCGGCCTGCTGTACGCCCGATACGCGGCGCGCGCCTCCTACGGTTTCGGCGCGCGCATCCGCGAAGCCGAGTACGCCAAAGTACAGGAATACGCCTTTGCCAACCTTGACCATTTCGAGACCTCCTCGCTCATCACCCGCATGACGACCGACGTCACGGTGCTGCAGAACGCCATCAACGGCGGTTTCCGCCCGCTGGTGCGCGGCCCGTCCATGCTGGTGCTGGGCATTGCGCTCGCCTTTTTCATGAGCCCCGAACTCTCGGTCGTGTTCTTCATCTGCACGCCGGTGCTGGGCGCGGTGCTGTTTCTGGTCGTGCGGCATATCGCCCCCATGTACATCCGCCTGCAGCAGGCCATGGACCACCTGAACAACGTCGTGCAGGAATGTCTGACCGCCATCCGCGCCGTCAAGGCGTTCGTGCGCGGCGAATATGAGGAAGAAAAGTTTGAGGCGGTCAACACCGAACTGATGCAGGTCAGCCGCAGCACCTTCCGCACGGCGGTGCTCAACCTGCCCGCCTTCCAGCTGACGATGTACGCGGCCTGCGTGCTGATCCTGTGGCTGGGCGGCACGATGATTTTGAACGGCGCGCTGACCGTCGGCCGTCTGACCAGCTTTTTGAGCTATGTCATGCAGGTCATGAACTCGCTGATGATGATTTCCAACGTCTTTCTGCTCATGACCCGCTCGCTTGCTTCGGCCCACCGCGTCGCCCAGGTGCTGGACGAGCGCGTGGCGCTCACCTCGCCCGAAAACGCCGTCACCGAGATCCCGGACGGCGGCATCCGCTTTGAAAACGTCTCCTTCAAATATCACCCCGACGCGGCCGAGTATGCGCTGGCCAACATCGACCTGACCATCCGCCCGGGCCAGACCGTCGGCATCCTGGGCGGCACCGGCTCGGCCAAGTCGACGCTGGTGCAGCTGATCCCGCGCCTGTACGACGCCACCGAGGGCCGCGTGCTTGTCGGCGGGCGGGATGTGCGCGAATACGACCTCGCCGCCCTGCGCGACGCCGTCGGCATCGTGCTGCAGAAAAACGTGCTATTCTCCGGCACTGTGCGCGAGAACCTGCAGTGGGGCGACCCCACGGCCGACGACGAGACGCTGTGGGCGGCCTGCCGCGCCGCCTGTGCCGACGAGTTTTTGTCCGCCATGCCCGGCGGCCTGGACGCCGACCTCGGCCAGGGCGGCGTCAACGTCTCGGGCGGGCAGAAGCAGCGCCTGTGCATCGCGCGCACGCTGCTCAAAAAGCCCAAGATCCTCATTTTTGACGATTCCACCAGCGCCGTTGATACCGCGACCGAAGCAAAGATCCGCGCGGCGCTGCGCGCGCTGCCCAATGTGACCAAGATCATCATTGCCCAGCGCATCACCTCGGTCATGGGCACCGACCAGATCATCGTGCTGGACGACGGCCGCATCCACGCCGTCGGCACCCACCGCGAGCTGCTGGAAAGCGACGCGATCTATCAGGAAATCTACCACTCGCAGATGAAGGGAGGCAGCGGCGATGGCACGGCAGATCTCGGGTAAAAAGCCCAAAAACTTCGGCTTCACCCTCAAAACGCTGCTCTCCTACATGGGGCGGCACCGGTTCCTGTTCCTGGCGGTGGCGGTGCTTGTCACCATCAGCGCGCTGGGCAACCTGCTGGGCACCTACATGATCCGCCCGGTCGTCAACAGCGTCGGCGCGGGGGACGTTCAGGCCCTTGTGCGCGGCGTTGCGCTCACCGTCGCCATCTACGGCGTCGGCGTGCTGGCGGCTTTCGGCTATACCCAGACAATGGTCTATGCGGCGCAGAAAGTCCTGTACGATATCCGCCGCGACCTGTTCGCCCATATCCAGAAATTGCCGCTGCGCTTTTTTGACACCCGCCGCCACGGCGATATCATGAGCTACTTTACAAACGATGTCGACACGGTGGCCGACGCGCTCAACAACAGCTTCGCCATGGCCATCCAGAGCTTTATCCAGATGACCGGCACGCTGGTGCTGCTGTTCGTGCTCAACTGGCAGCTCTCGCTCATCGTCGTGCTGGGGTATGCGGCCATGTTTTTGTACATCCGCTTCAGCGCGCGGCGCAGCACTTCGTATTACACCGCCCAGCAGGCCGCAATCGGCGACGTCAACGGCTATATTGAGGAAATGGTCGCCGGGCAGAAGATCATCAAGGTTTTTAACCACGAAGCGGAAAACAAGCGCGGTTTTTCCGCCCGGAACGAAGCGCTGCGCAAGGCCGGTACCGGCGCGCAGAGCTACGTCGCCACCATGGTCCCGGCGGTCGTCAGCATCTCGTACATCAACTACGCCATCGTTGCGGTGGCGGGCGGCCTGATGGCGCTGCACGGTTTGACCGACATCGGCAGCCTTTCCAGCTATCTCGTCTTTGTGCGCCAGGCCGCCATGCCGATCAACCAGTTCACCCAGCAGAGCAACTTCCTGCTGGCGGCCATGGCGGGCGCCGAGCGCATCTTCGAGACCGTGCGCCTGGACCCGGAAACGGACGAAGGCAAGATCCGCCTGGTCAATGTGCGCGAAGAAAACGGCGTGCTGACCGCCTGCGGCGAAAAGACCGGCCGCTGGGCCTGGCAGAAGCCGGACGGCGCGCTGGAGCCGCTGCGCGGCGACGTGCGCTTCCGCGACGTCAGCTTCGGCTACGACCAGGGCCGCCCGATTCTGCACGGCATCAGCCTCTACGCCAAGCCCGGGCAGAAGATCGCCTTTGTCGGCTCGACCGGCGCAGGCAAAACGACGATCATCAACCTCATCAACCGCTTTTACGACGTCACGGCCGGCCAGATCACATTTGACGGCATCGACGTGCAGGACATCCGCAAGGACGACCTGCGCCGTTCGCTGGGCGTCGTTTTGCAGGACACCCACCTGTTTACCGGTACCGTGGCCGACAACATCCGCTTCGGCAAGCTGGACGCCACGCAGGACGAGATCGAGCGGGCCGCGCGCATTGCCAACGCCGACTCCTTCATCCGCCGCCTGCCGCAGGGGTATGATACGATGGTCACGGGCGACGGCGCGAACCTTTCGCAGGGGCAGCGCCAGCTGCTGGCCATCGCCCGCGCCGCTGTGGCCGACCCGCCGGTGCTGATCCTGGACGAAGCGACCAGCTCCATCGACACGCGCACCGAAGCGCTGATCGAAAAGGGCATGGACAGCCTGATGGAAGGCCGCACGGTGTTCGTCATCGCGCACCGCCTGTCCACCGTGCGCAACGCAAACGCCATCATCGTGCTCGAACACGGCGCCATTGTCGAACGCGGCGACCACGAAGAACTGCTGGCCCACAAAGGCGAATACTACCAGCTCTATAACGGCATGTTCGAGCTGTCGTAAGGTTTGACTTTGTAAAAGTTTTATACATATCTGCGCACCTCTGGAAACCCGGAGGTGCTTTTTGTATAATAAAACCAAATCAATACGGAGGGGGCAAAACAGATGTGCGTTGCGTCAAAGCAAATCTGCTGCAAACAGGTGTTGCTGTGGCTGGCCTGGGGGCTGGCCGTGGCGGCGGTCAGCCTGTCGATGGCGCTGGGGCGCGTTTCCGTGTGTGATTACGTTTCCATAAACGGCGACTTTCAAAGCTACAACGTCTTCCGCCGCATACTGGCCGGGCAGACGCCCCATCTCGATTTCGTCAACTACATCGGCATGGCGCCGGTTTGGATCAACCTGCCGCTTGTGGCGCTCAACAACACGTTTGCAGGCAGTCTGTTTGCCACCAATTTTACCTCCAACCTGCTGTTCAGTGCGACGGTGCTGATATGGGTCTATCTCGTTGTCCGGCGTTTGTCCGCGGCCATGGTGGTATCGGCGGCACTGACCAAATTTGTGTCCTCCGGGCTGCTGGCCACAGTGGGCGGTCCGGCCGGCGTCTACCTGACCCAGCTGTTCCAGGGATTGTACAGCCCGGGCAATTCGATGCGGATCGCACGCCTGTTTCTGCCCTTTTTGCTGGCGGGAGCGGCTTTGCTGTGGCTGGCGGCGCGCGGCGCTCAAGCGGAAGGCCAGGCGCTGCAGCGGCGCCTGGCGGACCCCAAGCCTTGCCTGCTGGTGGGCGGCCTGGCCGGGACGGGGCTTTTGTGGAGCAGCGATTTTGGCCTTGCGACCGCTTTTTCGGTCACAGTGTTTTTCCTGCTGGTACAAACGGCGCATTGGCGGGGCGCGCGTGCCTTTGCGGGGCGGCTGGCTTTGTATGCGGCGGGGTTGGGCGCGGGCTGCCTTCTGGCCGCCTGCCTGGTTACTGGTTTCCACCCCGGGGCCTGGCTTTCCAGCCTGGGCGATACCGGCGTGTGGCAGTATTTCTATTTTAACGGTACGAGCGGCCAGGCGCTGGTATTATATGTCCTGACAAATGTCCGGCTTATGGCGTTTGCGCTGCCCTATGCGGGGCTGTTTGTCTTTTCTGCCGTGCGGCTGGTTCAAAAGCGGCTGTCCGACCGGCTGTTCCTGCTGGCATTTTTGGGCTTTTGCATCCTGACGGCTTCCGGCGCTTATGTGCTCAGCGGCAGCGGCTATAATTTCAAAGAGGCGTTGGAGGGCTTTCTCTGGCTGGGGGCGGGTGCGCTGATACTCAAAGCGCTGCTGCATCTGACGGTGTCTTTTGCCTGCTGGCAGGAGCGTGTGCAGGGGGGAACCCTGGCGGTTCTGGCTGTGGGGCTCGCTGTCCTTGCCGGGCGGGACCTGCTGGCTCCGCCGCCCCAAACGGGCGAATACCTGCCTACCTTAGGCGGCGCCACCACCTACCATAAGGCTCTGGTGGAAACACCTGCGCTGACAGGGGGAGAACCGGTGTTTTCGTTGTATGCGACCGGTCTGGAAGCGGTGGAAGGGACTTTCCAGCCAGGCGGCTGTGACTATATCATTCACGCCTTGGGGGCGGACCGGCGGCAGAAGTATCTGGACTGTTTTGTGCAGGGGGCGTGGCGCTGGGCGCAGACGCCGCGTTTGGATGTGGAGAACTGGCTGACCATCCAGAACTGGGATGTTTACCGCCATCTGTGGGCGGGGTACGAACGCTGCTATGCCACCGAGTACAGCTGGCTCTGGCAGGCCGGCGGCGACCGGAGCTTGGACATTGAAGCGGAAGTAAGCGCCCGGCCTTTGGGGCGGCAACGTTGGGAGATCACGGTCGAAGCCCCCGGCACAGAAGATTTTACGGCGGACCTGCTGATCTCCTACGAAAGCGGTTTTACCGGGGCTGGCGGCGCGCTGCTCTCGCTGGGGCGCAGCCTGGTTGGGTATGCGGCGCCGCTGTTCGGCGACATGCCGGGCGTCGGCTGCTATCTGCCAGCCAGCGGGCAAGCGTATCTGCCCGTGCGCGTAGAGGACGGGCGGGGCGTCGCTACGATCTGGAGCGCCGATGAGAACTTTACCTGGCTGCAGGTGGAAGAAGCCGAGTTGATCCGCGCGCTGCCTGCCCGCGACCTGTATACGGGGGACAGTGCGGCCGAAATTGGTTTTTGAGCGCAGAGGAAAGTTTCCCGGCTGGTTTTGAAGCGCCTGCGGGGCAGTTTTTTGCCAATTTCGACAATTTTTTCAAAAAAATTCCATTTTTATGGCGCGGGACGGTTGCAAACGGCGGGCATCTCTTCTATAATTTCTTACAAAGATACGGAAGATATGTTTGTGCGCCGGGGGGTGTCGGATGCTGTGGGCCGTGCGGGCCGTCCTGTGCCTTTTCCCGTTTTTGGCCGGGGCGGCGGTGTTCTCTTTCGGCGGCGTGCTGGCCTGGCGGCTGCCGCGCGGCGCGCCGGTTGTGCGCGGCCGCAGCGCCTGCGCGGCCTGCGGGCACACGCTGGGGGCCGGTGATCTGGTCCCGGTGTTCAGCTGGCTGTTTCTGCGCGGGCGGTGCCGCTACTGCGGCGCACGGATACCGCTGCGCCACCTGCTGGAAGAGCTCCTGGGCGGGGCGGCGGCGCTTTTGTGCGGCGCGCGCTTTGGCACCGGTCCGCTGCTGGGGCTCTCGTTTCCGGCGCTGACGGCGCTTTTTGCCTGCGCCGTTCTGTACGCCATCGCCTGCCATGACGCCGCCACGCAGGAGATCCCGGACGAACTCAACGCCGCGCTGGGGGCGTTTGCCCTTGTCTTTGTGCTGGCGCAGGGGGTGCTGCACGGCGGCTGGGCGGCGCTGGCGGCGCGGCACATCGCCGGTGCGCTGTGCGTCAGCGTGCCGATGCTTTTGCTCTGCCTGGCGGTGCCGGGCGGCTTTGGCGGCGGGGACATCAAGCTGATGGCCGCGGCCGGGCTGCTGCTGGGCTGGTCCCAGGCCTTTGTCGCCGCTTTCCTGGCGGTGCTCAGCGGCGGCGCGTACGCCGCGTATCTGTTGGCCCGCGGCCGGGCCGGGCGGCGCGACCACATCGCCTTCGGCCCGTTTTTGTGCGCGGGCATCGCGGCGGCGCTGTTTGCCGGGGACGCCGCCGCGGCCTGGTACTTCGCGCTGCTGTAAGCGGCCGTTTTTTGCTTTTGGGAGGAAGGGGCGCTGCCATGGTCACTTACCGCTATACCGCGCGGGACGCAGCCGGGCGCAAGGTGCGCGGCGTGGCCCGTGCGGCGGACCCGCAGGCCCTTTATACCCAGCTGCGCGCCGCCGGTCTGTTTTTGACCGGCCAGCGTGCCGGGCGCGCCGGGGCTGGCCGCGCACTCGGGCCGGATGCCCTGTCCGGCTTCTGCCGCGGGCTGGGCATGCTGATCGCTTCCGGCATGCCGCTGCTGCGGGCGCTGGACATCCTGGCGCAGGAAAGCGGCCTGCCTGCCGCGCAGCGCGCGCTTTACCGCCGTTTAAGCGAAGATTTGCGGGAGGGTACGCCGCTTTCGGCAGCCATGGAAAACAATTCGCCCGCCTTCCCGCCGCTGCTGGCCGCCGCGGTGCGCAGCGCCGAGGGCAACGGCCGCCTGCATGAAGTCTGCCTGCGGATGGCCGCCTATTACGAAAAAGAACACCGGACCGCCCGGCAGGTGCAGGGCAGCCTGCTCTACCCGGCGGTCCTGGCCGTTTTGGTCGTGGCCGTGACCGGCGTGCTGGTCGGTTTTGTCCTGCCGCAGTTTGCCGAACTGTTCGCCGGGCTGGAATCGCTGCCCTGGCCGACGCGCCTGCTGTTCGCTCTGTGCGCCGCCGCGCGCGCCGGTTGGTACTGGCTGGTTTTGGCGGCGGCGCTGCTGGCGCTGGCGGCGCGCCTGGCCCTGCGCGCGCCGGGGCTCCGCCGCCGCTGGGACCGCCTGCGCCTGCGGGTCCCCTTTGCCGGGGGACTGTACCGCAAGATCTGCACCGCCCGCTTTGCCCGCACGCTGGCCGGGCTGTACGCCTGCGGCGTGCCGGTGCTCTATTCGCTGCAGGCGGCGTGCGATACGGTCCGCAACGCCTGGATCGCGGGCCAGTTCCCGCAGGTTTTGGCGGCCGTGCGCAGCGGCGGGACGCTTTCGGCGGCCCTGCAGGGCGTGGACGGGTTTGAGAGCAAGCTCGCCGCCGCGCTGCAGGTCGGGGAAGAAACCGGCCGCCTGGACGCGATGATGAACGGCATCTCGGACACGCTGGACTATGAGGCCGACCAGGCCGCCAAACAGCTGCTGGGTTTGCTGGAACCGCTGATGATCGTGGTCATGGGCGCGGTGGTGGCGCTGGTCGTGACCGCCGTGATTCTGCCGCTGTACAGCGCATACGGCACGATCACCGTGTAAACAGGGGAGGCGGGCGCATGGCAAGGATGATCCTATACCTGGGCAGCCGCACCGTGCAGGCCGCCGTGGGCGTCTGCCGCGGCGGCCGGGTCCGTGTGCGGCGGCTGTGTGGGGCCGAATTGCCCGAGGGCTGCCTGATCAACGGGCTGATTGCCGACGAAGCCCGCCTGGGCGAAGCGCTGGCGGCGTTTTTGCGGCGCGAGCGCCTGCCGCGGCGGCAGGCGGTGCTGGTTTTGGGCGGCGGGCAGTTTGTCAGCCGCCTTTTAAGGCTGCCACACCTGCCCCCGGCCCAGCTGCGCGCCGTCGTCAGCCATGAACTGAGCGCCGGCAGCGCGGCGGCCGACCCGCTGGACGATTATATGCTGCTGGACCGCGACGCCGCGCGGCGCACCGACACGGTGCTGGCAACGCGCGTGGAAAAGAGCGTCCTGGACCCCTACATCGCGCTGGCCCATACGCTGGGGCTGCGCCTGTGCACGATCGACCTGGCGCAGGCCGGGCTGATCCGGCTGGTGCAGGCGCTGCCCGAGCACAGCCGGCGTACCTTCATTTTGCTTGTGTTTGAAGGCGAAACATTCAGCGCTTCGCTGTTTGAAAAGGGACAATACAAATACGCCACGCGCGGCCGTTTGCTCCACCCGCGCGGCACGGCGGAAAGCGCCGCCGAGATATTGCAGAAGGTATCCGGCATGGCGCAGTTCCAAAAGACCGGGGCAAACGCGCCCGCGCTGACCGACCTCTATTTCGGCGGGGCGGCCGCCGGGGACCTCGCCGTTTGCGCGGCCGGGGCGGCGGCGCTGCAGCTGCGGTGCGCGCTGTTCCCGCCCAGCCCGCATGTGCGCCTGCCTGCTGGCTGGGCGCTGGCGGACTGCCTGTATACGGCCGGGAGCCTGATGCCCTGAGGCGTATCGGATGCACCCGGACCCAACGAAAGTTACCCCAAAGGGGGGCGCGGATGATGCGAACCAAGCGCAACAATTTTTACCGCCGCTGGCGTGAGGCTGAAAACGCCGGCCGCCGCACGGCCTGGCGGCGGTTGGCGCGGCGCGCGGGCCCGGCCGCCGTCACCGCGGCGGCTGCGCTGCTGCTCTGGGGTGGTCTGGGCTTTCACACCGCCTGCCTGCGGCGGGAGACGGCGGCCCTGACCGCCTGGTGCGAAACGCCGGAAAACGCCGCCGCGTATGCGCAGAGCGAGGCCGACCGCGCCCGCGCCGCCGCGCTGCAGGCGGATCAGGCGCAGCTCGAACAGCTCTGGACCCTGCTGGACAGCTACCCGGACCCGACCGGCACGGTGTTGGCCGCGCTGGAAGATGCGCAAGCCGGTGTGCATGTGCAGCTGCATGGCTACGACGCCGCCAGCGGCACGCTGACCTTCAGCGCCGTGCTGCCGCAGGTCGTCGACATCCCGGCCTATGTGCGCCGCCTGGAAGGCAGCGGCCTGTTTGCACAGGTCGCCTACGCCGGCTACGAGACCGGGGCGGACGGCTACACGCTGCAGCTGGACTGTGTGCTCGCCGCCCCGGAAAACGGGGCGAAGGAGGCCGCGCCATGAGACTGGAAACCGCTGTGACCGAACGGGATAAAAAGCTGCTGTACGGCGCGGGGCTCGCGGCCGCTGTGCTGCTGTACGGCGTCTTTGCGCTGTCGCCCGCGCTGCAGGCCCACGCCGCGGCGGCGCGCGAACGGCGGCAGGCGGCGGACCGCCGCGGGCAGATGCAGGCCGCGGCCGGTGAAGCCGCCGCCCACGAAAGCGAGCGAAAAGCGGCCGCCGCGGCCGTGCGGGAGGCGGCGCGGGACGCATACCCCCTGCTTTCCAGCGAGGAACTGGACACCCTTGTGACCGGCCTGGCGCTGGACAGCGGCCTGCAGCCGCTCGCCTTGACCATCGGCGCGGCGACTGCCCCGGACCTGCAGGGCTACGCGCTGTCCGCCTGCGGGGACGAGACCCTGCCGCCTGCCGGGACCGGCGGCCTGCAGGCCGTGGCGCTGCAGGGCACGGCGCAGGGGACATATGCGGCGTTTGCCGCGCTGCTCGACGACCTTGCCGCCAACTACCCGGCGCTGCAGCTGCGCAGCTTTACGGTCAGCGAATCGGCCTGGCTCACCGCCGCGGGCGGCGCCGAAACCCAGGTGGAGTTCCGCTACGAGCTGACCGCCTACATGTATGACACGGAGGGCCTTGCGAAATGAACGACATCCGCCTGGGCGAGATCCTGGCAGAAGCCGGGACCATCACCCGCCGCCAGCTGGAGCAGGCGCTGGCGTACCAGAAAGAACACGGCGGCCTGCGCATCGGCCAGGCGCTGACCGCGCTGGGGTTCGCGACCCAGCGCCAGGTTTTGCAGGCGCTGGCCCGGCGGCTGGACCTGCCGCTTGCCGACCTTTCCCAGCAGACAGCCGAGCGCGAAGCGTTGGAACTGGTGCCGCAGGCCCTGGCCGTCCGTTACCATGTGCTGCCCCTGCGCTGCCGCGGCGGCGTGCTGAGCCTTGCGGCCGACGACCCGCTCAACTATTACGCGTTCGAGGACCTGCGCCAGCTGACCGGGCTCGAGCTGGATATCCAGCTGGCCGAACCGGAGCCGCTTTTGAAAGCCGTACAATACTACTATGCCGATCTGGGGGCCCGGCGCGCTGCGCGCACAGCCGATGCGCAGCCTGGTGGCGGGGCTGTCCCGCCGCCCGGCCCCGCCGCGGTCGATGTGCGCGCCGCGGAGGACGGCGCGCCGGCCGTCCGGCTGCTGAACAATCTGCTGCAGCGCGCGATCACGGCCGGGGCTTCGGACATCCACCTCGAACCGTTTGAGGACCGCACCGCCGTGCGCATGCGCATCGACGGCGCACTCATCGAGTATATGCAGCTGCCGCGCACGCTGCATCAGCCGCTGATCGCCCGCATCAAGATCCTGGCGGGGCTGGACATTGCCGAGCACCGCCTGCCGCAGGACGGGCATTTCCGCGCGCACAGCGAGGAGGGCGGCGGTGTGAACCTGCGCGTCTCTGTCATGCCGACCGTGTTCGGGGAAAAGGCCGTGCTCCGCCTGCTGGCAGACAGCGCGGCCATCGACCACGCCGGCCATTTCGGCATGCGCGACGCGGTCTATGCGCGGTTTGCCCCGCTGCTGCAGCGGCCGAACGGCATCATCTATCTGACCGGGCCGACGGGGTCCGGCAAAACGACGACGCTGTACCTGATCCTGGAAGCGCTGCGCCGCCGCAGCGTCAACATCGTCACGATCGAAGACCCGGTCGAGCGCAACATCGACCGCATCAGCCAGACCCAGATCAACCCCGTGGCCGGGCTGACGTTTGAAAGCGGCCTGCGCGCGCTGCTGCGCCAGGACCCCGACATCATCATGGTCGGCGAAACGCGGGACGCCGAGACCGCCGCCATCTCGGTGCGGGCGGCCATCACCGGGCATATGGTGTTTTCCACGCTGCACACAAACGACGCGCTCGGCTCGGTCGCGCGCCTGGCCGATATGGGCGTCGAACCGTATATGGCGGCCAACGCGCTGGCCGGGCTTGTGGCCCAGCGCCTGCTGCGCAAAGTCTGCCCCCACTGCGGGCAGGAAGAACCCCTCACGCCGGAGGAAGCCGCTTTGCTCGGCCCGCAGGTGCGCGCGGTGCGCCGCGGCCGCGGCTGCCCGCACTGCCACGGGACCGGCTACCGCGGCCGCGTGGCCATCCATGAGCTTGTCGCGGTGGACAAAACGCTGCGCCGCCTGATATCCGAGCGCGCCCCGGCCGAGCAGATGGCCGCCCATGCGCGCCAGGCGCAGGGCATGCGCACGCTGCGCGAAGAAGCGCTTGACCTCGTGCGCGAAGGTGTGACCACGCCGGAGGAAGCGCTGAAAATACTGTTTGAAGAATAAAGCGCGCCCGGCTGTATGAGTTTTTGGAAAAACGCCGGGGCTTTCCCGCGCTGATATTGAAAAACCGCGCGGGAGAACGTATAATTTGGGGTGTGCCCCAAAACCGGAAAAGCCGGGGGCGCAGGGACAAAAACAAAGAAGAAGGGGCTGCCGTTGCGCGGAAAGTTGCAGGCCTGCAGGGGCTTTACGCTGATCGAGCTGATGGTCGCGCTGGCGATCATGCTGATCCTGGCCACCCTGGCGGGGGCCGGGCTGGCGGCGTATGCGCGGCGCAGCCGTTTTGCCCGCAACGAAGCCAACGCGCGCACGGTCTGCCAGGCTGCGCAGCTGGCGCTGGCCCGCCTGGCGGCGGCCGACGGGCTGGACGCCTGGCTGGCCGGGGCGGCCGATGTGGCCGTGACCGGCGTTTACAGCACCCCGGACGGCGCGGGGGCGGCTGCGGAGGCGGCCGCCTACCCGGACCGTGTGCGGGTGCTTTTTTATGACAAGGCAGACCCCGGGACCGCGGCGGGCCGGTTGGCCGCGCAGCTGCTGGAGCCTTATATCTATGACGCCGCTTTGCTGAACGCCTCGCTGGCGCTGGAGATCGACATGCAGACCGGCAAAGTCTTTTCGGTCTTTTATGACAGCGAAGCCGCGCGGCTGCGCTTCGGCGCGCAGCAAGACGCCACCGACATCACCGACCGCAGCGCGGCCCACCGCCGCGCCCACAGCCTGGTCGGGTATTATGCGCCGGGTCTTGTGCAGAGCAGAGTGCCGCCGCAGCGGGAAGAACTGCGCATCCAGGGCGCGGCGCTTGTCAACGGCGAGACGCTGGCGCTGAGCTGGCGCGGTAGCGCCGCCCCGCGCGATGTGGAATATACGGCCACGCTGCTGCGCGCGGACGGCGCGCCGCTGTGCGATATCCTTGTGCCGCTGGCCGCGCTGGAAACGGACGCCGAAGTGCAATACTCATCCGGCGCTGCGCTCGCGCGCCTGACGGTCTTCGCCTATGATGCAAACGGCGTGCGGGAACAGACCGGAACCGAGATGTGGTTCCCGCTGCGCTGTGCGGGCGGCGTCTTTACGCTCACGCTGGACGCCATGGCCAGCGCCGAGCTGCTGGGGCGGTGTGCGGCGAGCGACGCGCTGCAGCGCACGAGCCTGTACAGCGTGACCCGCCTGCCCGGGCTGGAAACGCCGCAGGATATCTTTGTGCGCCTGACCGCCCGCCCCGCGCAGCAGGCGGCCGCCTGCTACACGGCCAGCCGCCCCGTGCTCACGGGCCGGGCCAACACGCTGCTGGCCGAAGACACTGAAATCCGCGGCGGTGTGCTGTACGGGCGCATCGCCAGCTTCCGCCACCTGTACAACCTGCGCTGGCTGACCGGGCGCTACGCGCAGGCCGACCTGCTGCTGACCGCCGCAGAGCTGGACTGGACCGGCGGCGCGGCGCTTGTCTACCAGGCACCGCAGGCGGGCGAAACCCGCCCCTGGGCCGACAGCCCGGCGCCCGCGCACGCCGTGGCGTTCCCCACGGTGCCGGAACTGCCCCGCGGCTGGTCGCTCAACGGCGGGGGCCATGTGCTGTCCGGTTTGCAGCTGCGCGGCGCTTCGGTCTTTGCTTCGGGCGGGCAGGCGGAATGTATCGGGCTGTTCGGCTGCAACGCGGGCGCCATCCAGAACTTGACGCTGCGCCGCGCCGACGTGCAGGTAAACTGGCGGCAGGGCGCGGCCTCGCTGGCGCTGCCCGGTTTGCGCGCGGTGGGCGCGCTGTGCGGCGAAAACACCGGCCGCGTGCGCAATGCCGCGGGCAGCGTGCAGGTGCGGGCCGCCCTGGCGCTGCCGCAGCGGGCCGGGGCGGACACGCCCGCGGCGGGGATCGGCGGTTTGGTCGGCGTCAGCCTGGCGGGGCAAGACGCCGGGCTGTATGCGCTGGAATGCGAAGGCGAAGTCACCGGCCTGCTGCTGGGGGCCTCGGCCGCGTCTTCGGGCGGGCAGGCGGACCCGGCGGCCCGCTGCCGGGCGGCGCAGCAGGTTTGGCAGCCTGCCGGGGTCGGCGGCGTGGCCGGGTTCGTCCGCCTGCCGGGCGGCGCGCAGGCGGTCGGGCTCCGGCTGTCCAATGCGGCCGCCGTTTATGGCAACGCCTGTGCGGGCGGCGTGGTTGGCAGCCTGGAAGGCGAAGGCGCGGTGCTGGCCGGGGCGCACAACAGCGGCCCGGTGCAGGCGCTGGCGGGCTACGACGCCGCGGTCTCGCCGCTGGCGGGGCAGTTTTTCGGCGGCGTGGCCGGGTATTCGGCCGGGGTCGCGCTGCAGGGCTGCCGCAATACGGCCGCCCCGGCGCAGGGAAACCCGCCGCAGGGCGATTTCACCGGCGGCCTGGTCGGCTTTTTGTGCGGCGGCATGGCAAACTGCGAGAACGGCGCGCAGGCCGCGGTATACGGCGGCCGGTTTGTCGGCGGGCTGGCCGGGGCGGTGTGCGGCGGTACAGTCGCAGACAGCCGCAGCGCGGGCGCCGTCTGCGGGCAGGACCTGACCGGCGGCGCGGTGGGCTGCACCGCAGCCGACGCCGTGCTTGAAAACTGCGCCGCCACCGGCAGCGTGACCGCACTGGCCGGGTCTGCGGGCGGCCTGGCGGGCCGCAATGAAGGAACGATCCGCGGCGGCACGCCCGGCAGCGGCGCGCCGCTTACGGTGTGCGCGCAAAGCGGCTGCGCGGGCGGTTTTGCGGCCTGCAACACCGGCACGGTCGAAAACGCGGCCCTTTCGCTGGACACCCTCCGCTTGACCGGTACGGCCGGTGTGGCGGGCGGCGTTGCGGGCTGCAATGCGGGCGCGGTGCGCGGCGTCACGGTCACGGCGCAAGACCCGTGGGACCTGACCGGCCTGACCGCCGCCAGCCTGACCGCTGTCGGCGGCGCGGTGGGGGAGAATACCGGAACGCTGGAGGAAGCAGCCGTCTCGCTGTCCGTTTCGGGCGGCGGGGCGCTTGGCCGCATCCGCAGCCTGGGCGGGTTGGCCGGTGTCAATACCGGCACGGTCTGCGGCACGGTGGAAGCTTTTGCGGCGCAGGACGCCGCGGGCGCGTCCGGCCCCGGCGATGCCGCCGGCGGTGTGGTGGGGCGCAATGCGGGGACCGTGCAGGGCTGCCGGGTATCCAACCTGACCCTGCAGCTGGCGGGCTGCGCCGAAAGCGGCCAGGCTGCCGGGGGCGTGGGCGGTCTGGTCGGCTGCAACACGGCGGAGGGCCTTGTGCGGGAATGCGTGATCGGCGGCGAACAGCCCTGCACGGTGCAGGCGAACGCCGGGGCCGTCGGCGGCCTGTGCGGTTTCAACGCAGGGCGCATCGAGGGCTGCGGCAGCGCGGCGCCCCTTGCAAAACTGCCGCAGTTCGCCGCCTGGCTGCAGGACGGCGAGGCGGGCGCAGACGCGATGACCGAAGCCCTGGCGCGGCAGGAACTTGCCCTTGCCTGCGGCAGCGACCCGCTGGCGTCGGTGGCGACCCCCGCCACGGCGGCCGCGGCCAACGAACTGACGGCGGCGCTGTACGGCAGCGGCTGCGTGGGCGGGCTGACCGGCCGCAACGCCGCCACCGGCACGGTGACCGGCTGCGCCAGCGGGGCGTGGCTTGTTTGCAGCGCGGACGGCAGCGCCCCGGCGGGCGGCTGCGTGGGGGAGAACGCGGGCGGCACGCTGCGCGGCCTGCTCAACTGCGCGGCTGTGCGCGCCGGTGCGGCGGGCACGGCGGGCGGCATCGCGGGCAGCCAGGCGGACGGCGCGCAGTGTGAAAACTGCGTCAACCTTGCCCCCGCCGCCGCCCCGCAGGGCGGCAGCCTGGGCGGCGTCATCGGCGTCTGGCAGGGCGGCGGCGTGACCCGCTGCTTCAACTATGGCGCCGTGACCGGCGCGGCCGGGGCCGCGGGCGGCGTGGCAGGCGCGGCGCAAGCCCCGGCGCAAGGGACGCTCCGGCTTCTTTCCTGCCGGAACTACGGCGCTGTCACCGCCGCGCATGAAAACGGCGACGCCGCGGGCATCGTTGGCCGCGTGCAGGCCGCGGCGGCCAGCCGTGCCACGGTCACGCTCCGCGGCTGTGTCAACGCCGCGCCCGCGCTGCGCGCCGGGGCGCTGGCCTGCGGTATCTGCGGCCGCCTGGATGCGCCGGGCGCGCCTGCGCTGTATATCGAGCGCTGCCGCAGCTACAGCCCGGTGCTGGACGCCCCGGCCGCCGCCGGGGTTTGCGGCCCGTGCGCGGCCGGGGGCGAATTATGGATCAGCGGCTGCTTTGCCGTGTATGATGCGCCCGGCGGCAGTCCCATCGCCTGCGGGCCGTGGGCGGAAGACGCCGTGCACACGCAGGAGAATTTCTACCTGACCCCGGGCGCAGTGCTGCCGCCGCTGGGCGAAGCCCCCGGCGCGGCCGCGACGGCGGAAAGCGCCGTCAGCCGGGCCGCGGCCCCGGCGGCAGGGGAGGGCGGCCGGCCGCTGTTTCTGGGAACGCTGGATACTGCCGCCGCGGCGGAACCGTACTTTGCAGCGCTGCTCACCGAAGGTACGGATGCCGGGGCCATCGGCCCCACAACGCACGCGGTCGCCCCGGACGGGCGCATCGTGGATGCGGCGGGCCGCACGGCGGGCGTGATCCTGTTCCGCTTCGGTGAGACCAACGGCCAGCCCGGCGTGCAGCCGGGCGATATCCGGGACCGGGATCTGCGCCGCTTTTATGCGCAGCAGCCCGAAACACCGCCCGAACCGGTGACGCCGCAGCCGACGCCCGAACCATCCCCGACGCCCGCGCCTGAACCTTCTCCGCTGCCCACAGCCACGCCGGAACCCACGCGCGGGGCGGCCACGCCGCAGCCGACGGCTGCGGCGTCCCCAACGCCCACAGCCGAGCCAACCCCGACACCCGCACCCACACCCGGACCGGCACAGACCCCGGCGGCGGAACCTTCCCCGTCCCCGGCCGCCACGCCCACAGCTGCACCCTCCCCGCTGCCCACGGCCACGCCCGCGCCCACCCCGGCGGATATCGCTGCGCCGCCTGCGCCGTCGCCCACGCCCGCGCCGTCGCCCACGCCCGCGCCGCCGGACCAGGGCGGGGAGGCCGCCGCATGACGCGCCGTCTGCGGGCCTGCCTTTGCAGCCGCCGCGGGGCGGCCCTGCCCCTGGTGCTGTGCCTGGGGGCGGCGCTGCTGGCGCTGGCGGCTGTGCTGCTGGCGGCGGCCGGGCAGCTGGGGGCTTCGGCGGCCCGCCTGCTGCCGCAGGAACAGGCGTACCAGCTCGCGCGCACATTTTCGGAGCGGCTGGACGCCGACCTCTGCGCCGGTACGCCCACCGGCATCGCCGAATTCCTCACGACCCGCTTCCTGCAAAGCCCTTATGCGGACGATACCGCCTATACCTTCACCGCAGAACCCGGCGACGCCGCCGACCCTTACGGCCAGCTCAGCGTGACGCTGCAGCGCCGCCGCCTGGCGCGGGGGGCGCAGGCCGCCTGGGACCTGGGCGCGGGGCTCTCCGCCGGGGAGCTGGCCGCGCAGATGGACGCTTTCGAGCATACGGCGGCCGAGCTGGCCGATTATGAGATCACCGTCACGGTGAACGCCGCCGTCAGCGGCGCGGCGTTTTCCTACACGCAGCGGTATGAGCGCCGCGTGGTGTGCCGGGTGGCGTATACGGTCGCCGGGCAGGCGTATGGCCGCCGTGCGGGCACGCTGGAATTCTATCCGCTTTCGGACCCGCAGATGCTGGGCCCGCCTGCCCTGACCGCGCAGACCCTGCCGGACCGCGGGCAGGTCGAAGCCAATGGCGAACCGTCCGCCGCCGCGGCGGACAGCCGGTATGTGAATCTTGAAAAAGGGGGAAGCTGACCATGGTGCACCGCTGCCGCGCCGCCCTGCGCAGCCGCCGCGGGGAGACGCTTGTCGAAGTTCTGACGGCGTTCGCGCTGCTGCTGTTGTTCATTTCTGGGTTTGCCGCGTCGCTGCATACGGCCGCAGCGCTGCAGCAGCGCGCGGCGGATACCCGCGCCGCGGCCGACGCCTGCATCACGGCGCTGCGCCCGCCGTCCGGCGCGCCGCCCGCTGTGCCGGACGGCAGCGCCGCGTATGTGTTCCGGGGCCCGGACGGGGCGGCGGCTTTCACGGTCGAGGATGTCCGGCGCGAGACGGTCACTGCCCCGGAAGAAGCGGAGGGGGACAGGCGCTATACCTTCCACCGCTTCGCCGTCCCCGCACAGTGAACCGCCCGCCCGTTTTGCAGCGCCGCGGCGGCGCAACGCTGGTCGAGCTGCTCGTCTGCCTGGCGCTGCTCGGGGCGCTGTGCGCGCTGGCGGCGGCGCTCGTGCACCCGTTTGCCGTGCAGTATGCGCGCATCCAGGCCGTTTCCGGCGCGCAGATGATCGCCGATACCATTGTGGAAGAGCTGCGCGGCGATCTTTTGCAGGCCCGGGGTACGCTGCGCCTGGCCGACGCCGCGCAGACAGCCGGGGAAGCCGGGCAGGTGTTCGCCCCGGCGGCTGACCCGGAAGGGCGCAGCGGCGCCGCGCTGGAGTTCGGCATCCCGGGCGGCTATTTCCTGCTGTTGGACGCGGGCGCTGTGCCGCAGACAGCGCTGCCGCAGGGCGGCAGCGTGCCCGAACAGGCGGCCGGTACGCTGCACCGGCGCTATTATGCGGCGGTCTCCGAACCGGGGCAGGGGGACAGCTATGTTTACCACGGCCCCGGTGGCTATGTGGCCGATGGCTACGCCGACGCTTTTGCCGGTGGGTTTTATATGGGCGATGCGGTGGCGCTGCGCTTTGCGGTGCAGAGCACGGCCCCCGGCGCGGCGGGCGAAACCTGCGTGACCGCGCTGGCGGTGGAAGTCTCTGTCAGCCGGGCGGGCAGCGAACAGCCGCTGTACACCCGCCGCACCGTGCTGGATACCCCCAACCGCCCGCGGCTGCTCACCGCACAGGACGCCGCGCCGGGGCGCGATACCGCCGAATAACGGCAGAAATGTTATACAAACTGTATAAATGATATAAATAAATCCGAAATGAGAGACAGGAGGCGCTTATGCCGCAGCCAAAAATCGAGATCCGCATGCTGGGCGGCTTTTCCGTCTGCACCGACGGCCGCCCTGCCTTGCAGGGCATGGCACAGTCCCGCAAACTGCAGCAGGTATTGCAGTATCTGCTGCTCAACCGCGCCCGCGCGGTGCCCCACGCCGAACTGGCCGCGCAGTTCTGGGGAAACGCCTCCAACGCCGAAGCCTCGCTGCGCGCCGTGATGCACCGGCTGCGCCGCCTGGCGGCGCTGGAAGGCGGCGCGCTGGACAGCTGGCTCGAGACCACCCGCGGCTGCTACCGCTGGAACCCGGCGCTGGCCTGCTTTGTCGATGTGTATGAACTCGAACGCCTGGCCGCGCAGGCCGCCGCCGCGCCGGAGGGCGTGGCGCGCGACGGCATGGAGCAGGCCATCGTGATGCTGTACCGCGGCCGCCTGCTGCCGGATTCAGCCGGGGAGACCTGGGTCGAGCGCCGTCAGATCGAACTGTATGCGCAGTATAAGGCGGCGCTGTACCACCAGATCGAGCGCTGCAAGCACCGGGGCGACCCGGCCGCCCTGGCTGCGCTGTGCCGCCGCGGCCTGCAGCAGGACGCCGCCGACGAACGCCTGTACCTGGAAGGGGCCCTGGCGCTGCAGGCGCAGGGCCGCATGCAGGAGGCCGAAGAACTCGCACGCACAGGCGAACAGGCCGGCTGCCTGCACGTCGGGGCGCACACCCCCGGCGCGCTGGCCGCCGCATACAGCCGCCTGTGCGCGGCGCAGACCGGCATGCAGAACGACCTGGACCGCATCGAACAGCGCATTCTGGAGGATGACGGCGTCGGGGCGTACCTGTGCAGCTACGATACCTTCTGCGCCATCAGCCGCGTGCGCATGCGCGCCGCCGCCCGCAGCGACACCCCGCTGCTGCTGGTCACGGCCAGCCTGCTGCCGCCGGTGCCGCGCCCGGCCGCCGGGCGCACCGCGGCGGTCATGCAGGTCATGGAGGACGTTCTGCTGTGCACGCTGCGCAGCAGCGACGTGGCCGCGCGCTACAGCGAAAACCGCTTTGTGCTGCTGCTGGAAGCGCCCGCCTGCGAGGGCGCCAGCCCGATGGAACGCGTGCGCGCCGAATTTTACCGCCGCCCGGCCCACGACGGCTACCTGCTGGCCTACAGCCTGCGCGCGCCGCACCCCGGCCCGGAACGCCCGCACAAAAAGCGCGATGATATGAAAAATGGGAGGGGGTAACGCAGTATCCGCCCCGGCGGAAGAGGAAGCGCAGCCGCTGACCGAAACCGCCGCGCCTGCGCCGGACGCCCCCGCCCGCTAGCCCCGCGTTGCCCTCCACGGCCCCCGTGCCTTGCACTTTGCGCGCTGCAGCGCGCAAAGCCGCCGCCCGCTGCCTGCGCCTGCGCAAAAAACAAAATATTTTTTACAAAACCCTTGACACGCGCCCGCCCCGGTGCTATTATAATACATACACCGCGACCTGCGCCGGTAGCTCAGCTGGATAGAGTGTCTGACTACGAATCAGAAGGTCGGGAGTTCGAGTCTCTTCCGGCGCACCACAACAGCCTTATCCGAACTCAGTTTTCTGGGTTCGGATAATTGCTTTTTATACTGCATTTTCTTTGATGATACGGCAAAAAGCCGGGACGGACGACTTCTCGTTTGGAAGCGTCCGTCCCGGCTTTTTGTGTACCCGCATCGCCTGTGCGGCGACCGTGCAGGCTATGTGCGATGGTAATGCGGTGAAAATGCGAGCCTTTTGAGGCAAAAATCTGTGAAAATTCTGTGAAACTTAGCGGAACTTTACGACAACAAAGTCAGGCATCTGATCGGTAACCGCTTTCTGGGCATTAAAAGTGTGAGAATTCTGTGAAAGTTTCCCGCTCGCTTTTAGCTTTTGATATTCGGCCATATTTTTCTCATCTGCAAAGTATTCCTCAATGTATGGACAAATGAACCGTGCAAACTGCTCCAGGTTGGCGCGGGGTATCCCGCAAACCATCTCGGG
>DWXD01000018.1 GCA_019119365.1 Candidatus Gemmiger stercoripullorum | reverse complement strand
CACCCCAATTCCTAATTCCTAATTCCTCATTCCTAATTTTCCCCCTCCTCCCCTGCGTCCCCACAACGCACAAAAAACTCTCCCGCCCCTCTACCCAACGCGGGCGCTTTGTGGTATAATACATCTAAGTGAAAAACAGGCTGGGCGGTGTGGCCCGGCTGACTTCGTTAAGGAGGATGTACCCATGGAGTTCCAACTGCTGGCGATGAATGATTCGGTCGGCCTGCTGATCCTGGTCGTCGGGATGGCGGTGGCCGTCGCGCTGATCGCGCTGCTTGAAAGCAAGATGAACGCCCCGCAGCCCGCGGCGTCCGTGCCGGAAGAACGGCATGCCCCCGCCGCGGCCGCCAAGGCCGCCCCGGCCCCCGCGCCCCGGGCCCCCGTTGTGGAAACCGGCGTCCCGGCGGAGGTCGTCGCCGCCATCGCGGCCGCCGTCGCCTGCCTGGAGGGCGGCGCCGCCACCGTGCGCGGCATCCGCCGCCTGCCCCGCCCCGCCGGTTCGCGCCGCGGCGTTTGGGGCGAAGCCGGCATTGCCGCCGTCACCACCCCGTTTTTGTCTTAACGCCCGCAAACCCCGGAAAAGCAAAGCTCTGTTTGCCGCCGCAGGCCCGCCGCCTGCGGCGGCTTTTTCACTGGCTGTGCGGCGGCGGGGCGGCGGGCGAACATTTTCTTGACAAGCAACAAAAATATAGATAAACTATAAATAGTATACAAGCGGCAAAGGGGCCGCGCGGTCTGCGCGCCTTCGCTTTGCCGGGGGGCCGCCGCCAGGGCGGGCGCCCGTTTTATTTGGTTTCTCGTGCGCGGCTGCGCCGCGCGCGCTGTTTCTTTGGTTTTATCCCGGCAGGCCCGCTGTGCGCGGGTGCTTTGCTGTGCCGCCGCATGCGTGCAAAGGCGCGGGTCTTTGGTATGCCGCGCGCCGCTTTGTGCGGCGGAAAACCAAAACATACGAAGTATCGAATAATCGAACGCCCCCACCCGGCAGCGCCTCAGATGCTATTTTAGTTTGAGGAGTTGACAAACATGCTCGATCCCGCCATCATCGTCACGGTGCTGGTGGTCGTCGTCGTTGCCGCCGTTGTGGGGGTGCTGTGCTTTTATCTGGGCGCGGCCTACCGCAAGCGCACAGCCGAAGCCAAGCTCGGCTCTGCGGAGGAGGAAGCCAAGCGGATCGTCAACGACGCGATCAAATCAGCCGAACAAAAACGCAAAGAGACCATCGTTGAAGCCAAGGACGAAGCCTTCCGCCTGAAAGCGGAGGCCGACAAGGAGATCAAGGACCGCCGTTCCGAGATCAGCCGCCAGGAGCGCCGCATGGACCAGAAGGAGGAGGCGCTGGACAAGCGCACCGCCACCATGGAGCGCAAGGAGGAGGACCTCAAAAAGCGCGCGGAGCTCGTTGAAGCCCGCCTGGACGAGCTGGAACAGCTCAAGCTGCGCCAGGTCGAAAAGCTCGAAGCCATCGCCGCCATGTCGCAGGAGGACGCCCGCGCCGTGCTGCTCAAGCAGATCGACGACGAGCTGACCCACGAAAAAGCCATGCGCGTGGCCGCCTATCAGGCCAACATGAAGGACGAATGCGACACCATCGCCCGCGAGGTGATCGGCCAGGCCATCGCCCGCTGCGCGGCCGACGCCACCAGCGAAGCCACCGTCAGCGTCGTGCCGCTGCCCTCGGATGAGATGAAGGGCCGCATCATCGGCCGCGAAGGCCGCAACATCCGCGCGCTGGAGACCGCCACCGGCTGCGACCTCATCATTGACGACACGCCCGAGGCCATCACGCTGTCGAGCTTTGACCAGACCCGCCGCGAGGTCGCCCGCTTGGCGCTGGAGCGCCTGATCGCGGACGGCCGCATCCACCCCGCCCGCATCGAGGAAACGGTGGACAAGTGCCGCCGCGAGCTCGAGCTGCAGATGAAGCGCGAGGGCGAAAAAGCCGTCATGGACCTGGGCATCCACAGCCTGCACCCCGATCTCGTCAAGCTGATCGGGCGGCTGAAGTACCGCACCTCCTACGGCCAGAACGTGCTGGCCCACAGCCTGGAAGTCGCCTGGCTGGCCGGGCTCATGGCCGGGGAGCTGGGCGTCAACGTCCAGCAGGCGCGCCGTGCGGGCCTGCTGCATGACATCGGCAAGGCGCTTGACCATGAGATCGAGGGCAGCCATGTGCAGATCGGCGTTGACATCTGCAAGAAATACCGCGAGAACCCCGCCGTCATCCACGCCATCGAGGCACACCACGGCGACATCGAGCCCAAGAGCACGCTGGCCTTCATCATCATGGCGGCCGACGCCATCAGCGCGGCCCGCCCCGGCGCCCGCCGCGAAAATATGGAGAGCTACATCAAGCGCCTGGAAACGCTGGAAAGCCTGTGCAACGGCTTTGACGGCGTCGACAGCGCTTACGCCGTGCAGGCCGGGCGCGAGGTGCGCATCCTGGTCCAGCCGGAGAAGATCGGCGACGATCAGGTTATCCTGCTTGCGCGTAGCATCGCCAAAAAGATCGAGGACGAGCTCGACTACCCCGGCCAGATCAAAGTCAGCGTCATCCGCGAAAGCCGCGCGACCGAGTACGCCAAATAAGGCGGCGGCCGCCCCGCAAAAAACTGCACAAAAAACCATGTCCCCGGTGCCGCGCATCGGGGCATTTTTGCGTCTTGACGCAGGCGGAAAAATCCTGTAGGATGGGGTACGAAAAACAACAAAACAAGACCGCGGCCCCCCGCGGCCCTCACAAGGAGGAACACCAGATGCAGTATTATGTAGACGCCAAAGCGCCCCGCACCGGCGACGGCAGCAAAGAGCGGCCGTTCAAGCGCATCCAGCAGGCGGCCTGCGTGGCGCAGCCCGGCGACGAAGTCCTCGTCGCCCCCGGCGTGTACCGCGAATACGTCGACCCGCACCATGCCGGTACCGAGGATGCCCGCATCACCTACCGCAGCGTCGAACCGCTGGGCGCCGTCATCACCGGCGCCGAGGAAGTCAAGAACTGGCAGCCCTACCAGGGCAATGTCTGGGTCTGCCGCATCCCCAACGGCGTGTTCGGTTCCTACAACCCCTACACGACCTATGTCTACGGCGACTGGTATTTTGCCGGGCGCAGCAAGCACACCGGCGCGGTCTATCTCAACGATAAAATGCTGTACGAGGCCGCCAGCGTCGAAGAGTGCGTGAAGGGCGAAGTGTACGAGTGCTCCTGGGAGCCGGAAGCCTCCGTCTACAAGTGGTACGCCGAGCAGGACGGCGGCGAGACCGTGATCTATGCGAACTTCCAGGGCAAGAACCCCAACGCCGAGAAGGTCGAGATCAACGTCCGCCGCGAATGCTTCATGCCGCAGCAGACCGGCATCGGCTACATCACGGTCAGCGGCTTCCGCATCGAGAAGGCCGCCACCACCTGGGCCCCGCCCGCCGCCTATCAGGACGGCATGATCGGCCCCCACTGGTCCAAGGGCTGGATCATTGAGGACTGCGAGATCTCCAACAGCAAGTGCGCGGGCATCTCGGTCGGCAAATACTGCGACCCGGACAACGACCACTACTTCACCTTCAAGCATGTCAAGAGCCCCACGCAGATGGAGCGCGACGCCGTCTGCCGCGGCCAGTACCACGGCTGGCTGAAGGAGAAGGTCGGCAGCCACATCATCCGCCGCTGCAACATCCACCACTGCGAGCAGGGCGGCATCATCGGCCGCATGGGCGGCGTGTTCTCGCTCATCGAGGACAACCACATCCACCACATCAACAACATGATGGAGCTCGGCGGCGCCGAGATCGCGGGCATCAAGATGCACGCCGCCATCGACGTCACCTTCCGCCGCAACCACATCCACCACTGCACCATGGGCATCTGGTGCGACTGGGAGGCCCAGGGCACCCGCATCACCCAGAACCTGCTGCACGACAACCAGAAGCCGGAGTTCGCCAAGCAGCTCAAGGGCGGCATGATGAGCCAGGATATCTTTGTCGAAGTCGGCCATGGCCCGACGCTGATCGACAACAACATCCTGCTGTCCGACGCGACGCTGCGCCTGGCCACCGAGGGCGTGGCGATGGTGCACAACCTGATCTGCGGCGCGCTGACCAGCGTCGGCGGCGGCACCACCACCCGCTACACCCCCTACCACATCGCGCACCGCACCGAGGTCATGGGCTTCATGACCATCCTGCACGGCGACGACCGCTTCTACAACAACATCTTTGTGCAGAAGTGGCCCGCCAAGCCCTTCGTCGCCCTGCGCGACAGCTCGGAGGGCGCGGACGAGGAGAACCGCGAAGTCGGCACCCATGTCATGGACGACTACCCGACCTACGACGAGTGGATCGCGATGTTCGACATGGACAACGACACCCCGGATATGGCCGGTCTCGCGCCTGCGCACGACCACAAGCTGCCGGTCTGGTGCCACGGCAACGCCTACTTCAACGGCGCGCGCGCCTGGAAGCATGAGGACAAGCCGCTCGTCGACAGTGAGCACACGGTCAAGGTCGAGCTCGAGGAGCGCGACGGCCGCCCGGTGCTCGTGACCGACCTGTACCAGTACCTTGGCGATTTTGCCGCCGACATGGTGGACAGCGATACCCTCGGCTGCGCCTTTGAACCGGAGGAGCGCTTTGAGAACCCCGACGGCAGCATGATCACCTTCGACGAGGACTACCTCGGCGAGCACCGCGGCCTGCGCGTCCTGCCCGGCCCCTTCGCCGCCGCGGAGGATACCTCCCGCCCGCTGTGGTGCCTGTAAGCGCAAAAGCCGCTTTTTGCGGCAGCCGCACGGCGTTTTATACCGTTTCATGAAACAGCAAGCCCTCCGGCCTGTACAGGCCGGAGGGCTTGCTGTTTGCCGGAGAGAGGCGGTTGTGGTTTCCGTGCGGGGGCCGATTCTATATCGGCCCGGTTCACACCCCGGGCGGATATGGAATCCGCCCCTACACAGGTTTCTCGCGCCGGAAATGCTTGAATTTCCCGGGTGGTGCGGTACATACAGAACGACCGTAGGGCGGAATGCCCTCATCCCGCCGGACCCCTGCGTCGCCGCGAACACCCGCGGGAGGGCCATGGCCCTCCCCTGCGAACCGGAATCCATATTGCGGCCGAACGGGAAAAGGCAACCCCCATGATACCATATACCTGTGTAGGGGGCGATGCTTGCATCGTCCCGCAGGGCTCTGCGCCGCCGCAATCCCCCGGTTTGCCCGAAATATAAAATTTATTCGTAAAAACAAGACAAATCCATCCCGCCTGCAGCCGACGCCGCGCAGAAAATCCCCCGGCCTGTGCACAGGCCGGGGGATTTTGGCTGTTTTGTCCGGTTTCGGGTTACTCCGCGGCGTCCTCCTGCGCGGCGACGACGCCGCGCATCTGGTCTTCGCGGATCTTCTTGATGTTCTCCTCAATGTGGAAGCTCTTGTCCAGCGGGATATACAGGATCAGCAGCGTGATGCTGACCGGCAGCCAGAAGTTGGTCACGACCAGCACCAGCGGCGAGAGCGGATAAAACAGCAGGTAGAGCGCCCAGTAGCCGCCCATCACCAGCATGGAGCCCAGCGTGCGCGGGAAGTAGGCGATGAACAGCAGCAGCGAGTTTTTCAAAATGCCCAGCAGCGGCAGGTCCACCAGCGCCAGCTGCGGCACGATGTAGAACGTCAGCCCCAGCGTGATGAAAAAGCCGACGATGGTGGCGACCCAGGACGGCGAAGACGTGCCCGTTTCCAGCAGGATAAAGAACAGGAACACCTGCATCGCCAGCAGCAGCCCGCACAAAATCCCCGGCACCAAGCAGGCTTTCAGGTTGCGCTTCCAGGCGCGGCGGTACGTCACCCACCAGTAGCCCGGCTCATCGCGCAGGCTGCGCAGCACCGTGTCGGCCAGGCCGACGATCTGCGGCATCGCCAGCGGCCCGCCGATCAGCCCCGCCGCCAGCACAAAAATCAGCGCGCGGGTGTCGATGGCCAGCATGACCAGCACCATAAACGGGATAAAGCTGACCAGCGCCAGGAAGCCGGCCCGGAAAAAGCTCCACATATCGCGGCTCAAAATCTCCAGCAGGCGCAACATGCCTTTCTTGCGCGGTTCGTCCGGCCGAACGCCGGGGCCGGGGCGGCCAAAGCCCATCATATTGGAAAATAAGGACATAGCGATCATTCTCTCCTTTGCAGTGGAAGCTGCCCGCCGGGGCAGAAAACGTTGACCTTACTATTGTAACAAATCTGCCCGCTGCATACAAGGCTTTTCTGTGGTTTTCGCCGGGGTTTGGGCGCGGGGGTTGTAAAAAATTGCCGGGCGGCTTTACAAAAACGGCAAAAGCAGGTAGAATAAAAAAAGTAGGCGCCCGCCTGCGCGTTCAGCGTGCGTGCGGCGCATTTTCCCATCCCCACCAAAACAGGAAAAGAGGATTAAGCTATGAAGCGTTTTCTGCTCTGCGTGCTGTCTGTGCTGACGGCGGGCGTGATGCTGGCGTCCTGCGCCAAAGACGAGGGCATCCAGCCCTCCTCGCCGGATGCTCCGACCCAGGCGGAACCCACCCCGGTCCCGACCCCGACCCTGCCGCCCTACGAGGCCAACGCCCTGACCGGCGAGGCCCGCGACGCCGACTATCCGGCCGGCCAGCGCATCACCGCCGTGATGGTTAACAACATCACGCGCGCGCGCCCGCAGCGCGGTCTTTCGGCGGCGCAGATGCTGTTCGAGATCAAGGTCGAAGGCGGCATCACCCGCTTCATGGCTGTGTATAACGACTACCATGACATCCAGGAGATCGGCCCCGTGCGCTCCGGCCGCGACCAGTTCTTCCAGCTCATCCTGCCCTGGCAGGGGTTGTATATCCACGAAGGCCAGAGTATCGTTATGGAGCAGTATGCCCGCGACTATGACTACGGCACGCTCAACAACAACGACGGCGCCTACGGCTACCGCGACTACAACCGCGCCAACTGGCTCGGCGAGACCTACAACTCCGGCCTGCCCATCGAGCACACGATGTACACCAGCGGCGAAAACATCCAGAAATATATCGACGATGAGAACGTCGATATGAACCGCGACTACAACTCCACCTTCTTCAACTTTGTCGATTACCGCCAGGAGAACCCGGTGCGCGACCTGTCCAACAGCCTGGACAGCGCCTACACGCTGGAAAACTACGGCCCGGTCGTCACCGACGGCGAGTATGTCGAGATCACCCACTCCTCCAGCTACAAGACCCGCATGCTGTACGACGCGGCCGCCAACAGCTACAAGATGCAGCAGTACTATTCCAACGACGGCTCCTGGCGCGATACCGTCGATGAAGGCAACGGTGTGACGCTGACCTTCCCCAACGTCGTCGTGCTGTTCACCGATATCCATGTCTACCCCGGCCACGAAGCCAAGGACCTGCAGTATGTCGACTACGGCAACGGCGGTATCGGCTATTACAGCTACGGCGGCAAGACCGAGCGCATCTACTGGCAGAAGGGCACCCCGCTGGAAGCCCTGCGCCTGTACTATCTGACCGAGGACGGCAAGTGCAGCGACATCCCGCTCGAGATCAACCTGGGCAAGAGCTATGTCGCCGTGGTGGATGTGGACGAGGCCATCAACTATGAGACCGGCCTGCTGGCCGACCACGACCTGGCCGCCAGCGACGCCGCCACCGCCGAGGCCGAGGCCCCGAACGCCGACGTGTGACGGCGCGCCCGGTTTGACGCAATGATCTTCCGCAAGGCGCACAGCCGCTGCCCCACGGGCGCGCCGTGCGCCTTGCCTTTATCCGGTTCGCTTTTTTGAGGTATGCCATGAAACTACGCATCCGCCTTGCCGCGGCGCTGCTGGCGGCGGCGCTGCTGGCGGCGGCGCTGCTGGCGGGCTGCAGCCTGCCCGGCGCGGGCACCGCGCCCGCGGCGTCGCCTGCGCCGACCGCCGCCCCCACCCCGCCGCCCACGCCGGAACCCACCCCGACCCCGGCTGTCACCACCAACCCGCTGACCGGCGAAGAGACCGGCGAAGATTACACCAACCGCCGCCCCGTGGCCGTTGCGCTGCGCAGCGGCGAGGGCGCGGCCCCCTACTGGGGCCTGTCCGCCGCCGACCTTGTGATCGAGGGCGTGTCCGAAGGCTACGACCCGGCGATGGTGGCCGTGTTTGCCAAAGCGGACGGCCTGGGCAAGATCGGCCCTGTCGGCGCTGCGCGTGATCTGGGGCTGCAGTTCACGCTGCCGCTCAACGCGGTGCCGGTGCACATCGGCAAAAACGGCTACGCCTCCAACCTGCTCAACCTGCTCGCGTACCAGGATGTCGACGGCCTGCACACCGGCACGGCGGCCTTCCAGTTTGACGCCGACCGCTACGCCGGCGGCTACCGCGAGGAAAACTGCTGGTATACAAGCAGCGACCTCATCAACGCCGGGCTTGCGATGTACGAGACCGACACGGCCGGGGCCAATATGCCCCTGTTCCACTTTGCGCAGCGCAAAGCGCCCGAGACCTTCAACGCCACCGAAATCTCGATCGCTTTCTCGGTCTACACCACCGAGCAGCTGTTCTACAACGCCGAAACCGGCCTGTATGAGAAGAACAACGCCGACGGCTCCGCCACGACCGACGCCGACAACGGCGCGCGCGTGTCCTTCAAAAATGTGTTCGTGCTCTACGCCTCCAGCGGCGTCAAGGACGACGGCTACACCCGCCAGTATGACCTTTCCGGCGGGACCGGCCTCTACCTGACCGACGGCGCGTGGCAGGAGATCCGCTGGACCAAGGGCGACGCGGCCGCGCCGCTGGCCCTGACCACCGTGGACGGCGCGACGCTGGACGTCAACCCGGGCAAGACCTTCCTGGCTGTCTATGGCGGCCACTACGGCCAGAGCGTGACCGTCACCGACGCCGAGGGCGCGGCGCAGACGCTGCCCGAGCGTATGCCGCTGCTGGACAGCGCTGTGTCCGACGAGGCCGCGGCCGCCGCCCAGCAGGTGCAGGACGCCGAAAACGCCCTGCTGGCCGCCCTGGCCGAACAGGCGGAGGCCGAGCAGGCTGTCGCCGACGCCGCCGAAACCGAGGACCCCGCCGACGATACGGCCGCCGCGGAGCGCAAGGCAGCCGCCGACACCGCCGTGGCCGAAGCCCAGGCCGCCTACGACGCGCTGGTGCCCCCGGCCGAAGGCGAGGAGGCCCCGCCCGCGGAAAGCGGGGGAGAAGAGCCCCCGGCCGAAGGTGGAGAAAACCCGCCCGCGGAAGAACCCGCCGCGGAATAAAGCACAAATTAAAGTATGGTAAAAGAAAACCGCCGCCCCTGCCAGCAGGGGCGGCGGTTTTGTGCACCGGGGAAACGGCGCGGTTTCTTATGTCTTATATCCTACATGGGTTCATGGGTTTGTTATAACGCGCAGGCTGTAGTTTCCCGGTTGGCGGCGGGCCTGCCGTTGGCCGTAGGGGAGGGCCATGGCCCTCCCCTGGGGTCTCGCGTCGCGTCAAAATTACCCTTCTTCCTCCACACCGTCCAGATAGCCGTGCGGCGCTATGTCGTAGGCTTCGGCCAGGTGGTCGCGCATCCACATCGCGGTGTCCAGCCGCAGGCTGTACCCGCAGCCCGGGTCGGTCATCCAGTCCTCGGGGCGGCGCTGGGGCAGGGCGTGGCGGGCCAGCATGTTCATGATGACCCCGCCGTGCGTGATGCAGGCGGCCTCCTGTATATGGCTCTTGATCATGAACTCAAACAGCTTCATCAGCAGGCCGCCCGTGCGCGCGGCAAAGGCGGCGCGGCTTTCGGCCCCTGTGGGCACCGTCTCGCTCGCCGGGTCCATCCAGGCCGCAAACGCCGGGTCTTTGGCCAGCTCGGCCACCGTGCGGCCCTCAAACACGCCGAAGTTCATCTCGCGCAGGTCCTGCAGTTCGATGGTGCGCACGCCCGGGTACAGGATCTCAGCCGTCTGCACGGCGCGCAGCAGCGGCGAGGTGAACACCACCCCGGCCGCCGGGTAGGCGAACTGTTCGGTCAGGGCCTGCAGCTGGGCGCGGCCTTCGCTACACAGCGGCAGGTCGGTGCCGCCGCCGATGTAGCGGCCTTCCAGGTTGCCCCGGGTCAGGCCGTGGCGGATCAGGTGGAGCTTGAAATACTGCAATGGACATCCTCCTTGCGCCGGGCGCGGCCGCCCTACCCGGCAAAAATGCATGACAATTTGGTTACAATTTTGGCTTTGCCGTACCACCGGTAAATTTTGGGGCACAATATTTGCAAGCCTTGCCCCGGCTGCGCTGCCATATCTTGTTGCAGGGGGCGGCGGCGGGCAAAATGATGCAAAACAGGGCGAAAAAACCGTCGGAATTGGTCTTTACAAAGCGTTTTTTTGCAGATATAATCAACACTATGTAATGGGTCGCGCCCGGCCGGGCGGACCGAACGTGTGAAGGACGGCAAGATCAATGGCGATGGAATTCAACCGCATCATCACCCTGCTGCGCAAGGAGCGCGGCATCACCCAAAAGAAAGCGGCGGCGGACCTGGGCATCAGCCAGGCCCAGCTTTCCCATTACGAAAAAGGCATCCGGGAATGCGGGCTCGAGTTTGTGGTGCAGGTGGCCGATTACTACGGCGTCTCCTGCGACTATCTGCTCGGCCGCAGCGCCGAGCGCAGCGGCCAGACCATCACGGTCGAAGACCTGCCGGAGGACAGCGCCACCGCGGGCAGCGCGTGGCGCGGCAGCGTGCTGCCCACCATGTACAAAAAACTCATCGCCAATTCGCTGGAAATTTTGTATGACAAGCTCGCCCACTGCCGCGACAAGCGGGTGGTCACGGCGGTCAGCGATTATCTGATGCTGGCGGTCTACGCCATGTTCCGCCAGCTGTACCAGGCCGCGCCCAAAAATGTGGCCAGCCTGTTCCGCATCAGCCCGGCGCGCTGGCCCCATGCGGCCGAAGCGGCCATGGCCGCCGAAAAAGGCCGCCTGGCCGCCGTGCTGGCCGGGGAGGATGAGGGCGGCCCCGCCCCCGACCCGGCCGTGTTCGCCATGACCACCGAGACGCTCGCGCAGGAATACCCGCGCCACGCCACCAGCCTGATGAACCTTGTCAAAAACAGCGAGGAAACCGTGCGGCAGCAGGTGCTGTAAAAGCCGTGCGCCGCGCCCCGCAGGGCAGCCTGCGGGGCGTTTTGCTGCCCGGGCTTACAGCTCGGCCAGCGCGCGGCGGCAGGCGCCGCAGATGTGCTTGCCGCGGAACTCCACGGCGTCCTCGGCCACTTCGCCGCAGAAATCGCAGCAGCCGGCCGGGCGGTACTTGCGCAGCGTGATGCAGTCGCCCTCGGTCAAAATTTCCAGCGGGGTCTGCGGCGTGATGCCAAACTGGTTGCGCAGGTCTTTGGGCAGCACAAGGCGGCCCAGCGGATCAACGTTGCGGATAATACCTGTCGATTTCATGTTATCAGTCCCTTTTCATTAGAAGGATGGTGGACGGCGCGCGCCAAGGCGGACGCAACACCGGGTGGGGGAAGCGCGCCTTCTGCGCAACTTCTTGTGGATAGTATACATCGTTTTGGATGTATTGTCAATATTTGGAAATAAAACCAACAAAATGACCGGTTTTGCCGTCTTTGCAGCGGCATTTTTGCTGAAAAGGGAAAGTTTCTGTAACATTTTGCCCGTTTGCGGCGTCTTATAGGGTGAGGGGAAACACAAACCGGCCGCCCCGGGGCACAAAAACCGGCACAATAACCGCAAATTCGGCAAAACGCCCGTTAACGCCCGCCAAATTTGGCGAAAATTGCCCGCCGCACGGCCGGGCAGAAACAACTCCGACACAATTCGCGCCTATACTGGGGTGTATCCAATCAAGCAAATGCACCCCAACCAAACTCGCGCAGAAAGAGGGGAGACTCTCTTTCGTGCAAACGCCCAAGGAGGCAGGTGAACCGCATTGTCCCAATATCCGCCGCAGAGCCGGATTCCATACCACCGCAGCCAGACACACCGGCGCAGCGCGCCGCCCCGCCGTTCGGCCCCGCCGCCGCGCCGCCCGGCCCCGCCGCCCCGGCGTGGTGCGCCGCCGCGCCGCCCCGGGCAGGACTGGTACGCCATGCGCCGCCACCGCCGCCGCCAGCGCTGGGGGCGCGGCCTGGGCGTCATGGTGGTGCTGGCGCTGGTGCTGGCCGTCGCGGCCCTGCTGCTCAACGGCCTGCCGCGCGCCCCGGAAGAACCCGCGCGCGCAGCCCCCGCGCCCGCCGCAGCCCCCACCCCCACGCCGGACGCCCGCCCGGTCGTCGCGATCGACCCCGGCCACGGCGGCGTCGACCGCGGCAGCGAGGGCCCCGGCTTCGGCGAACATGAGATGACCTGGCGCACCGCCAACGAACTGTACGCGCTGCTGGAGCAGGACGGCCGCCTGCGCCCGTTTTTGACCATCAGCGAGGACGAGAGCCAGAACCCCGAGGTCGAGCGCATCATGCCCAGCGAGCGCGCCAAGCGCGCGGCGGCACAGGGCGCGGCGCTGCTGCTGTCCATCCACGGCAATTCGGACACGGTGTACGGCGCTTCGGGCTATGAGTGCTACGCCATCCCGCCCGGCCGCAACCAGCACGAGGAAAGCCTGCGCTTTGCGGGCCTGCTGACCGAACGCTTCAGCGCGCTGGGCCAGCGCCTGCGCGGCACAAACGGCGTGCGCTACATATATTACGACGATGACGACAACAAGGTGCTGGTCGAATCCATCGACGAGACGGTGTACGACGACCCCACCTTCGGCGTGCTGGAATACGCCCAGTGCCCGGCGGTGCTGTCCGAGCAGTGCTTTTTGACCAACAGCGCCGATGTCGACCTGCTGGGCGACGAGGACGGCTGCGCCCGCGCGGCCGGGCTGTATTACGAGGCCATCTGCGAATGGTTCGGCCTCGAACCGCAGGCCGCGGCCTGACGCTTCAACATTCCCGCGGGCAGGCGCCCCCGACCCGCCCGCAAACCCAAGGCCACCCCATGACGGACAACATGGGGTGGCCTTTTCTTTAGAGTTCAGAGTTTAGAGTTTAGAGTTCAGAGTTTTTAGAGTTGGGAGTTGAGACGAGGCCCGCGGCCAACCGGGAAACCGCAAACCCTGTGCGATAACAAACCCCTGTAGGGGCCGATTCCATATCGGCCCGGCCCGCGCCGCCGCAAACGCCCCGGGCGGATATCGAATCCGCCCCCTACATGGCGTTCCTCGCGCCGGAAACACGCGGATTTCCCGGTATATGCGGAACCTATAAAACGACCGTAGGGCGGGATGCCCTCATCCCGCCGCACCCCGCGCCGCCGCGAACACCCGCGGGAGGGATAAATCCCTCCCCTACGACCAACGGCGGGCCTGCGGCCGACCGGGAAAGCACAACCTCCGCGTTATAACAAACCCCTGTAGGGGACGATGCTCGCATCGTCCCGCACCCCCCGCGCCGCCGCGAACGCCCCGGGCGGATATCGAATCCGCCCCTACATGGCGTTCCTCGCACCGGAAACACGCGGCTTTCCCGGTATATGCGAAACCTATGAAACGACCGTAGGGCGGGATGCCCTCATCCCGCCCCGCCCCGCTGCAGCGTGCATAAACGCGCGCTCTGCAACACAAGACAAACGCTGCCCAATACAATAAAAAGCGCGGGCCCCATAAGAAAGCCAAACCGCAAAAATAATGCTTTCTTACAGGACCCGCGCAAACTTTCCAACTGATTTTCCGAGCCGCCCCGCAGGGCGGCGATCCACCCTATCTAAACTCTAAACTCTGAACTCTAAACTCTTAATCAACTCTCAACTTTCACCGAACACTCTTCACCGCCAGCATGCGCGTGGCGTTCAGCACGGCGAGCACCATCACGCCGACATCGGCGAACACGGCCCACCACATGTTGGCAATGCCCACCGCGCCCAGCAGCAGAAACAGCGCCTTGATCGCCAGCGCAAAGACAATGTTCTCATACACGATGTGCATGCACTTGCGGGCGATGCGCATCGCCAGGCTGATCTTGGCGGGGTCGTCGTCCATCAGCACGACGTCGGCGGCCTCGATGGCGGCGTCGGAACCCAGCGCGCCCATCGCGATGCCGATGTCGGCGCGGGTCAGCACCGGCGCGTCGTTGATGCCGTCGCCCACAAAGGCGAGCTTGCCGTTTTGGCCGCTGCGCGCCGCCAGCAGTTCCTCCACACGCGCGACCTTGTCCGCGGGCAGCAGCTCGGCATGCACGTCGTCGATGCCCAGCTCCCCGGCTACGCCCTCGGCCACGGCGGCGCTGTCGCCGGTCAGCATCACGGTGCGCACGCCCTGGCCGCGCAGCGCGGCGACGGCGTCCGCCGCATGCGGTTTGACTTCGTCGGCAATGAGGATGGAGCCGAGGAACGCCCCGTCCCGCGCCACATACACGACGGTCCCCACGCCGTCATCCGGCACAAAGGCGACGCCTTCGGCCTGCATCAGTTTGGCGTTGCCGGCCAGCACGCGGCGGCCGTCCACCCGGGCGGCCACGCCGCGCCCCGCGATCTCCTGCGCATCGGCGGCGCGGCGGGTGTCGGGTTCGGCGGGCAGCGCTTCGCGCAGGCTCCGGCTGATCGGGTGGGAGGAATAGCTCTCGGCCAGCGCGGCGGTCTCGAGCAGGTCGTTTTCGGCCACGCCTGCGGCCGGGCGCAGGCGGCTGACGCGGAAGGTGCCCTGCGTCAGCGTGCCGGTCTTGTCAAACACAACGGTATCGGTGTGGGCCAGCGCTTCCAGATAGTTGCCGCCTTTGATGAGGATGCCGCAGCGCGAAGCCCCGCCAATGCCGCCGAAGAAGGAGAGCGGGATGCTGATGACCAGCGCGCAGGGGCAGGAGATGACCAGGAAGGTCAGCGCGCGGCTGACCCACACGCCCCAGCCGCCGCCCAAAACCAGCGGCGCCAGCACGGCCAGCGCCAGCGCCGCAAAGCAGACGGCAGGCGTATAATAGCGGGCAAATTTGGTGATGAAGTTCTCCGCCTTCGCTTTTTTCAGGCTGGAATTTTCGACCAGGTCCAAGATGCGCGCCACCGTCGACTGGCCATACGGCTTGCTGACCGTCACGCGCAGCAGCCCGTCGCCGTTGACGCTGCCGCTGAGCACCGCGCCGCCCGGGCGGGCGCTGCGCGGGCGGCTCTCGCCGGTCAGCGCGCTCGTGTTCAGCGTGCTCTGGCCGGAAAGCACCACGCCGTCCAGCGGGACTTTCTCGCCCGGCCGCACAACGATGACCGCGCCCACCGGCACGGCCTCGGGGTCCACGGTCTGCACCGTGCCGTCGGCGGCTTCCAGGTTGGCGCTGTCGGGGCGGATGTCCATCAGCGCGGCGATGCTGCGGCGGCTCTTGCCCACCGCATAGCTCTGGAACAGCTCGCCGACCTGGTAGAACAGCATGACGGCCACGCCCTCGCCGTATTCGCCCAGCGCCATCGCGCCGACCGTCGCCACCGCCATCAGGAAGTTTTCATCAAACACTTCGCCGTGTATCACGCCCAGCGCGGCCTTGCGCAGCACGTCGTGGCCGATGATGAAATAGGGCACCAGGTACAAAACGAGCCAGGCGTACCACGGCAGCGCCGCCAGCTGCCCGGCGACGGCGAGCGCCACGAACAAAACCGCGGCAACCAGGATGCGCCGCAGCGTCTTTTTCTGCTTTTTGGTCATGCAAAAACACCTCTTTATGTAAGGGGGAGTATTTGGCGGCAAAGCCGCATTGGGCCGGGTAAGGCCCCGGCGGGCCATGCGCTTACAGCTCGATCTCGAAATCGGGCTCGATTTTTTTCGCCGCCTTGACGGCCGCTTTCAGCACGCTCTGGAACTGGGCGTCGTCGGCCTCCAGCAGCATCTTCTGCGCCATAAAGCTGACGTTGCAGGCGTTGACGCCGGGCAGGGCGCTGACGGCGTTTTCGATCTTGGCGGCGCAGTTGGCGCAGTCGACTTCGATGTTGAATTTCTTTTGCATGGGGAAGCGCTCCTTTTTGTTTTATTCTTCGACGTGATCCATGCCCAGCGCAATGATGCTGCGCACATGGTCGTCGTCCAGGCTGTAGTAGATGGTCTTGCCGTCGCGGCGGAACTTGACGAGCTTGCTGGCCTTGAGCACCCGCAGCTGGTGGCTGACCGCGCTCTGCGAGACGCCCAGCGCCTCGGCGATGTCGTTCACGCACAGCTCGCTCTCAAACAGAACGTACAGGATCTTGATGCGCGTCGTGTCGCCAAAAACGCGGTAAAGCTCGGCCAAGTCGTACAGGACCTCGTCGGCGGGCAGCCCGGCCTTGACCTTTGCCAGCAGGTCCGGGTTGCCGGGGCAGTCCGGCGCGCACACCGGCGCTTCGCCCGCCGCGCCGCCGTCCGCTGCGCACAGCGCGCGCGGTGAAAACAGAAAACGTGTCATAAGCGACCTCCAAACATATGAGCATCTGTTCATATGTCAACATTGTACACCCGACCCCCGCCGCTGTCAAGGGGGAAAATACGGTTTTGCAAAAAAAATAAAACCAAGCGCCGCCCGCGGCGGCGCGCCAGCCTGTAGAAAAACCACCTGTTTTACCTTCGGCTGCCGTTTCCGGTTGCCCTGTAGGGCGGGCGATTTCGCCCGCCGCACCTCCGCAAATTCAAAAAACGTGTGCCGATGGTCATTTTTTAAAAATCAACGGTGCGGCGGGGTCAAGACCCCGCCCTACAATGCAGAGCAAACGCTCTACCGCAGGGAAACAATCGGCTTTTCCGACAGTCTGAAGCGCCGCCCTATATCTAAACTCGGAACTCTAAACTCTCAATTCTTGCCCGGCGCGCCTTGCCGTTTTGGGCACAAGCGTTTATAATATAGATTAAGTATACCGCCCGGCGGGCGGTATACGCAGAAAAACAAATCCGGCGCGCGGCTGTACGGTGCGCGCCATGGAACGGGGGCTGTACCCATATGTCAAACTTTATCCCGCTTTCGGTTCCGAACTTTGGCCCGCAGGAGGCTGAGCGTGCCGGGCAGGCCATCACGTCCGGCTGGGTGTCCACCAGCGGCGCGCGGGTGGGCGAATTTGAGCAGGCGCTGGCGGACTATGTCGGCATGCCGCGCGCGGTGGCCGCCAACTCCGGTTCGTCGGCGCTGCACCTGGCCGCGCTGGCCGCGGGCATCCGCCGCGGCGAGGAGGTCATTGTGCCCACGCTGACCTTTATCGCCGCCGTCAACCCGCTGACCCGCTATGTCGGCGCGCAGCCGGTCTTTATCGGCTGCGACGATTCGCTGTGCATCGACCCCGACGCGGTGGAGGATTTCTGCCGCAGCCGCTGCACGCTGAAAGAAGACGGCCTGTACAACAACAAAACCGGCGCGCGGGTCACGGCGCTCGGCGTCGTGCATGTGTTCGGCAACATGGCCGACATGCCCCGCCTGCTGGACATCGCCCGCCGCTACCGCCTGACCCTGATCGAAGACGCGACCGAGGCGCTGGGCACCAAATACCTGACCGGCCCGCTGAAGGGCAAATACGCGGGTACGATCGGCGATATCGGCTGCTACAGCTTTAACGGCAACAAGATCATCACGACCGGCGCGGGCGGCATGCTAGTGGCGAACCATGACGGCTGGGCGGAGCACGCCAAGCACCTGTCCACCCAGGCCAAGGCCGACGTGCTGCAGTTTTTGCACGACGAAGTCGGCTACAACTACCGCATGACCAACGTGCAGGCCAGCCTCGGCCTTGCGCAGCTCGAGCGGCTCGAAGGCTTTATCGAGCACAAGATCGCCCGCTATGAACAGTACCGCGCGGCGCTGGATGGCTACAAGGGCCTGCGCATCCTGCCTTTCCGGGACGAGGACGGCAGCGTGCGCAGCAACCACTGGTTCTACAGCCTGGATCTGCGGGGCGCCGGGCTGCGCCGCGACGAGGTCATCGCCGCGCTGCAGGCGCAGGATATCCAGACCCGCCCGATCTGGGCGCTGATCCACGAACAGGCCGATTACCCGCGCAACGAAACCTACGCGCTGGACAAGGCGCTCGCCTACCGCGAAAACATCGTCAACCTGCCCTGTTCGACCAATTTGAGCGAGGCAGACTGCGCCCGCGTCATCGCCGCCGTGCAGGCGCTGGCCGACCGCGCATAACAAAGGAGAGGGCATGCTCAAGATCGAAGAACTCATCATCCCGCGCACGGCGACCGTGCTGGAAACGATGAAAAAGCTGGACGAGACCGGCCAGCGCATTTTGTTCATCGCGCCGGAGGGCGTTCTGCAGGCCGTTGTCACCGACGGCGACATCCGCAAGTTTTTCCTGCGCGGCGGCACGCTGGAAGCCCCGGTCGAACAGGCCGCGAACTTCCACCCCATCAGCCTGCCGGTGTCGGAGCGCGGCCGCGCCAAAGCCGAGCTGCAGCGCCACGGCATCGACGCGCTGCCGATTTTAAACAAGCGCGGCGTCATCACCGATATCGTCTTTGCGGGCGGCGTCGATGTCGACAACCGCAAGCGGGTGGATATCCCGGTCGTGATGATGGCGGGCGGCCTGGGCACGCGGCTGTATCCCTACACCAAAATTTTGCCCAAACCGCTGATCCCGGTCGGCGAGCAGCCCATCGCCGAGCTTATCATCGACCGTTTCCGCGGTTTCGGCTGCCACCGCTTCACGATGGTCGTCAACTATAAAAAGGGCATGATCAAGTCCTATTTCGGCGACCTGGAGAAGGACTATACGCTCGATTTTGTGGACGAAACGCAGTTTATGGGCACCGGCGGCGGGCTGTGCCTGCTCAAAGGCAAGGTGGATTCGCCGTTTTTCTTCACCAACTGCGACACGCTGCTCGACCTTGACTTCGGCGACCTGTACGAGAAGCACCACGAGCGCGGCAACCTCATCACGATGGTGTGCGCGCTCAAGCACTATACGGTGCCTTACGGCGTGGTGGAGCTCAGCGAGGACGGCGGCATCGCCGCCATGCGCGAAAAGCCGGAGCTGAACTTTTTGACCAACACCGGCGTCTATGTCGTGGAGCCGCGCGTGGTCGAGGAAATGCGCGACGGCGAGACCATCGGCTTCCCCGACGTCATCGACCGCTACCGCGCCGCCGGGGAAAAGGTCGGCGTTTACCCCATCAACGAAAGCGCCTGGATGGATATGGGCCAGATGGAGGAACTGGAAAAAATGCGCCGCCGCCTGGAAGGACACTCGTAAAGGAAAAAGGAACCGCGCGCAAGGCCGGCGCCTGCCGCGCCGCCGAATTTCAAACGCTATATGCAGATAAAGGAGCCGCCCATGCCTGTCACGATCATTGCCGAAGCCGGCGTCAACCACAACGGCGATTTGGAGATGGCCAAAAAGATGGCCCGCGTCGCCAAAGAATGCGGCGCGGATATCGTCAAATACCAGACCGCCGTGCCGGAGCTTGTCGTCAGCCGCTTTGCCGAAAAGGCCGAATACCAGAAGCAGACCACCGACGCCGCCGAAAGCCAGCTGGAGATGATCCGCAAGCTGCACTTTTCGTTTGAAGGCCACCGCGAGCTCAAGGAATACTGCGATTCCATCGGCATCCAGTACCTGTCAGCGCCGTTCGATATCCCCAGCGTGCGCTTTCTCGGCACGCTGGGGCTGCCGCTTTTGAAGATCCCCTCCGGCGAGATCACCAACCTGCCTTATCTTGAGGAGGTCGCCAAACTGCGCACGCCGGTGCTGCTTTCGACCGGCATGAGCACCCTCGGCGAGATCACCGACGCGCTCGGCGTGCTGGACGATAACGGCTGCCCCGAAGCCACGATTCTGCACTGCAACACCCAGTACCCCACCCCTTACGAGGACGCCAACCTGACCGCCATGATGGAACTGTTCGACCAGTTCGGCCTGCCGGTCGGGCTTTCGGACCACACGCCGGGGTGGGAGTGCGACGTGGCCGCCGCCGTGCTGGGCGCACAGGTCATTGAAAAGCACTTCACGCTGGACAAGACCCTGCCCGGCCCCGACCAGAAGGCCAGCCTCGACCCCGCCGAGTTCAAGGCGATGGTGGACGCCGTGCGCCATGTCGAAGCCGCGCTGGGCGACGGCCACAAACACCTGACCGCCAGCGAAGCCCCCAACAAGGCCGTGGCCCGCAAGAGCATCGTCGCCGCGCGCGCCATCCAAAAGGGCGAAGTTTTTACGGCCGATAACCTGACCACCAAGCGCCCCGGCGACGGCGTCAGCCCGATGCGCTGGTACGAAGTGCTGGGCCAGACCGCCAAACGCGATTTTGCCGAGGACGAGAAGATCGAACTGTAACGCCGGACGCCCCGCCTTGCCGCCCGCAAACCTTGCGCCGCGGCGGGGTTGGCGGGACGATGCCAAGCATCGTCCCCTACATGGGTTTGCATTTACGCAGGGGTTGCACTTCCCGGTCGGCCGTGGACCCAGCTGTTGGCCGTAGGGGACGGTCTTGACCGTTCCGCGGGCGTTCGCGCCGCCGCGGGCCCGGCGGGATGAGGGCATCCCGCCCTACGGCCGCCCGGGAAGCCGAGGCCGTCCTTTTTGGCCGGGTGTTTCCCGTCTGTAGGGGCGGATTCCACTGTGCCCGCAGAATATTTGCGGCGGCCGCAGGCCGCCGCTCCACCGCATCTAAACTCTAAACTCTGAACTCTAAACTCTCAAAAACAGGAGCATCCTATGCGCAACCCTGCCATCACCGTCGTCACCTCCACGCGCGCCGAGTTCGGCCTGCTGCGCCCGGTGGTGGCAAAACTCTGCCAAAACGGCCCGGCCCCGGCGCTGGTGGCCACCGGCGCGCACCTGTGCGCGCGGCTGGGGGGCACCGTGGCCGAGATCGAAGCCGACCCCGTCGCCGCGCCCTGCCTGGCCGCGCGGCTGCCCATTTTTTCGGAGGAGGACCCTGGCGAGCCGGTCGCGCGCACCATTGCGCGCACCGTCGGGGTGTTCGACGCGTATTTCGCCGCCCACCGCCCGGACGCCCTGGTGCTGCTGGGCGACCGGTTCGAGACCTTTGCCGTGGCCGTCGCGGCCGCCGCGCGCCATGTCCCCATCGCCCACATCTCGGGCGGGGACGTGACGCTGGGCGCGGCGGATGAATACTACCGCCACTGCATCACCCACATGGCGGCGCTGCATTTCCCCAGTTGTGCGGACAGCGCCGCGCGCCTTGTGCGCATGGGTCAGGCGCCGGACACGGTGTTCTGTGTCGGCGGTTTGGGCGATGAAAACATCCGCACCCTGCCCAAAATGAGCCGGGCGGAATTGTGCACTTCGACCGGGTTCGACCTCATGCAGCCGTTTGCGCTCGTCACCTTCCACCCGGAAACCGCCCCCGGCGCGCCCGATGCCGCCGCCCAGGTGGCGGCGCTGTGCACGGCCATGGCGGCGGTGCCGGGCGTGTTCTGGCTCATCACAGGCTCCAACGCCGACGCGGGCGGCGCGGTGTGCACGGCCGCCATGCAGGCGTTTGCGGCCGCCCACCCGCAGCGCGCCGGCTTTGTGCAGAGCCTCGGGCTGCGGCGGTATCTTTCGGCCATGCAGTATGCGGCGCTGGTCGCGGGCAATTCCAGCTCCGGCGTGGTCGAAACGCCCACCTTCGGCGTGCCCGCCGTCAACATCGGCAGCCGCCAGGCCGGGCGAATCCTGTGCCAAAACGTCCTGTCCTGCCCGGGCGACGCCGCCGCCATCGAGGCTGCGCTGCGCACGGCGCTGACGCCGGAATTTGCCGCCAAGGCCAAAGGCGCCCAAAGCCCGTACAACGGCGGCGACACCAGCGGAAAGATCGCGGAGATCCTGCGCGCATACGATTTTTCCAAACCCAAAACATTTTACGACGCACCGTAACCTCCGCCGCCTCCCACGGCGCGTTTTCGCGGCGGCCGCAGGCTCTGCCGGGCAAACGTTTTTGCGGCGGCCGCAGGCCGCCGCTCCACCACATCTTAACTCTCAACTCTCAACTCTGAACTCTCAAATAACGGAAGGTCGTGTCAAAAATGAACCTCCTCATCGTCGGTCTCGGTTCCATGGGCAAGCGGCGCGCGCGGCTGGCGCGCGGGCTGGACGCCGCCCTCACCATCGCCGGGGTGGACAGCGCCCCCGCCCGGCGGGAAGAAGCGCTCTCGCTCGGCCTGGTCACGGCCGCTTACGATTCCATCCCCGCCGCCCTCGCCGCCGCCCGGCCGGACGCCGCGCTGGTCTGCACCGCGCCGCTGTCCCACGCGGCCATCATCACCGAGCTGCTCAAAGCAGGGCTGCCCGTTTTCACCGAGCTCAACCTGGTCGACGACGGCTATGACCGCAACCTGGTCCTCGCGCGCGAAAAAGGCGTGCCGCTGTTCCTTTCTTCCACCATGCTCTACCGGCGCGAAACGCAGTACATCAAGGCGCAGGTCGCGGCGTTCGGGCGGCCGGTGCATTACATTTACCACATCGGCCAGTATCTGCCCGACTGGCACCCCTGGGAAAACTACAAAAACTTCTTTGTCGGCAACGCGCGCACCGGCGGCGTGCGGGAGATCCTGGGCATCGACCTGCCCTGGCTGCTCGACGCCTTCGGCCCCGCCGACCCGGCCGGTGTGACGGTGCGCACCGATACGATCAGCGCCCTCGGCCTGCCTTACCCGGACTGCGCCACGCTGCTGCTGCGCCACCGGGGCGGCGCGCAGGGCGTGCTGGTGGCCGACGTCGTCAGCCCCAAAGCCGTGCGCAGCTTTGAATGTTACGGCGAGGGCCTGCACCTGTTCTGGGAGGGCAACCCCAAAGCCCTGTATGAATTCAAGGACGGCGAAAAGCGGCCAGTCGATACCTACGCGAGCTTTGAGCACGACAGCCGCTACTCCGACAATATTGTGGAAAACGCCTATGTCGACGAGCTCGCGAACTTCTTTGCCGTGCTCAAAGGCGAGGAGGCCCCGCGCTGGAGCTTTGAACAGGACCGCGCCGCCATCGCCATCATGGACAGGGTGCAGGCGCAGGGCTAAGCGCCCCTGAACCATCTCCGGCGCGTTTGGCTTATAAAAAAAGAGGGGAGGACCCCATATGCTCACCGCCCTGTTCATCGGCCTCGGCTCCATCGGCACGCGGCACCTGAACAACCTGGCCGCGCTGTGCGCGCAGCGTGGGCTGGACCTGCGCGCCGACGCGCTGCGCAGCGACCTTTCGCGCCCGCTGCGCCCCGGCGCGGCCGAGCGCCTGACCGCGCAGTTCACAAGCCTTTCCGACCCCGCGGCCCTGCCGCGGTACGACCTGGCGTTTATCACCAACCCGACCAGCCTGCACGCCGAAGTCCTCGCCCTGGTGCGCGGGCGCGCCGGGGCGCTGTTCATCGAAAAGCCGATCTTTTCCGCCGAACAGACCGGCCTTGACCTCGCCGCGCTGCTCGACCCCGGCGGGAAAGCCTATGTCGCCGCGCCGATGCGCTGGTGCGGCACGATGCTGGCCGTCAAGGCGGCGCTGCGCACGCTGCGGCCCTACTGCGCGCGGGTGCTGTGCTCGTCCTATCTGCCGGACTGGCGCCCCGGCGTCGATTACCGCACCGTCTACAGCGCCCACAAAGCGCTGGGCGGCGGCGTGACCATTGATCTGATCCATGAATGGGACTACCTGGTCGATCTTTTCGGCAAGCCGGAGCGCCTTTACAACCTGCGCGGGCATTATTCGGAGCTGGAGATCGACTCGGACGATGTATCGCTGTATATTGCGGAATATCCGCACCTTCTGGCCGAAGTGCATCTCGACTACTTCGGCCGCGGCTACCGCCGCACGCTGGAGCTTTTCTGCCCGGAGGGCAGCCTGCTGGCCGATTTCGGCGCCGGGACGCTGACCTGGCCCGACGGCCGCACCGACCACCACGAAGAACCCGTCAACGAGCGTTACCTGCGCGAGATGGGCTATTTCCTTGACTATGCCGCCGGACCGGCGGCCGAAAGCCTCAACTCGCCCGCCACGGCGCTGGAGGTACTGAAACTGACACTGGGGGAGAAATAACGATGGAACGTCTGCTTATCACGATCTGCGGCCGCGCGGGCAGCAAGGGCTTCAAAAACAAAAACCTCAAGACCTTCTGCGGCCATCCGCTTGTCTACTATTCGCTCAGCGCGGCCGAACTGTTTTTGAAAAGCCGCCCGGGCCTGCACGCCGACCTCGCCCTCAACACCGACAGCCCGGAGCTGGCCGCCCTCGTCGCCGAAAAATACCCCGAAGTCGTCTTTCTGCCGCGCGGGGCGGAGCTTGGCGGCGACCGCGTGCCCAAGATGGCCGTCTACCAGGACAGCCTGCGCCGCATGGAACAGCAGACCGGCGCGCCGTACACGGCGCTCATGGACCTGGACATCACAAGCCCGCTGCGCACGGCCGCCGATGTCGCCAACGCCTTTGACAAAAAGCAGAGCCGCCCCGACCTCGACCTTGTGTTCAGCGTCTGCGAGGCGCGCCGCAACCCGTGGTTCAACATGGTCAAGACGGTGGACGACCATGTCGAGCAGGTCAACCGCAGCGAATTCACCGGCCGCCAGCAGGCCCCCGAGGTCTTTGACGTCAACGCCTCGATCTATGTGTTTAAGCGCGATTTTCTTGCCAACAACACCGACGGCATGCTCTGGCGTGGCAAGATCGGCGTCTCGGTCATGATGGATACCGGCATCATCGACATCGACTCCGAACACGACTACCAGCTCATGGAAGCCATCGCCGCCCACCTCTACAGGACCGACCCGGCCTTTGCCGCCGTGCGGGACAACATCCGGTAACAGGGGTTGGGGTGCGGCGCTGTATCCCAACTCTTACCTCTCAGAACAAAGGAGCCTCTATGTCTCAACCCTCCCTGCGCCGGTGTCAGCGGCGCAACACGGCCCTGGCGTTTGCGCTTTCGCTGGGGCTGGTGGCTGCGGCGTATGCGCTGCTGGGGTTCGTCCCTTTTGGCGACGGCACGCTGCTGACCGGCGACCTCAACGGTCTGTACGTCAACTACATCACCGATCTGTGGCGCCGCGTGCGGCAGGGCGGCTTTTTTTACAGCTTTTCCAAGCTCTGCGGCGGCAGCACGCTGGGGCTGTTCGCCTATTATATGAACAGCCCTTTCAACCTTTTGTACCTGCTGTTCCCGGTGCGGGCCATCCCGTGGGTGGTGCAGGGCGTGTTTGCGCTGCGCACGGCCTGCACCGGCGCGGCGTGCTGCTTTTACCTGCAGCGCCATTTCGGCAGCGCCAGCCGCCTGCTGCCGGTGCTCAGCCTGGGCTACAGCCTGTGCGCGTTCTGCGTAGTGTACAACCAGAACATCATCTGGATGGACGTTGTGCTGCTGGCGCCGCTGGTGCTGTGGGCGGTGGATGAGCTGACCGCCCGCGGCCGCCACTGGCCGCTGACGCTGCTGGTGTGCGCCTGCACGCTGCTCAACTTTTACACCGCCTGGGAAGTCTGCCTGTTCAGCGTTTTGTATTTCCTCTACCTCTGGTTCTCGCAGCCGCGCGCCGGCGGGTTCTGGCGGCGGCTGGGGCTGTTTGCGGCCTCCGGCACGCTGGGGGCCGCGCTGGCGCTGGGGCTGCTGGTCCCGGCGCTGCTGGAAGTGGAGCAGAGCAAAGGCGGGCTGTTCGCGCTGGATTTTTCCCTCACGCCCAACTACCCGCTCTGGCAGCTGCCGTACCGGCTGTTCTTCGGCAACTTTTTCTGGTCGGACGTCACCGGCGCGCTGCCCAACCTCTACTGCGGCACCATGACCGCGGCGCTGGCCGTGCTGTTTTTTGCCGCGCGCCTGCCGCGGCGGCAGAAAGCCGCGGCCGCCGCCGTGCTGGGCGTGCTGGCGCTGTGCAGCTGGGTGCGCGGGCTGGACCTGATCTGGCACGGCTTCAAGCAGCCGGTCTGGTTCCCCTGCCGCTACAGCTTTGTCATCAGCCTGTTTTTGCTGGGGCTGGCGGCGCGGGCGCTGCTGGCCGGGCCCCCGGGCCGCCGCGCGCTGGCCGTGGCGGCGGCGGTCGGGGCGCTGTGGTGCGCGGGGTACCCGCTGGCGGCGGGGCAGACCTTCTCGGCCCTAAAGCTCGCCGCTGCGGCGGCGCTGTACGGCGGCACGCTGCTGTGCGTGTGGGCGCGCGGGGCCGGGCGGGCGCGCACGGCGGCCGCCGCGCTGGCGGTGCTGGCCGCGGCGGATATGACCGCCAACACCGTGCTGGCGCTGCGCAAGTTTGAAAGCTACACGGCCAGCGGCTTTACGGCGTTCTATGACCAGAACACCGCCGCCGCCGGGGCCATCCGCGCGCAGGACGCAGGGGTGTACCGCATCGAGAAAAACTTCCGCCGTACCCTCAACGACCCGATGCTGCTGGGCTACTGGGGCATCAGCCACTATTCGTCCACCAAGGCCAGCGCGGCCAAGCCGCTGCTGGAGCAGCTCGGCTATGTCAATTCGTCCATCTACGGCTGGGGGTCCACCGCGGTGGCCGACAGCCTGCTGGGCATCCGCTACCTGTACAGCGACGGCTCCCGCCCCGTGCCCGGGCATTACGAGCCGCTGCCGGGCGATACCGAACTGCAGCTCTACCGCAACCCCTATGCGCTGCCGCTGGCCTACACGGCCTCCAGCGCGGCGCTGGCGGTGGACGCCGCCGCGCAGGCCGACCCCTTTGCGCTGCAGAACGAGATGATCCGCGCGCTGACCGGCGGCGCGGCGGCCGGGCCGCTGCAGGCGGCGGAGCTGCAGTTTGCCGGTGACGAACAGGGCGTGCGTCTGCAGTTCACGGCCCCCTGCAGCGGGCCGTGCTACCTGGCCATCCCGGGCACGGACGAGCTCCTCCCGGCTGATGTGCAGGTCAACGGCGCGCTGCTGGGCGAGTATTTCACGATCGATTCGCTGGGCGGCGTGATGCCGCTGGGGAACTTTACGGCCGGGCAGACCGTCGAGGTGTATCTCGGCTTTGACGCCGACGCGCAGGAGCGCGACGCCATCTGCATCTACAGCCTGGACGAGGCCGCCATGGCGGCGGCCGCCGCCTGGCTGCAGGCGGGCGCGCCGCAGGACCTTGCCATCCGGGAGGGCGGCGCCATCGACCTGACGGCCGAAGGCAGCGCCGAAAAAGACCTGCTGGTGCTGCCCTTTGCCTGGGAAGACGCCGCGCACTGGCAGCTGACCGTCAACGGCGAAGCGGCTGTGCTCGAACCGGTGTTCGGCGGGTGGATGGGCGTGCGCCTGCAGCCCGGCGCGCAGACCGTGCGGCTGCGCTACCGCCACCCCGGCGCGGCGCTGGGGCTGGCAGGGTCCGGTGCGGCCGTGCTGGCGGCCCTTGGCTGGCGCATGGCCGAAAAGCGCCGCGCACCGGCCGCCGCAAACCGCAAACAGGAGAAAGGGGAAACGCCATGAGGGACCGCGCCCTGGAGCTGGTGGTGGAAGCCGGCAAAACGATGCTGGAAAACGGCGGCGAGGTGTTCCGCGCGCAGGACACGATGGAGATCATGGCCCGCAGCCTGGGCGTCGAGGGCTTCCACGTCTATGTGCTGACCAACGGCATCTTTGCCTCGGCCGAAAGCGCGGCCGGGGAATCCTCCGCCGTGCGCCACATCCCGCGCGTGCGCATCCATCTCGGCCGGGTCGAGGCGGTCAACGCGCTGTCCCGGCGGCTGGCGGCCGGGCAGACCGACCTGCCCGGGGCCGAAGCCGCCCTGGCCGAAGCCCGCGCCCTGCCGGAATACGGCCCGCGCATGGCCTGGCTGGCGGGCGCGGTGGGCAGCGCCTGCTTCGGCTATCTGTTCGGCGGCGCTGCGCCGGAGATCGTCACCGCCTTTTTTGCCGGCCTGGCCGAAATGCTGCTGCTGCGCCTGTTTGCGCGCGGCGGCGTCAGCAAGGTGTTTACCGACATTGCGGGCGCGGCTGTGTGCACGGCGCTGTGTTTGGCCGCCGCGCCGCTGTGGGGCGCCGGGTACCGCGCGCCGCGCGCGATCATCGGCGCGCTGATGGTGCTCACGCCCGGCGTCTCGCTGACCATGGCCATCCGCGACCTCATCAACGCCGATTACCTCTCCGGCACCATCCGCCTGTTCGACGCGCTGCTGGTGGCCGGGTGCCTGGCCTGCGGCGTTGCGCTGACCTACATCGCGGCCAATACGCTCTTGGGGGTGCCGTTATGATGCAGCCGTTTTCGCTGCCGGGCTGCGTGTGGCAGTTCGGCGCGGCCATTGTCGCCACCATCTGTTTTGCCGTTGCGTTCCAGACGCCGCGGCGGCATTTCCTCTCCTGCGGGCTGACCGGTGCGGTCGGCTGGATCGTGTATGTGCTGGGCACGGCGGCGGGGCTTTCGGCCCCGGTGGCCACGCTGGTGGCGGCGCTGCCGCTGACCGGCTTCGCGCGGTTTTTCGCCATCGCCCACAAAGCGCCGATCACGCTGTTCCTGCTCTGCGGCATCTTCCCGCTTGTGCCCGGCGCGGGCATCTACTATACGGCTTACTACCTGCTGCTCAACGAAGAACAGCTCTTTGCCGCCAAAGGTGTCGAAACGCTCAAGACCGCCGTGGCCCTGGCGCTCGGCATTGCCATCGTGTGCAGCATCCCGTTGCCGCGCACGGTCTCCCGCCACCAGTACCGCGGGCCGAAACAGACGAGATAAATTAGGGAAGGGGGCTTTCCCATGCGCATGATCACAGCGGCGGAGGTATTCTCCCGCCTGCCGCAGCGCGAGGCCGACACCAACAAGGGCAGCTACGGCAGCGTGGCGGCCGTGGCGGGCAGCCTGGCCTACCGCGGGGCGGCCGCGCTCTGCTGCGAAGGCGCGCTGCGCGGCGGGGCGGGCCTTGTCTACCTGGCCAGCGTGGAGCCGGTCGTGCAGCTTGTGCTGGCCCGCACGCCGGAGTGCTGCGCCCTGCCCTGCCGCACCGATGCGGACGGCGGCATCCTGGCCGCCGACGCGGCCGCCGTGCGCCAGCGCTTTACCGAAAAACCGGCCGTGCTGCTGGCCGGGCCGGGGCTGGGCGTCAGCGCGGGGGCGGCGCTGCAGGCGCTGCTGGGGCCGGGCGCGCCGTGGCGCGGCGCCGTGCTGGACGCCGACGCCCTCAACGCCATCGCCGCCGGGGAGCTGGGCCAGACGCCGTTTTTGCCCGCCTGCACCGTGCTCACGCCGCACCCGGGCGAGATGGCCCGCCTGCTGGGCACGACGGTGGACGCCGTGCAGGCCGACCGCCCCGGGGCCGCGCAGCGCTGCGCGCAGCGGTTTGGCTGCGTGGCGGTGCTCAAGGGCGCGGGTACGCTGGTGGCCGCGCCGGACGGGCGGCTTGTGCAGAACACGACCGGCAACCCCGGCCTGGCCCGCGGCGGCAGCGGCGATGTGCTGGCCGGGCTGCTGGCCGCGCTGCTGGCGCAGGGCCTGACGGCGTTCGACGCGGCGCTGTGCGCGGTGTGGCTGCACGGCGCGGCGGCCGACCGTTGCGCCAAACGCACCAGCCGCATGACCATGCTGCCGCACGATATCCTGGCCGACCTGGGCGCCCTGCTGGGGGAGCAGGGGCGGTAAACCCGGTCATATCTTGTGAAAGGAGCGCACTATGGTACCCGAACTGGAACAATGGATCGAAAAAAGCAAGCGGATCGTCTTTTTCGGCGGGGCGGGCGTCTCGACCGAAAGCGGCATCCCGGATTTCCGCAGCGTGGACGGGCTGTACCACCAGAAGTTTGCCTACCCGCCCGAAGTCATGCTCTCGCACAGCTTTTTTGTCGAGCATACGGCGGAATTTTACCGCTTCTACCGCGAAAAGCTCATTGTGCACGGCGCAGAGCCGAACGCCGCCCACAAGCGGCTGGCGGCGCTGGAGCGCGCGGGCAAGTGCAAAGCCGTCGTCACCCAGAACATCGACGGCCTGCACCAGGCCGCGGGCAGCAAGACCGTGTACGAGCTGCACGGCTCCACGCTGCGCAACTACTGCACGCGCTGCGGCCGGTTCTACCCGGTCGAGTTCATCGAACAGGCCGGGGCGCAGGGCGACGGCGTGCCCCACTGTACCGAGTGCGGCGGCCTTGTCAAGCCGGACGTCGTGCTGTATGAGGAGGGCCTCGACGCCGATGTGATCGAGGGCGCGGTCAACGCCATCCGCCAGGCGGACCTGCTCATCGTGGGCGGCACCAGCCTGGTCGTCTACCCGGCCGCGGGGCTGCTGCGGTATTTTAACGGCGACGGGCTCATCGTCATCAACAAACAGCCCACCCCGGCCGACGCGCAGGCCGATCTTGTTTTGCACATGCCGATCGGCCAGGCGCTGGGGCAGGGGGCGGTTTAGCCGCGCTTTTGCAAACGGTTTTCCAAAAAAGAAGGCGCTGCCGTAAAAATTTACCGACATTTTTCACAAAACCCTTGGAATTTTCCGCCGGGTCTGGTATGATTAAGATGTGTCGGCCGGGCGGGGGAAAGCCCCCGCCGCAGGCGGCGTGGCCGGACAAGGCAAAAAGGGGGATAAGCGGATGGCGAGCGTATTGACGGATTTTGTAAAACGGCGGGAGTTTCTGGTCTGCCTGGATTCGGACGGCTGTGTGATGGATACCGTGCGCATCAAGCACACGACCGTCTTCTGCCCGGAGCTGATCCGCGTCTTCTCCCTGGACGAGGAGGCCGATTACATCACCGCCGCCTGGGAGGACATCAACCTTTTGGGCATCACGCGCGGCATCTCCCGCTTTGAGAGCGTCGTGCTTGTGTTTGACCGCCTGAAAAACCGCGGCATCGAGGTGCCCGGGGCCGAGGACATCGCCGCCTGGGTGCGCACCGCCACCGAGCTGAGCACCGGCAGCCTGCAGCAGGAACTGCTGCGCACCGGCAGCGTTGCGCTGCGCAAACTGCAGGAGTGGAACAACGCCTGCAACCGCCGCATCCAGGCGCTGGAGCCCACCTTTGAGCCGTTCCCCGGCGTGGAGGCCAGCCTGCGCCAGCTGCACGCGGTGGCCGATGTGGCGGTCGTCTCCGCCGCGAACGAGTCCGCCATCGAAAGCGAATGGACGCGCTACGGCCTGGCCCGCCATGCGGACGTCATCTTTGGGCAGGAGGTCGGCAGCAAGGCCAACTCTATCGCCTCCATGCTCGCCTGCGGGTACGAGAGCCGCAAGGTGATGATGGTGGGCGACGCGATGGGCGACGCCCAGGCCGCCGCGGCCAACGGCGTGGCCTTTGTGCCGGTGCTGCCCGGGCGCGAAGCCGAAAGCTGGCGCCGCCTGCAGGAGGAAGCCCTGCCCAAGCTGCTGCACGGCACCTTCAGCCCCGAATACCAGAACGAGCTCATCGCCGCGCTGCGCAGCGCGCTGCACGGCTGAGCGCCTGCGAGAAACCCTGCGAAAAATATAGAACGAATACAAAACAGCGCCCCGCCGCCCATCTTGGGCAGCGGGGCGCTTTGGTCTTTTTGAAAAACAGGGGCATCCCGCCCTGCGTTTGCCTGCATGGCTGCGGCCATACCGTTTGGCCGGCCGTCCGCCATAGGGTTGTAGGGGCGGATTCCATATCCGCCCGCGGGTGTTCGCGCCGGCGCAAACCGCGGCGGGATGAGGGCATCCCACCCTACGGCCGCCCGGGTGGCTGCGGCCATCCCGGTTGGCCCAAAACATAAAATTGATTCGTAGGGGCGGGATTTACTGCGCCCGCAGGCGCGTTTCGGAGGCCAACCGCCGCGCAGCGGCGGCTCTTAGGCCGGAGATCCCGCCCGGGGAACCCCGCGCCGCCGCAAAGTCCCCGGGACGATGCAAGCATCGTCCCCTACACGAGTTTGCAATGCCGCAGGGTTGTGGTTTCCCGTTTGGCCGTGCGCCGTGCCGCCGTCCGTAGGGGCGGATTCCATATCCGCCCGCGGGTGTTGGCGGCGGCGCAAACCGCGGCGGGATGAGGGCATCCCGCCCTATGGCCGCCCGGGTAGCGGTGGCCGTCCCGGTTGGTCAAAAACATAAAATTGATTCGTAGGGGCGGGATTTATCCCGCCCGTGTGACCCCGCGTTGCCACAGTCATCCCGTTTGGTCGATCGTTTGCCGCGGTTCGTAGGGGAGGGCCATGGCCCTCCCGCGGGCGTTTGCGCCGCCGCGGGGTCCCCGGTTCGCCGCCGCGGTTTCCCCGGCCCCGTAGGGCGGGCGAAATCGCCCGCCCTACAGAGCAACCGGAAACGGCAGCCGAAGGTGAAACGGGTGGTTTCTCTGGAACCGGCCCCTACGGGGGCGGGCGGCGTTTTTCGGGCGATCCCCCAGTCCGCGGCTTGCGCCGCGGCCAGCCCCCTATAACAAGGGGGCCTTTGCGTGGTGGATGGCCGCAGGGGGTGCCTCCTTATTCCGAACGGCAGCTGCCGCAGGTGTGCCCGGCGCTGTGGTGGGCGCAGTCGTGGCCCTCGGCGTGGTCGTGGTGGTCACAGTGCACGTCGGGGTCGTAGGCCAGCGTTCCGGCCAGCAGCGCCTGCACGGCGGCGTCGGCCGGGCCGGATACCCCGCCGTACAGCCGGATGCCCGCTTCGGCCAGGGCGGTCTGCGCCCCCGCGCCAATGCCGCCGCAGATCAGCGTGTCCACCTGCAGGCTGCGCAGCAGCCCGGCCAGCGCGCCGTGGCCCTGGCCGCCGGCGCCCACGACCTGGCTGGCGGCGATTTTGCCGTCCTCCACCTCGTAGATCTTGAACTGGGACGTATGCCCAAAATGCGGGAAGATCAGGCCGTTTTCATAAGTGACTGCGATTTTCATAGGGGTTCCGCCTTTCTCATACCTTGGTTTGGGGGGTGGTTTGGGGCTCCGCCGTGCCGGGCAGCTGGGGCACGGCGGTCAGGATGCGCATAAATTCCTCGCCGCTGATCGTCTCTTTTTCATACAGATACTGCGCGATCTCGTCCAGCTTGCCGCGGTTCTCGCGCAGGATGGCGCGGGCCTTTTCATGCTGTGCGCGCACAAGCGCCACGACCTGCTTGTCGATGTTGGCGGCGGTCTCGGCGCTGCAGGCCAGGCTCGTGTCGCCGCCCAGGTAGGCGTTGTTGACCGTTTCCAGCGCGACCATGTCGAAATCGTCGCTCATGCCGTAGCGCGTGATCATCGCGCGGGCCAGCTTGGTCGCCTGCTCGATGTCGTTGGAAGCGCCGGTCGTGACCGAGCCGAACACGATCTCCTCGGCCGCGCGGCCGCCAGTAAAGGTCGCGATCTTGGCGAGCAACTCCTCCTTGGACAGCAGCACCTGGTCGCCCTGCTCCACCTGCATCGTAAAGCCGAGCGCGCCCGAGGTGCGCGGCACGATCGTGATCTTCTGCACCGGCGCGCTGTGGGACTGGATGGCCGCCACCAGCGCGTGGCCGACTTCGTGGTATGCCACGATGCTGCGCTCTTTGTCGTTGAGGATCTGGTTTTTCTTCTGCGCGCCGGCCAGGATGGTGTCCACGGCTTCCTGCAGGTCATACTGCGTCACGGCCAGGCGCTGGTGGCGCACGGCGCACAGCGCGGCTTCGTTGATGATGTTCGCCAGCTCCGCGCCCGAAGCGCCCGAGGTCATGCGCGCGACGATGGCGAAGTCGCAGTCGGGGCCGAGCTTGACCTTTTTGGCGTGCAGGCGCAAAATCTCCTCGCGGCCTTTCAGGTCGGGCAGCTCGACCGGCACGCGGCGGTCAAAGCGGCCGGGGCGGGTCAGCGCCGGGTCCAGCGATTCGGGGCGGTTGGTCGCCGCCAGAATGATAACGCCCTTGGCGGCGTCAAAGCCGTCCATCTCGGTCAAAAGCTGGTTGAGGGTCTGCTCGCGCTCGTCGTTGCCGCCGATGTTGCCCGCGCCGTCGCGCTTTTTGCCGATCGTGTCGATCTCGTCGATAAACACGATGCAGGGCGCTTTTTCGTTGGCCTGCTTGAACAAATCGCGCACCTTGGAAGCGCCCATGCCCACGAACATCTCCACAAATTCGCTGCCTGCGATGGAGAAGAACGGCACGCCCGCCTCGCCC
>DWXD01000017.1 GCA_019119365.1 Candidatus Gemmiger stercoripullorum | reverse complement strand
CCACCGTCCGGCCGCTGCATTGGGTTACAGAAGCCCCGTTCAGTTTAAAACCGAACGGGGCTTCTGATAAATATTCTTTTTACTGTCTACTTTCTCTTGACAAGTGCACATCCAGAAGGGACGGCTTCCTTTTTTCTGCTGTATAATATACACCCTGGTCGATCTCCGCGCGGGAGAGGCTTCTTTATTGTTGATTTTCGATTCATGGTTTATAATCTAATAATGGTACAAACATCTGCACAACCTGGCCTGGACCCGAAAGAACGGCGGTTAAATCAAAAAAAATGCAGGGGAGAGAGGAACGGTGCCCATCCGGCTTAATCACCAATTGCGAGAGCAAATATTTCATAACTCCATGACGTTTGCAATTACATATTTTCAAGACGAACTGGCAGAGCTGCCGCATTTGGAAGGTCCCTTACACTGGCACCCGGACTTTGAACTGGCTTCGGTGGAAAATTCAACTTTAGAATATCAGGTCGGGCAGCAGCGCATCGTGCTGGAGCCGGGCGACAGCATATTTGTCAATGGAAATGTATTGCATGGCGTTAAGCAGTTGGAAGGGAATCAACCGGAGCTAATGCCCAACATCGTCTTTTCCGGCAGTGTGGTCGCACCGGAAAGCAGCATCATTTTTCAAAAATATATCAAACCGATCGCATTGTGCGATCAGTTGCCTTTTGTAGTGTTTAGACACAACGATCGCAGTCAGGACGAGGTAAACGAATGGTTGAAAACCATTTATTCCCGTTTGCGCAGGCAGGACGACTGTTTTGAGTTGGCGGTTCAGCGCAACCTGAGCAGGGTGTTTGAGTACTTGTTTCGCAATTTTGAACGCTTACCAAAGACAGAAGTTTCACGAATACAAATCACCGCACAAGTACGCATCCAGAAGATGCTTTCATACATTTATGAGAATTATTCCAATACAGTGACGCTGGAGGATATTGCAAGGGCGGCAAATATCAGCCGCAGCGAGGCAGGGCGCAGTTTCCACGCTTATATGGGGTGCTCTCCTGTTGACGCATTGATCCAGTATCGCCTGCAAATCGCCCATGCGTTACTTGACGACAAATCTTTGACGCTGGAGGAAATAAGCTGCGCCTGCGGATTTCATTCGGTTCGCTATTTCAATCGTCAGTTCAAAAAGAAATATGGCTGCACGCCGCATGAGCTGCGAAGGTTGGGTAAATAGTTCCTGCTTGTGGGGATAATGAGGCTTCAAATTCATTGCTTTTGGTGATATGATACCCAAAAAGTAGGAAGCGAGGTCTGTTAGAGATAACATGGCGGAAAATGTGAATTATAAAAGGACGTTGATAACCTGCTATATTGGTTTCATCACACAGGCAATTGTGGCGAATTTTGCCCCCTTGTTGTTTTTGCGATTCCATAACGAATATAATATTCCTCTTGGGAAAATCGCTTTGATTTCTACCGTGTTTTATATTACGCAAATAGTGGTAGATATCCTTTGTGCAGCGATCGTGGATCACATAGGGTATCGAAAAAGCGTTGTGGTCTCCCAATTTTTGGCCGGGGTGGGGCTGATCGGTTTGGCGGTCTTGCCAAACCTGCTCTCCAGCCCATTTGCCGGAATATTGATCAGTGTGGTCGTCTATGCGATGGGAAGCGGATTGATAGAAGTGTTGGTGAGCCCCATTGTTGAGGCTTGCCCGTTTGAGCATAAAGACAGTGTGATGAGTTTGCTGCATTCCTTCTATTGCTGGGGGGCGGTTGGGGTTGTTTCCCTTTCAACAATTTTCTTCGCCATTTTTGGGATCGAATATTGGTGGGTTCTGGCCTGCCTGTGGGCGCTGCTTCCGTTGTTCAATATTTATAATTTTATGACTTGTCCCATTGAACGCCTGACGCAGGAAGGGAAGGGGTTCTCTGCGAAAAAGCTGCTCGGTATCCCGCTCTTTTGGGGCTTTCTTTTGCTGATGATTGGAGCAGGCGCCAGCGAGGCTTCTATGGCGCAGTGGGCGTCGGCTTATGTGGAATCTGCATTAGGCTTTTCTAAAACCATCGGGGACATTGTTGGGCCATGTATGTTTGCCGTTTCAATGGGGCTCAGCCGTACTGTTTATGGAAAGTACGGACATAAAATGAATTTGGTGAATTTTATGATGGGGTCAGGCATTCTGTGCCTGGCATGCTATTTGCTGGCCGCCGTTTCCGCCAACCCTGTTTTGGGGCTGATCGGCTGTATTGTCTGCGGATTTTCTGTCGGCATCATGTGGCCCGGTTCCATTAGTATTGCATCAGGTAAAATTCCTTTCGGCGGAACCGGGTTGTTTGCGTTCCTTGCTATGGCAGGCGACTTGGGCGCATCAATTGGCCCTGCCGCCATAGGCGTTATTACACAAAACGCAGGCGACAACATGAAAGCCGGAATGCTTGCGGGATGCGTTTTCCCGGCTATCTTGATCGCTTCTCTGTGCCTGATACGGCGCATGCAGTTGAAAAAGTAAGAATATAGAAACAGAACGATTGAAATCCACCCCTATTTTTGCACCCTTCAGCGGTTTTTCCGTTCATCTTCAAATAGAATTGAGCCATAGGAACAAAAATGTTATAATGAACGAGGGAGGTGATTTGTCTGAACTACCTTCTGATGAACGCAAACGCGCCTGTTTTGCGCTTTTCCTGTGCCAGGGATGAATACGGCGAAGCGATCGTGCAGGAAAAGGACTGGTTGTCTACGGTACGCCCTCTGGGCTACCGAAACCTGCAGTCTTTCCTTGAGCGCCGCCGGGCGCCCAAACACCGCAAGCACATTGACCGGCTGCTCCAGGAATACGGGTGCCAGGACCTTGAAGGATTTTTGCGGGTAACGCATGCCGTATCGCTTAACGACACATATTGGGTCAAAGCGGAGGAGAGCAGCCAAACCTGGGCGGATGTTTCTCTGTACACAAACGACTTTGACGAAATCGTGGCCGAAGCGGCCCTGAATGGCAACTTTAGCAGAGAATCTTTTTCCAGCACATCGCCTGAGTTTGGTACAGACGGAAGATATGCAAAATGCTGGAAACGCGAAGATACGGGCATTTGGCTATACAAAGCCGGCAGCGACACCTATGAACTGGAACCGTTATCCGAAGTATTGGCCTCCCAGATTGCAGCCGTTCTGTGTCCCAAAGCTGTAAGATATCATCTGGACTACAATCATGGCCGCCTCATCTCAAAATGCAAACTGTTTACAACAGAAACGGTCGGGCTCGTAAAGGCCGCAGATGTGGTAGGGGACAAACGAACGATTGCAGAGCTTCTGCCGTGGTTTGCTTCCATCGGCGGCGAGGATGAATTCCGCCGCATGTGCATTCTGGATGCAGTCATCCTCAATACAGACCGACACCTTGGGAATTTCGGCGTGAATGTATGGAATTCGGACCAGAAAGTTTTGGGCATGGCGCCGGTGTACGACAATAACCGAAGCCTGCTCTTCGACCTGGACGATGACCAGCTTGCAAACCCGGATTGGTACATCCAGCGCCAGACGCCACGTTTGGGAACAGATTTTATTGCTGCCGGGCGCGGGCTGATGACCGATACAATTCGTTCGGACCTCAAAAACTTGCAAGGGTTTGAATTTGCCGAAACAGATGGAATTCATGTGGAGGGACCGCGGCTTCCTCTCCTCAGCGGTATTGTGAACCGGCAAATAAAAAAGTTGCTGGAATAAGTCAAGGAAAACAAGCGCAATCCGCGTGCCGGAAAAGAGCGGCGCGCGGCAGGGGCGGCCCCGCCGGGGCCGTCCCCTTTTTTGCACCCTTCAGCGCGCTTTACCGCGGCGGGGAAATCTGGTATACTGTAAAAAACGCGCCGTATCCCGGTACGGCCAAAGGAGGGGAAACTGCATGGGGTATCAGCAGCGCGTGCAAAAGAACATCGAAGTATTTGAGGATACGCGGCAATGGTACACCGCCGACCCCGCGCTGCAGCGCGCCGTGCAGCGCTCCATTGTGGGGACCGTGCTGTATGCGCCGGGGGCGCTGCGCGTGCCGCAAGCGGCGCTTGGCCGGTTTGCGGCCTCCGCAGCTGTCACCGTCACCGGCGCGCGCACCTTGCAGGCGGCCGGGCGCTGGCGCGGGGCGCGGGTGGCGGTGCTGAATTTTGCCTCGGCCACCAACCCCGGCGGCGGGGTGGAACGCGGCAGCTCCGCGCAGGAGGAAAGCCTCTGCCGCTGTTCCACACTTTACCCCTGCCTGTACACGCCGGAACTGTGGCAGGGCTATTACCAGTTTCACCGCCGCCGCGCGGACGCGCGCTATACCGATGCCTGCATCTACACGCCCGATGTGCTCGTTATCAAAACCGACGACGAAATCCCCGCCCGCCTGCCCGCCGGTGCCTGGCAGGCGGTGGACGTTGTGACCTGCGCCGCGCCCAACCTGCGCCCCAGGCCATACAATGCAATGAACCCCGGCACGGGCGCGCCGGTGCAGGTGGGGGCGGCTGAACTGGGCGCGCTGCACGAGCAGCGGGCGCGCAAAATTTTATCGGCCGCGGCGCTGCACGGGGCCGAAGTTGTGATTTTGGGCGCGTTCGGCTGTGGGGCTTTCTGCAACCCGCCGGAGGTGGTGGCGGCGGCTTACCGCCGTGTTCTGCCGGAATTTTCTCACGCTTTCCGCGCCATCGAGTTTGCGGTTTACTGTCCGCCAAGCCAGCCGAGCGAAAACTTCCGCGTTTTCCGGGAAATTTTGACCTGAAATTCTGCCGTTTGGCACAAACCTGTGCGCCTGCGTCTTGCCGCGCCGGATGCCGCCGCGAAATGCTCGGGACCCAAAGGCCCCGGCGGACCGGCAAACGAAAAAGCGAAAAGCCGCGGCCACAAACCAGACAAGGAGGAGACCCCCATGCCGGACACCTACATCGTGGATATCATCGTTGATTTGCAGAACGACTTTGTGGACGGCGCGCTCGGCACGGCCGAGGCGCAAGGCATCGTCGGGCGCGCGGCGGCCACGGCGGCCCAGGCCGCGCGGGACGGGCACGCGCTGTTCTTCACGCTCGACACCCACGGCCCCGACTATCCCGCCACGCGGGAAGGGCGCGACCTGCCCGTGCCGCACTGCATCCGCGGCACGGCGGACCACGCGCTGGCCCCGGCGGTGGCCGCGGTGGCCGAAGCCGGCGACCCTGCCTGCCCGCACAAACAGCTGGTCGAAAAAGACACCTTTGGCGCGCGGGACCTGCCCGGGGCCGTCGCGGCCTTCCTGGCGGCGCAGGGCCCAGGGGCGGCGGTGGAAAAGTTCCGCGTCTACGGCGTCTGCACCGACATCTGCGTGATCTCCAACGCGCTGCTGCTGCGCGCGTTCTACCCCGAAACGCCGATCGAAATCCTGGCCGCCTGCTGCGCCGGCGTCACCCCCGAAAGCCACGCCACCGCCCTCAAGGCCATGGCTGCCTGCCAGTGCCGGATCGTGGAGTGAGGGAAGGGGAGACCGCCCGCCGCTTTGTCCGGAGTATAAGTAAAGCGCCCCCGCCGGGAACCGGTTCCCGGCGGGGGCGCTTGTTGTTTTGTTGGCGGGGCTTACAGTTCGCAGGGGGCGAAGCCGTCCTTGCCCAGCACCTGCACATGGTCATAGCCGAGCGCCTTCAGCTGGGCGGCGGCTTCGTCGTAGCCGTAGGTCAGCGCCTGGGCCACATGGGCGTCGGCCGTGATCACGACCTCGCCGCCCAGCTCCTTCCAGCGGCGCAGCAGCGCTTCGCCGGGGAAGAAGTCGTCCCGGTAGCCGCGGAACACGCCGGAGGTGTTCACCTCCAGCACGCAGCGCGCGGCCGCGGCGGCGTCCAGCGCGGCGTTGGCGGCCGCTTCGTAGCGCGGCGCGCCTTCGTCAAAGAACTTGTTGCCGCGGTTGATCTTTTTGATCAGGTCAAAGTGGCCCAAAATCGTCGGCTTGCGGGCGACGACCTGCGCGACATTGCGGAAGTACGCCTCGGCCACGGCCAGCCCGTCGCCGTCAAAATCGTCGCGGATGCAGGCGGCCAGGTCCGCTTCGCGGAAGTCGATCTCATAATAGCGGCCGGTCTTGGGCCCCTGCACATAGTGCACGCTGCCAATGAAGTAATCGTAGGCGGCCGGGTCGTCGTCGGAATACAGGTCCCACTCCAGCCCGCAGAGGATGTCCAGCTTGCCGGCGTAGCGCTCCTTCAGCTTGGCCACCTGCGCGCGGTACAGCGCCGTGCGGCTTTTGGTCATGCAATATTCAATATCGCAGGGGGTGTGGCTGTGGCCGGTAAAGCCCAGCGTTTTGAGCCCGGCCTTCCAGGCGGTCACCGCCAGTTCGTCCAGAGTGTTTTTGCCGTCGCACAGCTTGGAGTGGACGTGCACAGAACTCAGTTTGTATTCGCCCGCCATGGTCACTGCATCCTCTCTTGTTTTACTTTATGGTCTACCACATGGCGCTTTTCCAGCTCCCGCGTGATATCCTCAACGGAAATGCCCAGCTCGATCATCAGTACCAGCACATGGTAGGCCAGGTCGCTGATCTCGTAGACAGTCTCGGCCACGTCGCGCTTGCCTGCGGCGATGATGACCTCGGTGCTCTCCTCGCCGACCTTTTTCAGGATCTTTTCCAGCCCTTTGTCAAACAGGTAGCTTGTGTAGCTGCCCTCCTGCGGGTCGGTCTTGCGGCCTTCGATCAGCGCGTACAGCCCTTCCCAGGTGAACTGCTTGAGTTCGTCCGAAACATAGACCGGGTCAAAAAAGCAGCTCTCGGCCCCGGTGTGGCAGGCCGGGCCGTCCTTGACGACCTCCACGACCAGCGCGTCTTTGTCGCAGTCGGCCGTGATGGAAACGACCCGCTGCACATGGCCGGAAGTCTCGCCCTTGCGCCAGATCTCCTGGCGGCTGCGGGACCAGAACACCGTGCGCCCTTCGGCAATGGTCAATGCCAGCGTCTCGGCGTTCATATACGCCAGCGTCAGCACCTGCTTGGTATAGTGGTCCTGCACGATGGCGGGGATCAGCCCGTGGGCGTCGAACCGCAAGGCGCGGGTGGTTTCGGGATATTCCATACAGCAGCTCCTGTTCTGTGTGCGGCGGAAAAAAGCGAAAAAAGAACCAGATGAACAGATAAAACAGATACTTATAGTGTACCTTGAACACGGACGATTTGCAAGAGGGAAATATGCAAAATTCGCGCGCGGGGCCCCGCGGCGCAGCGCGGGCGGGTCACAGCCGCATCTCGACGCCCTGCGCGCGCAGGTAGCGTTTCAGTTCGCCGATCTCGACCTGCTTTGTGTGGAAGATCGAAGCCGCCAGCCCGGCGTCCACGCCCGGATGGCGCAGGAACAGCTCGGCAAAATCCTCTTTTTTGCCCGCGCCGCCGGAGGCGATGATGGGCACCGGGCAGCGCGCGGCTACGGCGTCCAGCAGTTCCAGGTCAAACCCGTTTTTGACGCCGTCGGTGTCGATGGAGTTGACGACCAGCTCGCCCGCGCCGCGGCGCACGCCTTCGGCCAGCCAGTCCAGCGCGTCCAGGCCGGTGTCCACCCGCCCGCCTTTGGCGAACAGGCGGAACTGCCCGTTCACGCGCTTGATATCGGCCGAAAGCACGACGCACTGGTCGCCGTAACGCTGCGCGGCGGCGCGGATCAGCTCGGGGTCGCGGATCGCGCCCGAATTGACGCTGACCTTGTCCGCGCCGCACTTGAGCACGCGGTCAAAGTCTTCCAGCGTGTTGATGCCGCCGCCCACCGTCAGCGGGATGAAGATCTCCGAGGCGACTTTGCGCAGGATATCGGTGAACAGCCCGCGCCCCTCCACGCTGGCGGTGATGTCGTAAAACACGAGCTCGTCCGCCCCGGCGGCGTTATAGTAGCGGGCCATCTCGACCGGGTCGGCCATGTCCCGCAGGCCCTCGAAGTTGACCCCTTTCACGACCCGGCCGTCTTTGACGTCCAGGCAGGGAATGATGCGTTTGGTGATCATCGCCGTCCCTCCCGTTCAGCTTTGGCAGCGGCGCACGGCCTCGGCCAGGTCGATGGCGCCGGTGTAGATGGATTGGCCCAAAATCGCCGCGTGGCAGCCCATGGCGGCCAGTTCCTCGAGCTCCTCGAGCCCGGCGATGCCGCCGGAAGCCGTCACGCGCAGGCCGGGGATCTTGAGCAGCGCGCGGTAGAGTTCGAGGTTGGTGCCCTGCAGCGTGCCGTCGCGCGAGATATCGGTCGCGATGACGGCCTGCACGCCTGCGGCGGCGCAGCGGCGGCAGAAAGCGAGCCCCGGTTCGGGCGTGACCTCGCGCCAGCCCGCAACGGCCACAAAGCCGTCCTTCATATCGACGCCGACGGCGATTTTCGGCCCGTACTTCTGCGCCATGCGCGCGGCAAAGTCAAAGTCTTTGACGGCGGCGGTGCCGAGGATGCAGCGGTCGACGCCGAGCTCGAGATAAGCGCGGATGCGCGCTTCGTCGCGGATGCCGCCGCCCACTTCGAGGTAGAGGTCGGTCCCGGCGGCAATGGCGCGGATGGTCTCAAAGTTTTCGGCCGTGCCGTCCTTTGCGCCGTCCAGATCGACAACGTGCAGGAATTTGGCCCCGGCGGCGGCGAACGCCCGCGCCTGGGCGGCAGGGTCGGCATTGTACACGGTCATGCGGTCGTAATCGCCCTGGTACAGCCGCACGGCGCGGCCGCCGCGCAGGTCGATGGCGGGGAAAAGGTCCATCGCAAACCCTCCTTACAGCTCGGCGAAGGCCCGCAGCAGCCGCAGGCCGGTATCGCCGGATTTTTCGGGGTGGAACTGCGTGCCGTACACAAGACCGCGGCGCACCGCCCCGGTCACGGGCAGGCTGTAGTCGCTTGTCGCCAGCGTGCTGTCTGCGCAGTGTTTGGCATAGTAGCTGTGCACATAATAGACATATTCGCCGTTTTTGACATAGCGGAACAGCGGGTCGTCCGCGCGCCCGGGCACAATGTCCAGCGCGTTCCAGCCGATGTGCGGGACCTTCAGGGCCGGGTCGCGCAGGTCGGCGGCCAGCGGGCAGACCTCGCCGGGGATCAACCCCAGCCCGGCGTGTTCGCCGTATTCATGGCTTTTGTCAAACAGAAGCTGCATGCCCAGGCAGATGCCCAGCAGCGGCGTGTGCGCGGCCTCGGCCTGCAGCACCGGCACAAGGCCGGTGGCCCGCAGCTTGCCCATGGCGTCGGCAAACGCGCCCACGCCGGGCAGCAGGATGTGGCTGGCCGCGCGCAGGTCCGCGGCCCGGCCGGTCACGCAGACCTCCGCCCCCAGGCTGCGCACGCTGGACGCCAGGCTGAACAGGTTGCCCACGCCGTAATCGACAATGGCGATCATCGGTCATTCCCCCTTTGGATGTTCATAACAGCGGTCGTCAAACCACCGCTGCGGATTGTATTGGATGTACTGCCGGAAGGCGTTCAGTTCTTCTTCGCTGCGGACGACCCGGTCATAAAACGAGCGCTGAAAAAGCGGCCGGCCGGCAGCCCGGGTGACGCGCGCCTTGAACATGCGGACCTGTTGGGACAGGCAGTTCTTTGCGGGACCACCCGCCTGTGTAGGGGACGATGCTTGCATCGTCCCGCGGGTGCTTGCCGGGATATACAGCAAGAAATGAATGTGGTCAGGCATGACGGTGTAGAGCAGGATACCGTGCCACATCTGCAGATGCCGCTCCACGATCTGCCCCCTGGGGGTCAATTCCACAAAAACCGGAGGAGGCGGCGGCGCAGACTGCGGGCCGATGCGAGCATCGGCCCCTACAGAGCGTGCGGCGCCGGGAAGCGGGGCGTTTTCTCGCGGTGTCGGCAGAGGCCGGATGTGCCCTAACATACAGGCGCGGTCTTTTGTGCAGATGGTGACAAAATAGACCCCGGCCGCCGCGTAATCATACCCCGCCAAACGCAGCGGCTGCCGCACAGGCTTCTTTTCCATCCCCTCACCCCATCGCCGCGTCCAGCGCGGCGAAGAACCGCTGCATCTGCGCCGGGGTGCCAATGGTGACGCGCAGCCAGTTCTGGATGCGCGGGGCGGTGAAATGCCGCACAAGGACGTTCTGCTGCCGCAAAGCGCCGCACAGGGCGGCGGCTTCGTGCTGCGGGTGGGCGGCAAAGACAAAATTCGTGGCCGAATCCAGCACTGTGAACCCGCGCTGCCGCAGCCCGGCCGTCGTTTCGGCGCGGGTCCGGCAGATGGCCGCCACGGTTTTTTGGAAGTACGCCTCGTCCGCCATGGCGGCGGCCCCGGCGGCCTCGCTCATCGAGTTTATGTTGTAGGGGCTGTAGCTGAACTTGACGCGGTTCATGTCGGCGATCAGCCCCGGCTGCGCCACACAGAACCCCAGCCGTGCGCCCGCCAGGCTGCGGGACTTGGAGAAAGTGCGCACCACCATCAGGTTTTCGTATTTTGCCACCAGCGGCAGGCAGGACGCCCCCGGCCCGGCAAAGTCGACATACGCCTCGTCCACAATGACGGGGTGGTCCGGGTTGCGCTGCACGATGCGCTCGATCGCCCCGACCGGCGTCAGCAGGCTTGTCGGCGCGTTGGGGTTGGCAAGCACGATGGTCTCGCCAAGGGCATCGTAGGCGGCCGTGTCGAGCGTGAAATCCTCCCGCAGCGGCAGCACATGCGCGGGCACGCCCAGCAGGTTGCACAAAACGGGGTGGAAGCTGTAGGTGATATCGGCAAATGCCAGCGGCGTGTTTTGGTCGCAGAACGCGCGGATGGCCAGCAGCAGGTTTTCGTCGCTGCCGTTGCCGCACAGGACCCACTGGGGCGGCACGCCGCAGCGCGCGGCGATGGCTGCGGTCAGCTTCGCTTCGGTCAGGTCGGAGTAAAGGCGCAGCCCTTCGATGGTCCCGGCCACCGCCGCGGCGACGCCGGGGGCCGGGGGATAGGGGTTCTCGTTGGCGTTCAGCTTGACAAGGCCGGGCACGGCCAGCTGTTCGCCGGGCGTGTACGGCTCCAGCGCCGCCAGCGTTGGGGTGAAAAATCGGCTCATCGTCGTCCCCCCTCCGCTTCACTCGGCCTCTTTGTCATAGCGGATGGTCACGCTGCGCGCGTGGGCGTGCAGGCCCTCGCGCTCGGCAAAATCGGCGATGCGGTCCTTGACCGCGCCCAGCGCTTCGGGCGTGTAGTAGATAAAGCTCGATTTCTTTACAAAATCGTCGACGCCGAGCGGGCTGGAAAACCGCGCCGTGCCGCTTGTCGGCAGCGTGTGGTTGGGCCCGGCAAAATAGTCGCCCAGCGCTTCGGGCACATGGCGGCCCAGGAAAATGCTGCCCGCGTTCTTAATGCGCCCGAGCAGCGCGAACGGGTCGGCCGTGCAGATCTCAAGGTGCTCCGGCGCGATCAGGTTGACCGCCTCGATCGCTTTTTCCAGGCTGTCGGTGACGACGATCTTGCCGTTTGCGTCGATGCTCTCGCGCGCAATGGCCGCGCGCGGCAGCGCCGGGATCTGCGTTTCCAGTTCGGCCTGCACGGCTTTGGCCAGCGCCATGCTGTCGGTCACAAGCACGGCGGTGGCCAGGCGGTCATGCTCGGCCTGGCTCAAAAGGTCGGCCGCGACCCAGGCGGCGTTGCAGCCGCCGTCCGCCAGCACAAGGATCTCCGAAGGCCCGGCGATCATGTCGATGCCCACCTTGCCGAACACCTTGCGCTTGGCCGTGGCCACATAGATGTTGCCGGGGCCGACGATCTTGTCGACGGCGGGCACTGTCTCGGTGCCGTAGGCCAGCGCGGCCACAGCCTGCGCGCCGCCGCTTTTCACGATCTTGTCAATGCCCGCCACGGCCGCCGCAGCCAGGATGTTGGGGTTCACCCGGCCGTTCGCCCCGGCGGGCGTCGTCATCACGATCTCCCGCACGCCCGCGACCTTCGCCGGGATCACGTCCATCAAAACGGTGGACGGGTAGGCCGCCGTGCCGCCCGGCACATAGACGCCCGCGCGCTCGATCGGCGTGTATTTCTGCCCCAGCACCACGCCGGGCGTGTCGTTGACCATGATGTCTTTATGTACCTGGTGCTCGTGGAAGCGGCGGATGTTGTCCGCCGCCATGCGCAGCGTTTTGATGAAATCATCGCCCACGGCGGCGAACGCTTCGTCGATCTCCGCCTGCGTCACCAGCAGGCTGTCCAGTTCGGCGTGGTCGAATTTGCGGGCATAGTCGCGCAGGGCGGCGTCGCCGCGGGCGCGCACGTCGGCAATGATGCCGTCGACGACCGCTTCCACGTCGGCCTCGGCGCGGATGTCGCGGTTGAGGATGTCCTGCGGGGCGACGGCGTCAAACGAAAGGATACGGATCATAAGGCAAGCGCCTCCTTCATCTTGGTCAGCAGCTCGGTGAGCTGGCGGGTCTTGAACTTGTAGCTCGCGCGGTTGGCGATCAGCCGCGCCGAGATCGGCATGAACTCCTCGAGCACGGCCAGGTCGTTTTCGCGCAGCGTCGTGCCGGTCTCCACAATGTCGACGATCACATCCGAAAGCCCCAGGATCGGCGCCAGCTCGATCGAACCGTTCAGCTTGATGATGTCGATATCGCGCCCGCGCGCCTCATAATGGGCGCGCGCGATGTTCACGAACTTGGTCGCCACGCGCAGCGCGCGGCTCTCGTCGTCGGCAAAGTCCTTCGGCCCGGCCACGCACATGCGGCAACGGCCCAGGCCGGTGTCCAGCAGCTCATACACGTCGGCGTCCGCTTCGGTCAGGATGTCCTTGCCCACAATGCCGATGTCGGCCGCGCCGTGCTCGACATAGATGGCGACGTCGCTCGGTTTGACGAGGAAATACCGCACGCGGGTGGCGGCGTTTTCCACCACGAGCTTGCGGCTGTCGCCCAGGCCCGCCCCCGCGCCGTACCCGGCGCGCGCCAGCAGCGCATAGGCTTTGTCGCCCAGCCGCCCCTTGGGCAGCGCGATGTTCAGCCAGCCGCCTGCCGCGGCGGGCGGGTCGGCGGCGGGCAGGCGCTCCAATTCGTCCAGATACAGCGCAAACCCCAGCGCGCAGGCCCCGGGCGTAAAGCGCCGGGCCAGCAGGTCGTACCGCCCGCCCTTGAGCACCGCGCGCGGCGCACCGGCCAGGTACCCGCTGAACACAAGCCCGTTATAATACTCCATATCACCGGCCAGGCTCAAATCCAGCTGCACGCCCTCACCGTCCGCGCCCAGTTCGCGCATCAGCGCTTCCAGCTCGTCCAGCGCGGCGGTCTGCGCCGGGGCCTGCTGGCGGCCGCGCGCCGCCGCCAGCACACCGGCAAACGGCCCGTGCAGGGCCAGCAGGCCGCACAGCGCTTCGGCCGCGGCGGTGTCCAGCCCGGCGTCCCGGGCGGCGGCGCGCAGCTCGTGCTCGCTGCGGTCGCGCAGCAGCGCCAGCAGCCGCGGCCGCGCCGCGGCGGGCACATCCAGCGCGTCCAGCAGGCCGGTCAGGTAGCCCATGTGGCCCAGCTCCAGCACCGTGCTGCCCTCCAGCGCCGCCAGGCTGCGCGCGGCCAGCCGCACGACCTCGGCCTGCTCGGCCGGGCCGACAGCGCCCAGCGCCTCCAGGCCCATCTGGCTGAGCTGTTCAAACGTGTGGCTCGCGCGGCTGGGGCGGCAGACCTGTTCGATGTAATAATACTTCTTGCATTCCCCGGGCGCGGGCTGGGCGTTTTTGGCAATGGACAGCGTCACGTCGGGGCGGATGGCCCGCAGCCTGCCGTCCAGGTCGGTGAAGGTGATGGCCTGCGCGGCGGGCAGAAAGTTCTGGTTCTGCTGGTACAGCGCGTACTCTTCAAACCGCGCGCAGCGGAACCTGCGGTAGCCCGCCTGCTCGTACAAAGCGCGCAGCCGCAGCGTGCACCGCTCTGCGGGCGGGCAGATGTTCCAGTCAAATTGCATAATATACCCCTCTATCATTCACAGAATATAACGCGGATACAATATGTTGGCCGCGCCACAGGCGGCGCAAAAAAACAGGCATACCAACACGCCCTGCGCCGCACAGCGCAAAGGCAGAAATGGTACGCCTGTTTTCAAAACGTCAGATAAACGAATTTACCCCTGGCAGCCCAAATCGTCCCAGTCGGCAAAATCCTCCGGCTTTGCGATTTTTTCTGGGTCCATCTTGCCGTCCACGACCGGCACGGGGTCGGTGTGGTCCTTGACCGGGTTCGGGTTGGGGGCGCTGTCGTCCGCGGCGGGGTACACGACCTCCGGCTGCGGGGCGGGCGCTTCCACAGGGGTCTCAGGCGCATCGGCTTCGGGCTCGGCTGCGTCGTCAAACGCCTCCGGGCCCACAATATGCTCCGGCTCCCCCTGCTGGGCAAACCGCTGCGCCAGCAGCGTGGCGGCACAACCCAGCGCCGCGCCGGTCAACACCGGCAGAAGATGACGGAAAAATGCCATGAAGATCCCTCATTTCTCAAATGAAAAAAAGTGAATATGCTCTAGTATACCACCACCGGCCCGGGAATACAAGGGCAAGGCCGCACAAATCCGGGCTGCGTTTTGAAAAATCCCGGCGCTTTTGCTTGGTCCGGCACACCCCGGGCCATGCCTGCCGCGCCCCGCACCGGCCCGGAAAAAATATTTCCCCGGGCCGGTGACAAAACGCCCCCCTGGACGGTATTCTATGTGAAAGGACCTTTCAGAACAAAGCGAAGGGAGGGACAGGACCCTTGCAGGAAGAAGAATACCGCGCCGCCGTGCAGCGCTACCGGGATATGGTCTGGCGCGTGGCGCTCAACGCCTGCCGCCAGACCCAGGACGCCGAGGACGTCGTGCAGGATGTGTTCCTCAAACTGTACACCACCCGCCGCGAATTTGCCGGCGAAGAACACCTCAAACACTGGCTGCTGCGCGTGACCGTCAACCGCTGCCGCACGCTGCTGGCCTGCCCCTGGCGCACGCGCCGGGCCGACGCCGTGCCCGATGCGCCCGACCCGGCGCAGGCGCTCGATGCCGGGCAGCGCGCTTTGTATGAAGCCGTGCGCGCGCTGCCGCCCGGCCAGCGCGTGGCGCTGTATCTCTATTATTTTGAAGGCTACAGCACGGCCGAGATCGCACAGCTTTTGCACCTGCGCCAGACGGCCGTCACCACCCGGCTGCACCGCGCCCGCGCCCGGCTGCGCGCGCTGCTGGAAGAAACGCCGGAATAAAACAGAAAAACGGAAAGGAGCTATCTGATGTATAACGAAGATTGGGCCCCGCTTTACCGGGAAACTTTCGCCCGCCTGCACTGCCCGGCGGCCGTGCGGCTGCCGCAGCCCGCGCGCCCGGCGCGCCGCCGCCTGGCCCCGGCCGTGCTCTGCGCCGCGGCGCTGGCCGCCTGCGGCGCGGTTGCGGCGGGCGGCATCACGCTGCGCGCTTTGCAGCAGGAGGAACTGGCCGGTTTTGGCAAAAACGGCTTTTGCGCCGTGGTGGACCTGCCGCTGACCCCGCAGGCAGAGCTGCCCGCCGCCGTACAGCAGCAGGCGGGGACCCTGCGCCCGGTGGACGAGCTGGCCGACTATATTGATCGGGCCGACAGCGGGGCGCAGGACCCGAACGGGGCGTGGATCACGGCGCAGACCGGCGCGCCGCGCGGCGAAGACTACACCGCGGGCGAAGCGCTGCTGCCGTTTGAAAGCTGGCAGCAGGCGGCCGGTTTCCTGGGCTGGGCGCTGGAACCGCCCGCAGCCGCCGAAACGATGCACCCGGTGCAGGGCGCGCTGGCGGCAGACGACCGGGAAAGTTATTTCCGGGCGCTGGTGCGCCTCAACGGCGACGCCGCGACCGGGGCGCTCGAGCGCGTCGGCCTGAGCCAGACCTGGTCGGACGCCACGGGCCTGTTGAGCGTATCGGTCAGTGAGCTGGTGGGGGACGGCGAGACCGGCACGCTGACCGCCGAGCTGCGCTTTGCGCAGGGCGACACCGCCTGGCAGGCGCAGGACTACACCATGCCGGACGGCACGGCCGCGACCCTCGCCGTGCCGCAGGAGGGGGCCGACGCCAACGGCCTGTTTGCCTTCTTTGCCAAAGACGGCAGGGCCTGCACCGTCGCCTGGCTGCCCGCCGCCGGAACCCCGCCGGACGAAGCCCTGCCCCGCCTGCAGGAGATTTTAGACAGCTTTGTATAAATGGGAAGAAGCTGGCGCCGCTTTGCCGCCGTTCTTCGGCTGCCGCCGCAGGTCCGGCAGGATGAGGGAATCCCGCCCTGCGGTTGCCCGTGTGGCCGCGGCCATTCCGGTTGGTTCAGAGCATAAAATTTATTCGTGGGGGCGGGATTTATCCCGCCCGGGGAACCTGCGCCGCCGCGGCCCGGGCCGATATGGAATCGGCCCCTACAAGGGGGGGCAATACCGCAAAGCCCCCGGGCCGATACAGAATCGGTCCCTACGGGGGTCCACGGCGCGGCGGGGGCGGTTCCCGCTGCCGTTGGCCGCAGGAATGGACAAACAACCGCTTTTACACGGGGCGCACCCGCCCCAATCACCCGCCTGCCTCCGCCCGCACCCACAGCGCCGCTTCGGCGCCGGGGGCGGGCGTATTGTTTTGCAGGGCCAGGCCGCCGCCGTGGGCTTCGGCCACCGTGCGCGCGAAATACAACCCCAGGCCCTGGTGCGCGCCGCGCGCGGCGTCGCCGGTGTACAAAAGCTGCCCGGCTTTGCGCAGCGCTTCGGGCGTGAAGCCGGGGCCGGTGTCGCGCACGGCAAAGCGCAGCGCGCCGCCCGCAAAACTGGCGGTCAGCGTCACTTTGCCGCCGGGCGGGGTGCAGCGCACGGCATTGTCCAAAAGGTTGTCCACCGCGCGCGCCAGCCGCCCGGCCTGCGCGCGGCAGCACAGGGGGGCAGGCAGCGCGCTTTGCGCCGCGAATTCCAGCTGCGCCGGGGCGCACAGCGCCCGGCCGACCGCGCAGCGCTCGGCCCAAAATGCGGCGGTGTCCAGCGGCGCGAACGCTTCGTCCGCCGCGCCGGGCGCCGCGGCGGCGCGCAGGTCGGCCAGGTGGCGCTGCGCGCGCGCGGCCCCGCGCAGGATGGCCGCGGCGCTCTCGCGCGCAGCGGGGGGCAGCGCGGCATCCTCGGCCAGCAGCTCGGCGTGGCCGGAGATCACGGTCAGCGGCGTTTTCAGGTCGTGGGTCAGCGCGGCGATCTGCTCGCTGCGCTGCTGTTCGGCCGCCCACTGGCTGCGCAGGCTGGCGGCCAGCTGGCCGCGCAGCGTCTGCATCGCCTGCAAAGCGGCGTCCAGCTCGCGGATGTCCGCGTGGCCGAACGGCGCGCCGTCCAGCAGCCCGGCGCCGATCTGCCCGGCTGCGTCCTCCAGCCGGGCCGCGGCGCGCGCCAGGCGGCGGGCCGTGCGCCGCGTGCACAGCGCCACGGCCAGCAGCTCCAGCGCGGCCAGAACCAGCATGGCCAGGACCTGAAAATCCGGCAGCCGCCCGCGCAGCGCCGGGATGGCATACGGCATTGAAAAGCGGTACACAAGCAGGCAGACCGTGCCGTCCGCCAGCGTGGCCCGGCGCGAAAACAGCGGGTAGAACGCCCCGCCCGCCGGTTCGCCGTGCCAGCAGCGCAGCGCCTGCGCCAGCGCGCGGCTGTCCAGGTTGGTCGCCAAAACGGTGTCCTGGCCCGCCCCGGCGAACAGCACATACCGGCACAGCGGGTCAAGGTCTGCTTCGGCAAAGGTCTGCGCCGTGTGGCGGGGCAGCGTCTCCAGCGCGGCCAGCGCCGCCTGCTCGGCCGCATTGGCGGGCAGCACCAGCCCGCAGTTGACCAGCAGCGCCAGCAGGTACCACCACGCCAGCGCCGCCAGCGCGCACACCGCCGCGGTCAGCAGCAGGTAGCGCGCCAGCACGCCGGACAGCGTGGCCGCGCGCGGCCTACGGGCGGCAGAGGTCTTTTTTTGCATGTGTGAGCCCTCCTGCTTTTATCCGGCGCGCCAGCGGTAGCCGATGCCCCACACCGTCTCGATGGCCCCGGCGTCGGCCCCGGCCGCGCGCAGCTTGGCGCGGATATTTTTGATGTGCTCGGTGATGGCGCTGTCGTCCGCCGCGCCGTCATAGCCGAACACGGCCTCGTAGATTTGCTCCTTGCTGAACGCCTGCCCCGGGTGCAGCGCCAGCAGCTCGCAGATCGCAAACTCGCTTTTGGTCAGCGGCAGAAGGGTTTCCCCGCACGCCGCTGTGCGCGCGCCCAGGTCAAAGACCAGCCCGCCGCGCAGCAGGCGGCGCGCGGGGCGGGAACCGCGCTGCTGCCGCCGCAGGTGGGCAGCCACACGCGCGCGCAGCTCGGCCAGGCGGAAGGGCTTGTTCAGGTAATCGTCCCCGCCTGCGCCCAGCGCCGTGAGCACGTCGGCTTCCTCGCTTTTGGCGGTCAGGAACAGCACCGGCGCATCGGTCAGCGCGCGGATACGGCGGCACAGCGCAACGCCGTCCTCGCCGGGCATCATGATGTCCAGCAGGATGCAGTCCGCCCAGCGGCACAGCGCCTCGGTCACTTCGCCGCCCGCCGCGCAGGTGCGCACCGTGTGGCCGTCGCGCTCGAGCGCCGTGCGCACCAGCGCGCAGACGTCCGGTTCGTCGTCAACGGCAAGGATATGGGCCATGGTTCGCGCCTCCCTCTCAAACAAACGTGCCGGTTATGCACACAAAACAAACGAAACAGCGTACAAAATAGAGATGTGCGCGGGATAAAACCAGTAGAACAGCCGCTTGCAGCCCGCGCCGCGCCGGCCGTTGTACAGCGCCATCAGCGCCACGGCGGCCACGCTGAACCATTCGTAATAGATCGTGAACATCTGCGAAAGCGCAAACCCCGCGCTGCCGCGCAGCGCCAGGAACACGCTGACGAACTCGGTGGCGAAGGTCCACACGGCCCACACCCCCAGCTGCGCGCCGCGCACGCGGCGGAACAGGTACAGCAAAACGCCGCCGACGATGTAGGTAAGGCCGCCATCCGCGATGAAATTCCAGCACGGCAGCACCGAATACCCGACCGCCGCCACGACCGTTTCCAGCAGCCAGCCGCCGTCCCCGCGCGCGAGCCCGTACAGCCCAATCAGCACAAACGGCCAGGCCAGCGGCAGCACGATGGCCGCCGCGCCGCGTGCAAACCGGCGCTGCCGCAGCCAGTCGATGCCCTGCCAGATGGGGACCAGCAGCACAAGGTTGCTCAAAAAGCCATTCTGCGGGTAAAAGCCGTCCGCCCGCACAAAAAGCCCGCCGTACTGCATAAAAAAGCGCAGCAGGCCCATCGGCGCGGCAATGGCCCACAGCCGCAGCCAGTACCGCGGCCGGCTGTGCGTGTGGACAAAGCCCTCGACCGCGCAGAACAAAAACAGCGGTGCGGCCAGCCGCCCCAGCATGCTGAACCAGCCCGGCACAGCGCCGGTGAAGGCGAAAAAGTAGTGGATGTGGTCGAGCAGCATCAGCCCCAGCGCGATCAGTTTGAGCGTGGTGCCGTCCAGCCCGCGCGCGCGGGCGAGCGTGGTCGTGTGTGTCATGGCGAAAACCTTCTTTCCTTAGGGTATCTTTAGCCTACAAGATAAATCTAAGGAGAATCTAAGGAAATGTGAATTTGGGAAAAATTGAGCCGCCATGTTCCCGCCGCACCGCGGCAAGTTCAAAACCGGGGCGTTCGTGCCGCCGCAAGGTCCCCGGGCCGATGCGAGCATCGGCCCCTACAGAGGTTTGCTAAAGCACGGGGGCGCGGCTTCCCGGTCGGCTGCGTGCCCGCCGTTGGCCGTAGGGGCGGATTCCATATCCGCCCGGGGTGTTTGCGGCGGCGTGGAGCTCCCGGGCCGATATAGAATCGGCCCCTACAGGGGTTTGTTATAACGCGGAGGGCGCGACTTCCCGGTTGGCCGCCGTGTTCCCCGTGTTCCGTAGGGCGGGCGTTCACGCCCGCCGCACCGCGGCGGCCGGTCACACTCACACGAAACCGCACAAAAAACGCCCCGGCGCAAACGCGCCGGGGCAGGCAAAACGCGGCAGCGCGGCTTACTTGCACTCTTCGATCGTGTAGTTGAAGCCGTACTCTTCCTGCAGGGCCTTGACGGCCGGTTCGCAGTCCTCGATGAAAGTGGGGGCATAGACGCTCTGGCCGTTGTGGGCCTTCTTGTAATCCTCCACAATCTGGGTCAGCTTGGCCCAGCCCTCGTCGGCTTTGGCCTGGTCCATGTCTTTGGGGAAGTCGATGATAAATTCGCGATGCTTGGGGATGCGTGCTTTCATAGGGTACACTCCTGTTTTTTTGTAAATTGTCTATACGATACGGGGCGTTTGCCCGCGTATTGCCAAATGGGTCATTCGACGCCAAACACCCGCCGGGCGTTGGCGGCGCAGGTGTCCAGGACAGCCTGCGGCTCGGTCTGCCAGAGTTCGGCGATGTACGCCGCCACATGCGCGATGTTGCGGCTGTCGTTGCGCCGCCCGCGCACCGGTTCCGGGGCCATATAGGGGCAGTCGGTCTCGAGCACGGCGGCCTCGTGCGGGATGGCGGCCAGCACGCGCGCGGCGCGCTTGGCACCCTTATAGGTCACGGCGCCGCCAAAACCCAGGCACAGCCCCTGCGCGGTCAGCCAGGCGGCGTCCTCGGCGCTGCCGCTGTAGCAGTGCAGCACGCCGCGCGGCTTGTAGCGGCGCAGCAGCTCGTACACCTCGGCGTGGGCTTCGCGGTCGTGGATCGAGACCGGCAGCCCCAGCTCGGCGGCCAGCCGCAGCTGCGCTTCAAACAGGTCGTACTGTTCCTGCGCGGGCAGCGGCCAGTGGTGGTCCAGGCCGATCTCGCCCACGGCGACGACGGCGGGGTCGTCAAACAGCGGGCGCATTGCGGCCAGCTCGGCGCGCCAGTCGCCGTGGTAAACGGCGACGGTGGGGGCGTCGTCTTCGCCCAGGCTTTCGGGGTGGATGCCCAGCGCCGCGTGGATGTACGGGTAGGTGTGCGCCAGCTCCAGCACGGCGGCGCAATCGCCCGAATGGGTCGCACATTCCAGCACGCCGCAGACGCCGCCTGCAGGCAGCGCCCGGCCCAGCAGCGCGGCGCGGTCGGCGTCGAACTGGCGGGAAGAATAATGGGCGTGTGTGTCAAAAATATTCTGCATCATCAGGTCCTCTGTGCGGCTTGGTCCGGTTTGCTGACAAGGTAGATGCCCGCGCACACCAGCGCCAGCGCCGCCAGGTATTGCCACTCCCACAGCGGTTCGCCGTTGAGCACGGCGGACAGCAGCGTCGTCACGACCGGGATCAGCAGCCCGTATACGCTGACGCGGGAGACCGGGTTGTTTTTCATCAGCAGCGCCCACAGCACATAGCCGCCGCCGGAAATAAAGGCGAGGAACGCCAGCACCGGCAGCCCGGCCACGCTCTGCGGCGCCAGCCGCCCGCCCAGCGCAAAGCCCAGCAGCGCCAGCGCCAGCCCGCCCACAAAAAGGTTTAAGCAGCAGACGGCAAAGCTGTCCGCTTTGTGGGTCACGGATTTGTTCCACGGCCCGGCCGCCGTGACGATGGCCGCGGCCAGCAGCATGCAGACAACGCCCCCGGCCGTGCCGCTGCCGTGGTTGCCCAGCGTTGCGGCCAGCACGCCGCCAAACCCCAGCGCGCAGCCCAGCGCCTTGCGCGCGTTGAGCCGGTCGGCCTGCCCGTACAGGAAGTGGGCCAGGATCACGCCGAGGAAGCTCTGCGTGCTGTTCAGGATGCTGCCAAACGCGCCGGAAAGCACCGCGGCCGCCAGATAGTAAAAGAAATACTGCGCCGATGTCTGCCACAGCCCCAGCGCGCAGCATTCGGCCAGCACGCGCCCGCGCGGCAAGGCCAGCGGGCGGCGCTGCAGCGCCGAACCGGCCAGCCAGACCAGCGCGCCGCCGGTCATGAACCGCACCCCGGCAAACAGCAGGATGGAGGCCGTGTCGGCCGCGTCGATCGCAAACAGGCGGTAGCCCAGCTTGATGAACGGGAACGCACAGCCCCACAGCACATTGCATGCCACCGCCAGCGCCGCGGCGCAGCCCGGCCGCGCAAACAGCGCGTCGAGGCGGGCTGTGTTCATCAGTGGATGCGCGTGCCGACCGGCACGTCGTCGCCGTAAAACGCGATCGAGCAGCCGCCGTCGGCCGTGTCGGCCGCCAGAATCATGCCCTCGCTTGTGTATTTGCCCTTCATCATCGGGCGCGGGGCCAGGTTGGCGACGATGGGCACCCGCTTGCCGGTGAGGTCCTCCGGCTTGTACCACTTGGCAATGCCGGACAGGATGCAGCGCTCGCGCTCGCCGTCGAACACGGTCAGGTGCAGCAGCTTTTTGCTCTCCTTCATCGCCTCGCACGCGCGCACAAGGCCGACGCGGATCTCTACCTTCGTAAAGGTATCGTAGTCGATCTCGGCCTCATGGTCGCCGATCTCGGCGGCCGGTTCGCTGGCGGCGGCCGCTGCGGCGTTGGCCGCTTCGGCTTCGGCTTTGCGCTTGGCGTCCTCGGCCTCGAGATAGGCGATCTCCTTCGCCACGTCGATGCGCGGGAACAGCGCCTCGCCCTTGTGCACGGTGTAGCCGCTGCGGATCACGCCGGCCGCCTCCTCGCGCAGCAGGCTGTGCAGCTCGTTGGCGTCGACGCCGAGCTGTTCGGCCATCTTGGGCGCGGTGTTGGGCAGGTAGGGCTGCAGCAGCGCGGCGATCAGCTCCAGCGCGCTGCACAGGTTGAACAGCACCTGGTTGAGCCGCGGCCGGTCGGCCTCGTTCTTGGCCAGCACCCAGGGCGCGGTCTCGTCGATGTACTTGTTGGCGCGCTGCACCAGCTCAAAGATGTGGGTCAGCGCGGCGGGCACATCCAGCGCCTCCATGTCGGCGTCCACGCGGGCGGGCAGGTTGGCCATCAGGCCGGACAGCGCTTCGTCGATGGGCGCGTTCTGCACCGTGCCGCCGAAGTATTTCTCACACATCGCGACCGTGCGGGAGAGCAGGTTGCCCAGGTCGTTGGCCAGGTCGGTGTTGATGCGGTTGATCAGCGCTTCGTTGGTGAACGCGCCGTCGTTGCCGAACGGCACTTCGCGCAGCAGGAAGTAGCGCACGGCGTCCACGCCGTAGCGGTCGCACAGCTGAACAGGGTCGACGACGTTGCCCTTCGATTTGCTCATCTTGCCGCCGCCCAGCAGCAGCCAGCCGTGGCCGAACACTTTCTTGGGCAGCGGCAGGTCCAGCGCCATCAGCATGGCGGGCCAGATGATGGTATGGAAGCGCAAAATCTCCTTGCCCACCATGTGCAGGTTGGCGGGCCAGAACTTGTCATAGTCGTGGTAGGTGTCGTTGCCGTAACCCAGCGCCGTGATATAGTTGGAAAGCGCGTCGATCCACACATAGATCGTGTGCTTGGGGTCGAACGGCACCGGGATGCCCCAGCTCACGCTGGTGCGGGACACACAGGTGTCCTGCAGGCCCTGCTTGATGAAAGCGATCATCTCGTTCTTGCGGGTGGCGGGCTGGATGAAATCGGGGTGGTCCTCGTAGTACTGCAGCAGGCGGTCGGCATATTTGCCGGTCTTGAAGAAATACGCTTCCTCCTCGGCTTCATACACGGGGCCGCCGCAGTCGGGGCAGCAGCCGTCCTTCAGCTGCGCTTCGGTCCAGAAGCTCTCGCACGGCTTGCAGTACATGCCCTTGTAGGTGCTTTTATAGATGTCGCCCTTCTCGTACAGCCGGGTAAAGATGGCCTGCACGCTCTTGACGTGGTAGTCGTCGGTCGTGCGGATGAACCGGTCATAGGAGACGTCCATCACCTTCCACAGGTCCTTGACCGTGGCCACAATGGCGTCCACATATTCTTTGGGCGTTACGCCCTTGGCGGCGGCCTTGTCCTGGATCTTCTGGCCGTGCTCGTCAGTGCCGGTCAAAAACATCACGTCGTAGCCTTTGGCGCGCTTGTAGCGGGCGATGGCGTCGCAGGCCACCGTCGTGTAGCTGTGGCCGATGTGCAGCTTGTCGCTGGGGTAGTAGATGGGGGTCGTGATGTAAAACTTTTTGTTGTCCATGGTCGCATCCCACTCCTTTGCATTGTGTGAAGTTCGCCTGTTTTGCCCGGCGCAGCAAAGGCGCGGACAAAACAAAAGCGGCAGCGGCGCTTTCGGCGCCCTGCCGCGGTTGCTTCCGTTTCAGCCCTTTGGCGGGCAGGGGAAAGCTGGCGCGGGCTGCCGAAGCGGACCGCGCATGCACATCCCATCACGGCGTTCAAAACTCATGACGGCACGCTCCTTTCCCCTTTGTATTTTGTACATTCCCAGTATACCGGGCCGCGCTGCGCCTGTCAAGCAAAAACTGCGGCAGGCTCAGAACCCGACCGGCTGCACGCCGCAGGCCAGCAGCGCGTGGCGGCACAGCACCTCGGTGCTGTCGATGAAGAAAGCGCCCAGCCCTTCGTCCCGCTTGACCAGGCTCAGCTCGGTGCAGCCCAGCACGGCGCGGTCACAGCCCTGCGCTTTGAGGTCGTCCACGGCGGCCGCCCACATCGCCGCATCGGCCCGGCGGCCCTGCTTGATCTGGTCGTAGATGATGGACATCACGTTTTTCTGCGCGGCTTCGCCGGGCACGGCCCAGGCAAGGCCCGCGCGCTCGCACATCAGCTGGTAGGTCCCGGCCAGCAGTGTGCCGTCGGTGGCCAGAACGCCCAGCTTGCGGCAGCCCGCGGCTTTGGCTTCGGCCACGGTCAGCTCCGGCATGTTCAGCACCGGCACGGGCAGCGCGGCGGCCAGGCGGTCGTAAAAATAATGCGCCGTGTTGCAGGGGATCGCCAGCACTGTGGCGCCGTAGGCCACCAGGCTGCGGCCGTCCTGCTCCATCACGTCGAACGGGTCCTCGTCGCTTTTGCCCAGGATAAAGGCGGTGCGGTCGGGCGTCGACGCGCGGGAGGACAGCACCAGGTCGATGTGATCCTGGTCGCGCCCGGCCGGGGTGTGGTCAATGAGCATCTGGTACAGGTAACAGCTGGCCGCAGGGCCCAGCCCGCCCAAAATGCCCAGCACCGGCTTTTTGGCTTTGTCCGGCATATGCACGCCTCCTGGTGGTGAAGTAAATGGGGGTTGCCATAAAAAACGCCGCGTGGAACGCGGCAGGCGTCTTATCTTTTCATTATATCCGCATCCCCCGCAATTTGCAAGGCGGGGCGCGCGGGCGGCCGGCGCAAAAAGGCGCAAAAAAGCCCCGGCACACAGGCTTGCGAACCATGTGCCGGGGCGGTGCTACTTGATTGGAGTCATAGCCTCATACCCGTTTGTTGATCGTCCGTTGCACAACCGGCTGTTTGCTTATACCCATCTCTTCCAATTGGGTAAACGCGGGCGGAAGATGCGGTGTAAGGAAAGGATCTGCCGGTCACAACGAATCCGGTGGATGCTTCGGTCCAGTGGGTCTGCTTGGTTACGGTTCGGCCAAAGTCTTTGAAAGCTTTCAAAACGGAAAGAGTTGTGTCAGCGCGTTTCCGGAAACCGCTCCGGGGAAATTCTGCCATTCACTTTCTTTTCGGCTGCCATCTGTTGCTATACGGTGCACCGCTTGACTCGGCGGGAATCGGATAACCTTATGGGGTACGATCAGATCATGTTTGGGTATCTGCGCTTGCGTTTTGGAAACCTTTAAAACGTTGGGGAAAAGAACTTTGCGGGTCTTTGCACTGAAAGAGGAAGCTGGGTGTGATGCCAGAGGCTAAAACCTCTTTACTACCTGTACATTGGCGTAACTCCTATAGCTGTTTAACCGAAGGTTACTAAAGAAAGGAAATGAGGTTTTGAGAAACCAATTCATCTGGTTGGGTACCCACCAGAAAAACCCGATTTTGTTTTTTGATAACTGAATTACTGGGCGTTTTACCGTATCCTCAACCCGGAACTTTATAGATACGATCTTTCGATCTTATCAGTTTGATTCAAGAAAACCTGCTGGTCTTCTCAAGTTTTAAGCCGGTATAAAAACTTTAAAGCAACTTTAAAGCAAGAATATCGGTTTTTCCGCGGTGAATGGGGCGGTCAAATCTTTGCCTGCACTCTTACGTTATCTATCTGAAATGCGGGGACCTTAGTTTGACGGGCCCTGGGTCTGCTGAGTTTATTTTACGAACCCAACATCGCTTTTTATATCTTTTTTACAGGTAATGACCTGCGGCTGTCAATGTGGTTCGTTTTTATCAGCAGGCCCAGGCCCGCCGGTGATGAATGGGATCTTTAAAGTTTACCATAGGGCTGAGCCTCCTTTCTTACGAATCCCGCCAGCCTGAAGCCTTTGCAGATCTTTCAAGTTTTCCGTTAGCCTTTCGGTTTTGATCTTGAGATGTCCTTCCTGATATTCCACCGTACCTTACTTTGTCTTTCCATCATTTCATTTACCTTTCGGCATTTGATCTGATGATAAAACCTTTCGGTTTTTTCCTCCTGCTTTTACCTTTTGTTCAAGATTGGGGTTTTGCTGTTCCTGAATTTTGATAAAATTAGGATTTTGTGGAATTTGGATCAGAAAGCGATCTTTTGATCTTACCGCGCCATTTCGGTTTCTTTTGAAAGTGGCTTTCTTGGAACTTCCTTTGGTTCCTTATCTCTGGCGTTTTTCTTTCTGTGCCTATACTATACCACGCCGCCTGCCCGGTGTCTATTCGCAGAACCGCCAAAGCTGCATTGAATTATTTGTGCATGTTCAGGGCTGGATTTTTCATTGACACATATGGTATAATTAAATTGTATGGTGTGCCTATACACCGGAAACATGCCCCCGGCGGCCGTTTTCGCGCCGCTGGCCCGGGGTTCGCGCTCTGCAACCACGACCTTCGCGAAAGCGCCGTTTTTTGCAAGCAAAAGAGCCTGTCCGCCATAAACGGACAGGCTCTTGCTTTTGGCGGGCTTCCCCGGCGGGCTTACATGCTCTCGGGGGCGTTGATCTTGAACATGGTCAGCACGTTATGGATCACGCCGCGCACGGCCAGGCACAGCGCAATGCGCCCCTGCTGGACCTGGTCTTCGGCGTCCAGGATGCGGCAGGCGTTGTAAAAGCGGTGGAAGGCGGTCGCCAGGTCGATGACGAAGCGGGTGATGCGCGCGGGGTCGTATTTTTCGGCCGCGGCGGCGATCTCGGCCGGGAAGGCCGCCAGCAGGCGGATCAGCGCCTGCTCGCTCGCGTCGGTCAGCAGGGCGGCGTCGGCGGCCTCGGGGCCGCGGAACACGGTGCCCTGGGCTTCCAGCTTTTTCAGCAGCGAGCAGATGCGCGCATGCGCATACTGCACATAATACACGGGGTTCTCGCTGTCGCTGCGCACGGCCAGGTCCAGGTCAAAGTCCAGCGTGGAGGAGCTCTCGCGCATGTTGAAGAAGAAGCGCGCCGAGTCGATCGGCACCTCGTCCAGCAGGTCGGTCAGCGTGATGGCCTTGCCGGTGCGCTTGGACATGCGCACGGGTTTGCCGTCCCGCATCAGGTTGACCATCTGCATCAGCACCACGTCCAGGCGGCTGCCGTCCAGGCCGACGGCGTCCATCGCGCCCTTCATGCGGGCCACATGGCCGTGGTGGTCGGCGCCCCACACGTCGATGGCTTTGTCAAACCCGCGCACGGCCAGCTTGTCATAGTGGTAGGCGATGTCGGCCGCGAAATAGGTCGGGATGCCGTTGGCGCGCACGAGGACCTCGTCCTTGGCTTCCTCCTCGCCGCTGTCGGTCTTTTTCTTGTTGACCACGCCGTATTTGGCCGCATACTGGGCGCTTTTGTACAGGATCGCGCCGTCCTCGCCCTTATAGCACGCGCCGGTCTCGAGCAGCTTGTCCACCACGGCCTGCACCGCGCCGGCGGCGTGCAGGCCGCTTTCGTGGAACCACACGTCGTACCGGATGCGGTACTTGCCCAGGTCGCGCTGCAGCCCCTCGATGTTTTTGGGCAGGGCAAAGGCGGTGATGTCCTTTTTGAGCTGTTCAAAATCGCCGTCCACATAGGCGTCGCCGTGTTCGGCGGCAAAATTCTTCGCGTGTTCCACAATGTCCGCGCCCTGGTAGCATTCCTCCGGCAGCGGGCAGGCGTCCTCGCCCTTATACAGCTGCAGGTAGCGGATGGCCAGGCTCTTGCCGAACTTTTCGATCTGGTTGCCCGCGTCGTTGATATAGAACTCGCGGGTCACGTCGTACCCGGCCCAGTCCAGGCAGGCGGCCAGGCAGTCGCCCAGCGCGCCGCCGCGCGCATTGCCCATGTGCATCGGGCCGGTCGGGTTGGCGGAAACGAACTCCACGTTGTAGCGCTTGCCAGCGCCGCCGTCGGTGCGGCCGTACTCGGGCTCGCTGCAGGCGGCGCGCAGCACGCCGGTGAACCAGCCGCTGCCTAAAAACAGGTTGATGAACCCGGGCCCCGCGATCTCGGCGCGGTCGAACAGGCTGCCGGAAAGGTCCAGCGCGCCGACGATGGCCTCGGCGATCTGCCGCGGCGCTTTGCGGAACGCGCGCGCCCCGGCCATTGCCAGGTTGGAAGCCACGTCGCCGTTTTTCACGTCGGCCGGGATCTCCACAATAAAAGCGGGCAGCTCGGCCTGCGGCAGCGCGCCGGAGGCCATGGCCGCCGCCGCGGCGTTTTCCAGCAGGGCGCGGGCGTTTTCCAGCGCGGCCGCGCGGGGGTTGTAATGGTGGTAATTCATAACGTTCCTCCGTGTGTTATGGGGTCAGGACAGCGGCGCTTCGGGCAGCTGTTCCACATGGATGTCGACAAGGTTGCGGCTGATAAAGTTCTCGCCGCCGGAATCCAGCGTGTAGCTGAACTGCAGCCGCCCGCCTTCGGGCCCGAGCTCGGGCGTGATCTCGTCGGCCGCCACGCCCAGCGAGACCGAGCCGAACCCGGTCTCGTAATGGCAGATATGCCGCACGCCTTTTTCGATCACGAGCTGGCTGGGCGCTTTGCCGAAACGGGTCATCACGACCTCCCGGGCGTCGGCGCTCAGCTTGACCGTCGTCGTGCAGCCCGCATAGCCGGTGGCCTCGGTCTCGGCGTAGACGATGTAATACGCGCCGTTGCGCTGGGCAAACTTGCCGCGCGTCATCAGCTCCACGCTTTCCCGCTCCCCGTTCTGCTCCATCGTGCCCTTGATGGTGATGAGATATTTTTCCTCCATGGACGTCACCTTTGTTAGAGTTGAGAGTTCAGAGTTTAGAGTTAAGATGCGGCGGCGCAGAACTCTCAATAGTTTTCAATCGCGATCTGTTCCACCGGGCCGCCGGCGTATTCGCCCAGAAACAGCGTTTCCAGTTCGGCAAAGGTCTCCGGCGTGTCGCTGACAAAATAGCGCGCCGTGCCGCCCGTGCTGCGCCCGTTGGTCAGCTTCAGGTCCTCGAGCGCGGCGGCGGTCTCGATGGCCGTCACCTTGCCCGGGTCGATCAGCGTCACATCGTCGCCCATATAGTCGCCGATCATACGCTTGAGCAGCGGATAGTGCGTGCAGCCCAGGATCAGCGTATCCACCCCGGCGTCGCGCACCTCGCGCAGGTAGAGGTCGATGGCCGGCGTCGTGATCGGGTCGCCGGGCTCGACGCGGCCGTTTTCGACCAGCGGCACGAACAGCGGGCAGGCCCGCGCCGTGATGACGGCGTCCGGGACAAGCTCCCGCAGCAGCGCCGCGTAGCTGCCGCTGCGGATGGTCGCCGCCGTGCCGATCACCCCGATGCGCCGGTTGCGCGTGGCTTCGGCCGCCTTGCGCGCGGCCGCGCCCACCACGCCGGTGTAGGGCACCGGCAGGCGGGTGGCCTCGGCCGTCGGGTAGGTCGAGGACACGGTGCCGCAGGCCGCCATCAGGAACTTGACGTTCTGGGACAGAAGAAAACGGATGTCCTGCCGCGTGTACTGCAGGATGGTCTGCCGCCCGCGGCTGCCGTAGGGTACGCGGCCGGTATCGCCGAAATAGATGATGTCCTCCCCGGGCAGCACCCGGCGCAGCTGGCGCACGGCGGTCAGCCCGCCCAGGCCGCTGTCAAACACACCGATGGGCCGTGTATCCATCAATAGGCTCCCTTCCGCTTGTGCAGCGCCAGTTCGATCAGCCGGTCGGCCAGGGCGGAAAAGCTCAGCCCTTCGTTTTCCATCAGCTTGGGGTACATGCTGATGGCCGTAAAGCCCGGCATCGTGTTGAGCTCGTTGCACAGCACGCGGCCGCTGCCGCGCTCCACAAAGAAATCGCAGCGCGAAAGCCCCGTGCAGCCCAGCGCCAGGTACGCCTTGCGCGCCAGGCGCTGCACTTCGTCGAGCTTCGCTTCGCTCAGGTGCGCGGGGATCACCACCTGCGACACGCCGTTTTTGTACTTGTCGTCGTAGGTGTAAAATTCATCACCGGCCAAAATCTCGCCCGGGCGGGTGGCAAACACGCTGGCGGGGTCCTCCGGGTTGCCGATGGCCGCGCATTCGACCTCCTGCCCGTCGATGAATTCCTCAAAAATGACCTTGTCGTCCTCGGCCAGCGCGGTGGCGATGGCGGCGCGCAGGCTTTCGCGGTCCTTCGCCTTGCTGATGCCCACGCTGGACCCGGCGTTGGCCGGTTTGACGAACACCGGCCAGGGCAGCGCGGCCTCCACGCGGCGGCATACGGCCTCCAGGCCGTCCTCCAGCTCGTAGCGCCCGGCGGCCAGCCAGCGGCAGTGCGGCACCCCGGCGGCGTCCATCACGGTGTTGGCGGCCGCCTTGTCCATGCAGGTGGCGCTGGCCAGCACGCCGCAGCCGGTATAGGGCACGGCGGCCAGCTCAAACAGGCCCTGGATCGTGCCGTCCTCGCCGTTTTTGCCGTGCAGCACCGGCACGGCCACGTCGATGGGCAAAACCTCCGGCGCGCCGCCCTCGCGGCACAGCAGCAGGCCGTGGTGGCTGCGGTCGGGGCTGAACACACAGGGCGTCAGCGCCGCCGTGTCGGCCTGCCAGCTGCCGTCGGCCACTTTATCGGCCGGGCCGGTGTAGCGCAGCCAGTGCCCCTCTTTGGTGATGCCCACGGCCGTCACCGCGTATTTGCCCGCACAGGGCGGCTGGCGCAGCGCGCGCAGCCACGCTGCGGCCGAAACGCAGCTGACCTCATGTTCGCTGGAAACGCCGCCAAAAAACAGCGCCAGCCGGATCGGTGCTTGATTGATCATACCGGTTCATCCCTTCCGTCAAAGGCGGCATGCGCAGCGGCGCATACCATATCAATCTACTATCATAGCATATTCCGCACCCGTTGGCTATATTTTTATGAAAAAGTTTTCCCGCCGCCCGTTTTGGGCCCCGGCGGCGGGAATTTGCAAAAAAACGCGCCCGGCCGCTTGACAAGCCGCCCGGGGCGTGGTATGATAGCTGCTGTAAAAAAAAGCAGCGTCCGGCTCATAGCCGCCGTTCACCTTGCGGGCCGCAGGGCCCCGGGTCATAACACGCCCGCGTTGCGGCGCTCTTTGCGCGCCGCGCCCCGGGTGCGGGATGGTCTTTTACGGCGGCTGCTTTTACGGCAGCCGCTTTTTATTCTGCAACAGCTACTTTATGGGAGGTGTATTCCAATCGCCAGCAGCAATTCCAAAGAACTGGAGATCAACGAGCGCATCCGCGACAAGGAGATCCGCCTGATCGGCGCCGATGGTTCCCAGATGGGCATCATGTCCCCGCGCGACGCGCTGCGCATGGCCATGGACCAGGACCTTGACCTGGTCAAGGTCGCCCCGCAGGCCAAGCCGCCGGTGTGCAAGATCCTGGACTACGGCAAGTACCGTTTTGAAATGCAGAAACGGGAAAAAGAAGCCAAGAAGAACCAGAAAGTCGTGGAAGTCAAGGAGATCCGCCTGTCGCTCAACATCGACACCAACGACTTCAACACCAAGGTCAACCAGGCCGCCAAGTTCCTGGCGCAGGGCCACAAGCTCAAGGTATCCATCCGGTTCCGCGGCCGCGAAATGGCGCACACCAATCTGGGCCTCGATGTGCATCACCGCTTCGCCGAGGCGCTTGCGGGCAAGGGCGTCGTTGACAAGCAGCCCAAGCTCGAAGGCCGCAGCATGATGATGTTCATGTCGCCCGTGCCCACCAAGTAAACTGAACTTTAGGAGGAAAACAAAATGGCAAAGCTGAAACTCAAGAC
>DWXD01000016.1 GCA_019119365.1 Candidatus Gemmiger stercoripullorum | reverse complement strand
GCAATGCCGCAAACCCTCCATTTTTGAATTCGCCAAGGTGCGGCGGGCGTGAACGCCCGCCCTACGGAACGGGGAAAACATGGAGACCAACCGGGAAAATGTGGCGGTGTAAGGTCCCGCGGGAGGGCCATGGCCCTCCCCTACAAACCGGGCGGGGCCCGTGGCTACCCGGGAAACCGCAAACTTCACAACACCGCAAACCTCTGTAGGGGACGATGCTCGCATCGTCCCGCGGACCTCGCGCCGCCGCGAACACCTGCGGGCGGAATCTCCGGCCTAAGAGCCGCCGCTGCGTGGCGGTTGGCCTCTGAAACGCGCCTGCGGGCGGGATAAATCCCGCCCCTACGAATAAATTTTATGTTTTGGGCCAACCGGGACAGCCACGGCCGCCCGGGCGGGCGTAGGGCGGGGTGCCCTCACCCCGCCGGACCGTGCGGCGCCACAAACGCCCCGGGCGGATATGGAATCCGCCCCTACGAACGGGGGCAAAGCCCGTGGCTACCCGGGAAAACGCGAACCCGGCAATGTTGCAAACCTCTGTAGGGGACGATGCTTGCATCGTCCCGGGAGCCTCGCGCCGCCGCGAACACCCGCGGGCGGGATCTCCGGCCTAAGAGCCGCCGCTGCGCGGCGGTTGGCCTCCGAAACGCGCCTGCGGGCGGGATAAATCCCGCCCCTACGAACAAATTTTATGTTTTGGGCCAACCGGGACAGCCTCAACCACGCGGGCGGACGTAGGGCGGGGTGCCCTCACCCCGCCGGACCGTGCGGCGGCACAAACGCCCCGGTTTACCGCTCCACCACCAGCCGGCCCTGCGCCGTGAAGCGCGCGGGCGAAAGGAAGGCGACGCGGTCCTGGCCGGTGGCCGCGGTGCGGCCGTGGTAGCAGATGAGCAGCTGCCCCTGCCGCGTGCGGAACAGGCAGCTGTGGCCGGTGCCGGTCACTTCGCCGCCGCGCTCGAGGATCGGGTTTTCCGCCGCTTTGACAAACGGCCCCAGCGGGCTTTCGGCCGTGGCGTAGCCGACGGCGTAGTCCGGCCCCGCAAAACAGTTGGCGGAGTAGGTCATGTAATACCGCCCGCCCTGCCGCAGCAGGAAGGAGCCTTCGTTCCAGCGGCGGCCGGTCGCGGCGGCGCTGCGGCCTTCCCAGTCCTGTTCGGGGCGCAGCAGCACCGGCTCGCCGATCACACCGGAAAAGTCCGGCTTGAGCTCCACGCCGTAGATCCAGCTTTCCTCCCATTGGCCGACACGGTGCTCGTAGCAGCAGCGGGAATAGTACAGGTAGCAGCGGCCGTCCTCCCGGTAGAGGTTGGCGTCGATGACCGGGTAGCCGGGGTCAAAGACCGGCCGGTCGGAAAGGTCCGCAAACAGGCCCGCGGGCGTGTCGGCCACGGCGACGCCGATGCGGAAATTTTCCAGCGCGCCGGTCGGGTTTTCCTTCCAGTCGGCGCTGTAGAACAGATAGTATTTTCCGTCGATCTCATAACATTCGGGCGCCCAGAAACACCCCGCGCCCCAGCGCGCGCGGGCGGCGTCCAGCGCGGTGCCGCAGGCCCGCCAGCTGTGCAGGTCGTCCGACACATGCACAGGGAAGCCGCTGCCGTCCTCGCTGGTGGCGTAGAGATAATACCGCCCGTCCGCGGCGGGCAGGATGAACGGGTCCGCCGCCGCAAACGGCAGCCGGATCGTGTGCCGGATCGTCTGTTCGATCATGGCCGTTCCCCTCCCGCTCAGCGCACCTGGCTGCCGAAGCTGCCGGAAGTGTCCATGACGATGTCGGCGTCCTCCTTGTGGCGGGAGCGGGCGCGGCGCTCGTTGAGCAGGGCGAGGAAGCGCTGTTCGTCAAACGGCAGCGCGACCGTCTCGCCGGTCCAGCTGGACAGGTGGATCGCGTTGGACAGCAGCAGGCCGTTGATGCCCTCGCGCCCGTCCGCCACCAGCGGCGCGCCGGTGGCGATGTGCGCGGCAAAGGCGTTGAGCACCGCCGCGTGCTGCGGGTTGAGGCCGTCGGTCTCAAGCGGTACGCGCTCGCACGCGGGCTTGGCGAAGCCCTCGCCGCAGGTTGCGCACCAGGTACGCTCGTCCACCGCCAGCCGGTCAAAGACCAGCGTGTCGTTTTCGCAGATGACCCGGCCTTTGGTGCCGGTGATCTCCAGGCGGTTGGTGCCGGGGGCGTCGGCGGTCGTGGTGACAAAAACGCCGGTCGCGCCGTTTGCAAATTCGAGATAGGCGTTCACGTCGTCCTCCACCTCGATGTCGTGCCATTTGCCTTCGTGGCAGAACGCGTGCACGCGCACCGGCAGCCCGCACAGCCACTGCAGCAGGTCGAGCTGGTGCGGGCACTGGTTGAGCAGCACGCCGCCGCCCTCGCCCGCCCAGGTCGCGCGCCATGCGCCGGAATCATAGTAAAACTGGGTGCGGTACCAGTCGGTCACGATCCAGTTGACCCGCTTGATCTGCCCCAGCTCGCCCGCGTCCAGCAGCTCCTTGATCTTGCGGTAGACGCAGTTGGTGCGCTGGTTGAACATCATGCCGAAGGTCAGCTCCGGGTGCCGGTCGGCTTCGGCCATCATCTCGCGCACCTGCAGCGTGTAAACGCCCGCGGGCTTTTCGCACATCACATGCAGCCCGGCGCGGAACGCCTCGATGGCCAGCGGCGGGTGCTGGTAGTGCGGTACCGCAATGAGCACGGCGTCGCACGGGCGCGCGGCGATCAGCTCGCTGCCTTCGCAGAAAATGGCGGCGCCGGGCAGCTTTTCCTGCGCCCAGCGGCGGCGGCTTTCCTTGCGGTCCGCAACGGCGGTGATCTCGATGTCCGGGCATTTCCCGTCCAGTACGTTCTGCACATGCGTGGCGGCGATGTTGCCCGCCCCAATGATGCCAAGCCGAAGTTTCATGGTACTTCCTCCCTGTGTGCGGGGCGCGGGCGCTGCCGGGCCCCTGTTATCCCCAGCATTGTACCACGCGCGCCGCCGCTGTGGCAATGCAAAAAACCGACCTCGAAAATGCGACCCAAACGCCCGCGCCCGCCCGGGTTGACACCGCCGGGCGGGGGACCTATAATGGGTCTTGCCCGAATTTCCGGGCTCAAAATTGTGTAAAACAACGAATTTTCGGATTGTATTCTGGGCAAAGGACCGGTGTTTGAAGGATGCAAAATGTGGGCCATGAGCTGACCCGGGGGCCGGTGATGGCGACGATGCTGCGCTTTGCGGTGCCGATGATCCTGGGCGACCTTTTGCAGCAGTGCTATAACATTGCGGACACGCTGATCGTGGGGCGGTTTCTGGGCGCGGGCGCGCTGGCTGCCGTGGGGTCGGCGTTTTCGCTGATGACGTTTTTGACCTCGATCCTGCTGGGCCTTGCGATGGGCAGCGGCACGGTGTTTTCGATCCGCTACGGCCAGAAGGACGAGATCGGCCTGAAAGAGAACGTTCTGGCGTCCTTTGTGCTGCTGGCGGCGGTGACGGCCGCCCTGAATATCGCCGTCTACGCGGGGCTGGACTGGATCATTTGGGCGCTGCGCACCCCGGCCGAGCTCGTCGCCATGATGCACGACTATCTGCGCGTGATCTTTGCCGGGCTGGCCGCCGTTTTCCTGTACAACTTTTTCGCTTCGCTGCTGCGCTCGCTTGGCGATTCGGCCACGCCGCTGGCGTTTCTGGCCGTGTCGGCCGGGCTCAACATCGTGCTGGACCTGTGGTTTGTGGCCGGGCTCGGGCGCGGCGTGGCGGGCGCGGCCGAGGCGACGGTCATTGCGCAGTATGTCTCGGGCCTTGGCATCGCGGCGTACACCTGGGTGCGGTTCCCGGCGCTTGTCCGGCGGGACCCGGCCGTGCGCCTGCGCCGCAGTCGCATCCGGGAGATCGCGGTTTTTTCGGCGCTGACCTGCCTGCAGCAGTCCATCATGAACCTGGGCATCCTGGCCGTGCAGGGGCTGGTCAACAGCTTTGGCACCACCGTGATGGCCGCGTTTGCGGCGGCGGTCAAGATCGACGCTTTCGCCTACCTGCCGGTGCAGGATTTCGGCAACGCGTTCTCGATCTTCATCTCGCAGAACTATGGCGCGGGCCAGCGCGCGCGCATCCGCCAGGGCATCCGCACGGCGGCCGCGGCGTCGGTCTGCTTCGGGCTGGCGCTGTCGGGGCTCGTGTTCCTGTTTGCGCCGCAGCTGATGGCGCTGTTCATTGACGGCGCAGAGACCGCCGTCATCGCCGAGGGCGTTCGCTACCTGCGCATCGAGGGCGCGTTCTACGCGCTGATCGGCCTGCTGTTTTTGCTGTACGGGCTGTACCGCGCGCTGGGGCGGCCGGGCATGTCGGTCGTGCTGACCGTGATCTCGCTGGGGCTGCGCGTGTCGCTGGCCTACGCGCTGGCGGCCGTGCCGGGCGTCGGCGTCGTGGGCATCTGGTGGAGCGTGCCGGTCGGCTGGCTTCTGGCCGATGCGTTCGGCCTGCTGTACTACCGCGCCCGCCATAAAACCCTCCTGCCCCCCGCGCCCCCGCACCCCTGACACACGCGGCGGCGCGGCACGGCTGTTTTGCCGTTATCGCCCTGTCCTTCACATACGCCGGGCCCGGCTCCCCTGAAAAGGAGCCGGGCCCGGATTTTTATTTTGTTTTTCTTGCCCTTTCTTCTTACCCTTCTTTTTTTCTTACCCTTCCTGGCTCTGCAGCCAGGCGACGTAGCCGGGCAGGGTGCCGGACAAGGCGGGCAGGGGCAGGCCCTGTTCCAGCAGCGTTTCGCCCGGCAGGGGGGCGGCGGGGGGCTGGGGCGCGCTGCCGGTGTACAGCGCGTGCACGGCGTAGCGGCGGGCCGGGTCGGCAAAGGGCAGCGGCAGGCGGCGGCCGTCCAGCGGCGCGCCCACCGCAAACACGACGGCCTCGCTGCCGTCCGCCGCGGCGATGGCCCACGCCGCGCCCTGGCCGTCGGGGGCGGCCAGGCGGTACAGCTCGCCGCCGCGCACCAGCGCGCCGTGGTCGCGGTAGAACTGCACAAACGGGTGCAGCGCCTCGATCTCGGCCGCGGTGTAGGCGGTCAGGTCCAGCTCAAAGCCGAAGGTCCCCGCCAGCGCCGCCGCCATGCGCGCCTCCACGCTGGCGGTGCGGTGGGTCGTGTGGTTGGGCACGGTCGAATAATGCGCGCCCATCACGCAGGGCGGGTAGCAGAAGCTCGTGCCGTACTGGATCATCAGCCGGTCCAGCGCGTCGGTGTTGTCGCTGGTCCAGATTTGCGGGGAATAGTACAGCATGCCGCAGTCGAACCGCGCGCCGCCGCCCGCGCAGTTTTCCACCAGCAGGTCGGGGTAGCGGTCGGTCAGGCGCTGCTGCAGCTCGTACACGCCCAGCACATAGCGGTGGTACACCTCGCCCTGGCGGGCGGCGGGCAGCGCCGCGCTGTACACGTTGGCCAGCGTGCGGTTCATATCCCACTTGACATAGGCGACCGGGCAGGAATCCAGCAGCGCCGTCAGCTGCCGCCAGACGCCCTCGCGCACATCGGCGCGGGAGAAATCGAGCGTATACTGGTGGCGCAGCGCCAGCGTTTCGCGCCCCGGGATCTGCAGCGCCCAGTCCGGGTGGGCGCGGTAGAGGTCGCTGTCCGGGTTGACGGCCTCCGGCTCCACCCAGAGGCCGAACGCAAGGCCAAGGCCGTTGACCTTGCGGCACAAACCGTCGATCCCCTCGGGCAGCTTGGCCGGGTCGGCCACCCAGTCGCCCAGGCTGCTTGTGTCGTCGTTGCGGCCCTTGAACCAGCCGTCGTCCAGCACGAACAGGTCGCACCCGGCCGCTTTGGCCGCGGCGGCCAGGCGCAGCAGTTTGGCCTCGTCAAAGTCGAAATAGCAGGCTTCCCAGCTGTTGAGCAGGACGGGGCGCGGCGCGGCCATGTCCGCCCAGCGGGCGGGCAGCAGATGCCGCCGGATGGCGCGGTGGAAGCACCGGCTCATCGGCCCGAAACCCGCGCCGCTGTAGACGAACGCGGCCTCGGGGGCAATGAACCGCCCGCCGGGCGCGAGCGTCCAGGCAAAGCGGAACGGCTCAATGCCCACCGAAAGCCGCACGCCCGCGGGCGTGGATTCGGCCTGCATGCGGTAGTTGCCGCTGTACACAAGCGCCGCGCCCCAGCATTCGCCGCGGTCCTCGCCGGCGTCGGGCGTGCAGAGCATGACGAACGGGTTGTGCGCATGGGTGGGGATGCCGCCCACGCTGCCCACCGCCTGCACGCCGGGGCGCACGGGGGCGCGGCAGGGCGTGCGCTCGGCCGCCCAGGCGCCGTCGAACGTGATGAAGTCGAGCGCCGGGTGCGCGCTGCGGGCAAAGTCCAGCACGGCCGAAGGCATCCCGCGCAAGGTGACGGGCTCCTCGCCGGTGTTTTCAAGGACGGCCGCGCGGGTGATGACATCGCACCCGGGCAGCACGCCGTAGAGCAGCGTCAGCGTCAGGCCGCGGCCGTCCTTGAGCGTGATGCGCAGCGTCTCGGCGCCGGGGTCCTCCCCAATGCGGAAGGCGGGCAGCCCCGGCAGCGCGTACTTGCCCGCGCGGGTCTTGACCCCGGCAAAGCGCATCTCGGCGGCGATGGCGCCGTCGGCCCATTCCGGCGCAAAAAACGGCGCGTGGTTGTCCCCCAGGCCGGGGCAGGGCCATTCCTGCGGCAGGCGGTCGGGGCGGCCGCCGGGGTCGAAATAGGGCTCCGGCCACGCGGGCGGGGTCTCGCGCAGCGGGCCGTAGTACAGGTGCAGCAGCCGCCCGGTCTCGTCCACGCCCATCCAGTAGCTGGTGTGGGTGGTGTGCAGCGCAAGCAGCCGGGCGCTCGGGTCTGTGTAGATCATGGCAGGGGCTCCTTTTTTGCAAAAAACAGCGGTCTTTATCCAGCGGGCGCGCGCCCGCAAATCTCCCTGGCCCCACTATATCAGCCCGCCGCCGGGGCGTCAATAGCTGCCTGTACGATTTGGCAGACCTGCCGAATTTTGACCGCGCGCTTGCAACAGTCTGCTTCATACCCGGGCAGATGCGGGGGGGCATCTGTGGAAGCTTGTTGCACGGTCTGCGCAGCATGTCGGGAAACCACCCGTTTCCCCTTCGGCTGCCGTTTCCGGTTGCCCTGTAGGGCGGGCGATTTCGCCCGCCGCACCTCCGCAAATTCAAAAAACATGTGCCGACGGTCATTATTTGAAACCCCAGCGGTGCGGCGGGGTCAAGACCCCGCCCGACAAGGCAAGGTAAACGCTCTGCCGCCGGGAAACAATCGGCTTTTTCGACCGTCTGCGGGCCGATATGGAATCGGCCCCTACATGGGTTTGCGGTGCGGCGTTTTTTCTCTTTCCCGGTTGGCCGCTGACCCCCGCCCCGTTCGCAGGGAACGGTTTTGACCGCTCCACAGGGCCTTGCCCCGCCACAGGGTGCGGCGGGATGAGGGCATCCCGCCCTACGGCCGCCCGGATGGTTACGCCCTTCCCGTTTGGCCGGGCAACCGCCATGGTTTTGTAGGGGAGGGCCATGGCCCTCCCGCGGATGTTTGCGGCGGCGCGGAGTTCACTGTCACCATTTCATACCCAGGCTTTTCGGCACACGCCTCCAAAATCTCGCCTTCATACTTCATAAATGCCGGTCGCAAGAACATATTGTTCATTATCATCAGATGGAATATTGGCTGCAAAAGCACAAACGCTTAAGGTTTTGTAACGCAGCAGACGCTGCTTTTTAGTAGAATGAGACAGTGCCGGGGATTTCTCGGATACACCCTGGGAAAACCAGATGAACACGCCCCGGGAAACACCGTTCCAGACAGCAGCCGTCAGCTGTATTTGGAATATAGCGGATAAGGTTTTCAATATCCTGCCCATACTGGCTGTACACCAAATCATGCCGGATGCTCTGGGCGATTTCTTCGTACTCATCATCGGTGGCCGTTGCCATGTAGGTGGCAACGGTTCCCAAAAGGTCTTCCATATCTTTCTGGTTTTGATTGCAAAAATCGCCATCCCAGCCCCATCTGCACGCAGTTTTAGCACCACCTTGCCGGAGTTTTAGCCCCACTTTCACGCACTGAAGCCCCAAAGCCTTATAATTGGTTTAGCACAGCCAAGCTGTGACTAAA
>DWXD01000015.1 GCA_019119365.1 Candidatus Gemmiger stercoripullorum | reverse complement strand
GGTCAGGCTCTTGCGGCCCTTGGCGCGGCGGCGGGCAATGACCTTGCGGCCGTTCTTGCTGGCCATACGCTTCAAAAAGCCATGGACGCGGCTGCGCTGACGCTTTTTGGGCTGGAAAGTCTGCTTCATCTTGCTTTTCCTCCTTTATACGCGGTCTCCCCTGTTTGGGTATCCTGGAAATTTGCTTCCGGCGTTGCCCGTGCATGGGGGCAGCCTTGCAGACATTTATTATAGCGGATAAAAGCACGCCTTGTCAATCCCTTTTTGCGGGATTTTTTCAAAACGCGTCTTATTCCTGCGCGGCCAGCAGCGCCGCGCCGATCACGCCCGCGCGGTAGCCCAGCGTGCAGCTGACCAGGCGGGTCTTTTTTTCGGCATACGCCGCGCCGAACACCATCGGCTCATACTCGGCGCGCAGCGGGGCCAGCAGGGCCTCGCCCTGGTTGGCGACGCCGCCCGAAAGCCCGACGACCTCCGGGAAGAAGATGTTGACAAGGTTGGCGATGCCCACAGCCAGGTGGTGGATATACTGCCCGACCACCGCCGCGGCCACGGCGTCGCCCGCGTCGCGCGCGTCGAACACGGTGCGCCCTTCCACGGTATCCGGCCCGGCCAAGCGCCACAGCGCGCTTTCGGGGTGGGCCTGCATCGCTTCGCGCGTCATGCGGATCAGCGCCGTGGCGCTGGCGTAGCTCTCAAGGTCCCCGCGCCGCCCGCAGGTGCACAGCGGCGCGTCCTTTGTGTCGCAGATGACCATATGCCCCGGTTCGGCCGCCGCGCCGGTGTAGCCGGTCAGCAGCTTACCGCCCAGCACGATGCCGCCGCCCACGCCGGTGCCCAATGTCAGGATCACGGCGCTGTCCGCGCCTTTGGCGCACCCGGCCAGCGCTTCGCCCAGCGCGGCGGCGTTGGCGTCGTTGGCAAGGCGCACGGGCAGGCCGGTGGCGGCTTCCAGATAGTCGCTCATCGCAAAATCCGCCCAGGCAAGGTTGTTGGAGTACAGCACCCGCCCGCTGCGGTCGTCCACCGTGCCGGGGCAGCCCACCCCGACGCCGCCGATGTCGCTGCGGCCCGCAGACAGCTGCAGGCACAGCGCCGCGATGTCGTCGCACACGGCCTCGGCCGTGCGCGGCAGGTTGGTGGGGCGGCTGGCTTCCTGCAGGATATTGCCCTGCGCGTCCACCAGCGCCACCTTGATGTTGGTGCCGCCAAGATCTACACCCAGATACAACATAACGGATCGTCTCCTTTTTTTAATTTTTTACGCTTCGCGCACGGTCAGCGGCGCGGCGGAAAGGATGTGCGCGGCGTCTTCGCCCAGCTCGACCGTGAACGCGCCCGGCTCCACGCGCCAGACATAGTCCGCGCCCAGCGTGCGCAGCGCCCGCGGCCCGACCGTGAGCGTGAACTCCTTTGTCTCGCCCGGGGCCAGCTCCACGCGGGTGAAGGCCGCCAGCTGGCGGCGCGGCTTGAGCGTGGAGGAAAATTCGTCCCGCACATAGACCTGCGGCACCGCCACGCCGGCCGTTTTGCCGGTGTTGGTGACGGCGGCCGTCACGGTCACGCTGTCGCCGGGGGCGATGTCCGCCGCGCTCAGGCGCACAGCGCCGTAGCGGAAGGTCGTGTACGCCAGCCCGTAGCCGAACGGCCACAGCGGGTCCCAGTTCATCTCAACATACTTTTTGCCGCCGCCGGGCCGCCGCGTATAGTGGCAGGGCACCTGGCCGACGCTGCGCGGGAAGGTGATGGGCAGCCGCCCGGACGGCGCGTTGTGGCCGAACAGCGTTTCGGCCACGGCCAGCCCGCCCTGCTCGCCCGGGAACCAGGCTTCCAGAATGGCGGGCAGGTGCTCGTTTTCCCAGGTGGCGGAGACCGGCCGCCCGCTCTGCAGCACCAGAACGACCGGCGTGCCGGTGGCCCACACGGCCTTGGCCAGCGCCAGCTGGCGGCCGGGCAGGTCGAGCGAAGTGCGGTCAAAGTTTTCGCCGCTGGTCTCCTCGTTGTCGCCCAGGCAGAGCACGGCCACGTCGGCCCCGGCGGCCAGCGCCGCCGCGGCGTCGATGTCCTCGCGCGTTTCGCTGTAGCCGAAGATCACGCGCGCGCCGCGGCCGTCGTTGACAAACTCGATGCGCACGGCGTAGCGGCGGCCCGCCTCAAAGTGGAAACCAAGCGCCTGGTCGGCGTTTTTGTCCGGGCCCCAGCCGTCGATGAGCAGCTCGCCGTCAATGTACAGGCGCATCGAGTCCTGCGTGGACAGGCCGATGCAGCCGTCAAAGTCCTTGTCCGGGCAGACCCAGCCGGTCCAGGCGGCGCTGAAGCCGTTGGCGTCCAGCTCCGGGTGCGGCAGCGCAAAGATCCAGTTGAAGTTGATGGCGCGGTCGTTGCGCGTCTGCACGGGCTCGCCCTGCGGCGTCGTGCCGTTATAATAGCGGCCGGTCAGGCCGGGGCGGCCGTCCTCGTCCCGCAGCATGGCGGGCGGGAACGGCGTGAGCGCCTGCCGCAAAAAGTTGCACCCGCGCGCGTACTCCACGCGCGTGCCGGGCCCGGCCAGCGCGCGGATGCCGTCCAGGATGCTGACGGCGCCGGTGCGGCCGCGGCCTTCGGCATAGTCGCCGAGCATGGCCTGCGCCGCGCCGGGGCCGATGACCGCAATGCGGGCCAGGTCTTTGCGCAGCGGCAGCAGGCCGCCCTCGTTTTTGAGCAGCACGATGGACTCCCGCGCGATCTGCCGGGCCAGCGCGAGGTGTTCGGGGCAGCGCAGCACGGCGTCGGCGCGGTGTTCGTCGGTGTAGGGGTTCTCAAACAGGCCCAGGCGGAACTTCATGCGCAGCACGCGGCGGCAGGCTTCGTCCACAACGCTTTCGTCCAGCTTGCCGGAGCGCACCAGGCGTTCCAGCCCGCCGCGCCAGACATCGTGCGGGAAGTCGTACAGCTCCATATCGACACCGGCCGAAACGCCCAGCCGGATGGCCTCCTCCGGGGTTTCGGCAATGAAGTGCCAGTCGTACAGGCGGGAGACGGCGGTCATATCGGCGCGGACATAGCCCGGCATGCCGAACTGCCCGCGCAGCACGTCGGTCAGCAGCTCGCGGTCCATCGAGACCGGCACGCCGTCGATGGCGTTGTAGCTGCACATGGCGTTGCAGGCCCCGGCGTCCTTGAACGCGGCCTCGAACACGGGCAGGCAGTCGCTGAACACCTCGTGGCGGCCCATGGCGGTGGGCGCGCAGTTCAGCCCGCCCACCGGCATGCCGTAGCCGACATAGTGCTTGGGTTCGGCGGCGACGGCGTCCGGCGCGGCGAGGTCGTCCCCCTGCAGGCCGCGCACCGTTTCCCGGGCAAACGCGGCGCACAGGCAGGTGTCCTCGCCGTAGCTTTCCTCGCCGCGGCCGTAGCGCGGGTCACGGATCAGGTCCATGACCGGGCTGTAGGTCTCGTGCACGCCGACGGCGCGGGCTTCCGCCGCCACGGCATGGCCCATGGCCCGGCCCAGCGCCGGGTCAAAGCTGGCGGCCAGGCCGATCTGCTGCGGGAAGCTGGTCGCCGTGCCGGTGTACAGGCCGTGCAGCGCTTCCTCGCTGAATAAAAGCGGGATGCCCAGCCGCGTTTTTTTTACGGCGTAGCGCTGCACGGCGTTGGCCTGCGCGGCGCTCATGCCGCGCAGCTGCACGCTGCCCACGCTGCAGCCCTGCAGGTCCCGGTCCAGCCGGTCCAGGTCGAGCGCCGTGACGCGGCCGTTTTCGTCCTGGGTGGTGAAATCGCCGGAAAAATACTGGTCGGTCTGGGCGACCTTTTCCGGCAGCGTCATGCGCGAAAGCAGGTCCTCCACCCGCTGCTCCACGGGCAGCGCGGGGTCTTGGTATGGATACATGGTATCAGCCTCTCTTGTTTTTTACCGCAGGCCCTCGGCCTGCACCGTGCCGTAGGCGCGGCCGCGCAGCGCGTCGGCCCAGGCGCAGATCAGGCGGATCAGGTTGGGCGTGCCGGACACGCGGCTGGTCTTGTCCCATTCCTGGCGGTAGCGGTAGAACCAGTGTTCGAGCCGCACGGCCAGCGCCGGGCCTTCGCCCGCGCCGGGGGCCGGGTGCGTGCCCAGATAGGTCCCGATGTCGTTCCACAGCTGGATGCCTTCGGCCACGACGCACAGCAGCTGCACGATGTCCCGCCGGCCGGCGGGCAGGTGCGGCGCGGCGGCCAGGATGCGCGCGCGGGCCGCGGCCACGGCGGCGTTGGCGGCCGGGATGCGGGAAAGGTCGACATCGGCGAGGATCTCCGCCCGCCGGGCGTCGGTGCTCTCGATCCAGTTGACGGCGTGCGGCCAGTCAAAGATCTCATGCTGGTCGGCCAGGGCGGCCATGGCGTTGACCAGCGTGCCGGAAGCGTCGTTCCATTCCAGGTGGGCGATGGCCTCGTTGATCTCCTCAAACGGGATGGGTTCGGCGTTCCAGGCAAAGGCCGCGCCGTACAAAACGCCCGGCACGCTCAGGCGTGGGTCGTTGACATGGGCATAGTCGCCCCAGTCGGTGTTGAGCAGCCCGGCCGCGCCGTATTTGTGCGCATGGTGGCACATGGTGCGGTTGTTGCGGTAGGAATAGTCGAGCAGCGGCATCCAGCGGTTCCAGGTGCAGCAGCCCGGGCAGGCGTACTGGGTGATGCCGCTGTGCGCAATGGCGCGGATCTCATCCTCGCGCTGGTCGGGCAGGTAGCCCCAGTTCAGGCAGATGGTCTCGGGCGGCAGCTCCTTGCAGCTTTCGGGGAAGCGGTACATGATATCGCCCCAGAACATCGGCACGCCGCCCGCCGCGACGATGTGCTCGCACAGCGCCTTGACGTGGCGCACATACAGCGTGCGCTCGCCCAGCTCTTCCGCCTGGGCTTTGCTGCGGCCTTTGCCGAGGTCGAAGGTCTCGTCGTCGCAGATGTTGAACTTGTTTGTGCGGAACAGCGTGCGGTATTCGTCGATCAGGCCGATGACCAGCGCCTGCGCCTTTTCCGGGTCGGAGACGTTGAGGGTGTGGTGCGCCCCGGCGTAGGTGTAGGAGAAGGGGATCTTCTCGGAATCCTCCAGCTCGCACAGATCACAGTGGGTTTTGGTGGACAGGATCTTGTACATATGCCCGAAGCTGGACAGCGAGGGCACCAGCTCGATGTGGCGCGCGGCGCAGTATTCGTCCAGTTCCAGGATCTCCTGCGCGGTCAGCGGGGTATCGTCGCGCCAGGCTTCCGAAAGGTCGCGGAACAGATAGGTGTGCTCGATGTAGAGCTGCCACTGGTTGATCTTGTAGCGGCACAGGCGGTCGGCCACCCGCTTGAGGTAAGCGAGCTTGGGCACGCGCCCGCGCGAACAGTCAAAATAATAGCCGCGGTGGGCCAGGTCGGGCCAGTCCTCGATGGTCTGGGCGGGCAGCACGGGGCCGTGGTTCTGCACAAGCTGGCAGAAGGTCTGCACGCCGTTGCACAGGGCTTCGTCGTCCCCGGCGGCCAGCGCCGCGCCGTCCTCGGCCAGCGTCAGGCGGTAGCGCCCGGCGGGCAGCGCCGGGTCCAGCGCCAGGGAGATATCCCCCGCGCGCGCCGCGCCGCGGTTGAGGTCGAGCTGCAGCCCGGCATACTCCGCCAGCGCCTGCTGCAGCATGGCGCCGTACAGCCGCGCGCCGGGCGCGGTGTTGGGTGAAAGCACGATCTGGCAGTGGATTGCGGGGATGAACGCGCCGTCCTGCCGGGCGCGCTGTTTCGGTTTGGGCAGAAGGTCCATGATATTTACCTCCATGGTGGGGATTGTTTGAAAAGTTTTGGCTGCGGAACATTCACAAAAAAGGGGCCTTCCCCCAGGCTGTTCGGCTGTTGGAAGGTCCCTTCTGCCCCGCGGGGCGTTACCACTGGATGCGGATGGTCTTGATCTCATAAGGGTTCATCGTGAAGCGGATCGCGCGGCCTGCGGTCTCGACCTCGCCGGCCGGTTCCTCCAGGCAGTTGCAGGCATGCGCCGCATGGAACGGGCGGTTCCAGGTCAGCGTGACCGGGGTCAGCGCGTTGTCACACTCGTACAGGCGCAGGATCACGCCGTCGCCGTCCTCAGCCTGCTTGACCGTCTCCAGCACGACGTTGGGCGCGTCGACGCTGGCCAGGCCCTGGGCCGGGGCGGCCGCGCCGCCGCGGGCGGCCAGCGCCTTCTGGTTGACAAAGTACGCCTGGCGCACGGTGCCGGCCTGCTGCCAGCCTTCGGCGTGCGGGTAGAGCGCATAGGTGAACCAGTGGGTCTCCTGGTCGGTGACGGGGTTGGGCTCCACGCCGGACTTGATCAGCGTCAGGCCGATGCAGCCCTCCTTGACCGAATGGCCGTACTTGCAGTCGTTGAGCACGCTGACGCCGTAGTGGCCCTCGGAGACATCGCACCATTTCTGGCCGCAGCTCTCGAAACGGGCGCGGTCCCAGCTGGTGTTCTGGAAGGTCTTGCGGGTCAGGTTGCCGAACTGCACGTCGAAGGTGGCGTAGTCGGTGTGGACATTGGCCGGGAAGAACGCCTTGAGCAGCGTCTGGTGCTCGTTCCAGTCCACGGTGTTGTCAAAGTCGATGCGGCGGCTGTCCGCATAGAAATGGATGTCCTGCTTGATCACAGAATGGCTGTAGGGGCGCTCGATGTGCAGCGTCGCGCGCACCGGGCCGTTCTCGGTCCAGGTGAAGGCGGTCAGGCCGGTGACGTCCCAGGATTTTTCGGTGTAGAACACATCGACGTCCCAGTTGTCGTAGTACATCGGCTTGTCCTCGAACGCGCGCAGCGCGTTGCCGGGCTGGCCGGGCTTGAACACCTCGCGGCGGTTCTCCTTGTCGAACAGCGAAGCCATCTGGCCGTATTCGTCAAAGCGGACGGTGTAGAACGGCGTTTCCAGCACATGGCCGTCGGCCGAGAGGGTGAACGGCGTCTGCGCCGCGGCCGCCGGGGCGGCGCTGTAGCTGCGCAGGCCCTTGGCGGGCAGGCCGGTTAGGTAGGCCACCGCGCCGTTTTCGGTGCGCTGCACGGGGTAGACGCGGCCGGTCTCGTCCTGCAGGGCGGCGGGCGCGTTTTCGCCCAGCTCCACAATGTCGTCCCGCTCAAAGCCGGTGGTGTTGAACACGGTCACGCCTGCGCCCTCCGGCGTCAGCGCAGCCAGGCGCTCGGCGGTCAGGGCGGCGATCTTTCCGGCGGTTTCGGCGTACTCTTTCTTGGTGACTTCGTACACCTCGTGGATGGACGAACCGGGCAGGATATCATGGAACTGGTTGATGAGGATGACGCGCCACAAGGCGTCCATCTCCTCCTGCGGGTAGTCGAGCTGCGGCGCGGCCAGCACGCTGAGCAGCTCCAGGTCCATCATGCCCAGTTCGCACTTGCGGTTCGCGCGCTTGTTGCGGCCCATGCTGGTCAGCGTGCCGCGGTGGTACTCAAAGTAGAGCTCGCCCTCCCAGGTGGGCAGGCGGCGGTTGTGGGACACGCGCTGGTCCAGCTCCTCAAAGAACTGGCGGGCAAAGACCTGGCGCACCTTGGGGATGCCGAGGATGCCTTTCTCCATGCGCTTGGAGGTTTCGAGCATATCGCGGGTGGGGCCGCCGCCGCCGTCGCCGTAGCCGTAGGAGATCAGGATATCGTTGTTGATGTCCTTCTGCTGGTAGCGCTGCCAGCCGCCCATGATGGAATCCGGGTGGAGCTGGCCGTTGTAGGTGGTGAAGAAATTCTTGGTGGGGTCCTGGCCGAGGTCGACGGTCGTGACCAGGTGGGTCAGCACCTCGGTGCCGTCGATGCCGCGCCACATAAAGGTGTCATAGGGGATCTTGTTGACCTGGTTCCAGGCGAGCTTGGTGGTCATGAAATAGTCGATGCCGCACTGTTTCATGATCTGGGGCAGCGCGCCGGAATAGCCGAAGACGTCCGGCAGCCACAGCACGCGGTTGTCCTTGCCGAACTCATTTTTAAAGAAGCGCTTGCCGTAGATGAACTGGCGCACCAGGCTTTCGCCGGAGGTCAGGTTGCAGTCCGCCTCGACCCACATGCCGCCTTCGGGCTCCCAGCGGCCTTCGGCCACGCGGGCCTTGATCTGCTCGAACAGCTCGGGGTAGCGCGCTTTCAAAAAGGCGTACAGCTGCGGCTGGCTGGACATGAAGCGGTAGTTCGGGTACTGGTCCATCAGGTGCAGCACGGTGGCAAAGCTGCGGCAGGTCTTTTCCTCGGTCTGGGCCACGGTCCACCACCAGGCCACGTCGATGTGGGTGTGGCCGATGCAGCTGGCGATGACCTCGTCGTGCCCGGCCAGGTCGGTGTACAGCGCTTTGGCCAGGTAGGCGCGGGCTTCGCGCACGGTGCGGTCAAAGTTTTCGTCATAGGGCGTGCGCAGGTCCAGCAGGTTGACCGCCTCGTTGAGCACATGCTCCAGCTTGTGGCGGGGCTGGCCGTCCGGGTCCAGCCGCCCGAACGCGCGCAGCGGCACGACCAGGTCGTAGAACAGCCCTTCGATCTCGGGGTCGATCTCGCGGATGTCGGCCAGCAGGCTGAGCTCGGCGTGCAGGATGCCGGTGTAGGCCTGCAGGTCGATGCGGTAGGTGCGGCCCGCCTCGGCGTGTTCGGCCAGCAGGATGTCGCGGTGGTTCATGTCCGCGCCCTGCGTCACCTGGCCGTCCACAAAGACAAGGAACTGCGGGTTCTTGGCGTCGTCCCATTCCTCGATCTGGGTCTGCAGGTGCAGGTACAGGCTGCGCCCGGCATAGCTTTCGGGCACAGTGACTTCGGTGCGGAACCAATAGTGCTGGTCCGGGCCGTACCAGTGGGCGATCTTGGCGTTGACCGCCTCATACGGCTGGCCGTTGTAGCCGCCGGTGAGGAATTTTTTCAGGTCATAGGTTTCCTGATGGTCAAACAGGGCGTACGGCGCTTCGGCCGCGTCGGCCTCGGCCGGCGTCAGATAGTTGCCGGGCTTGATCTGCCAGGCCGTGATCGGCGCTCTCTGGCGCACGCTCAGGCGCTGCAGCTCATCGCAGATGACCTGGATGCGCTTGTCCAAGAATTCCATAGTGTTTCCCTTTCTGCCGCGGCCGCGCCGCGGGCTTTCCCCTATGTTGTTTGCTGTGTATCGCGAGCCGCCGGAAGGCGGCGGGCAGTGAGGTCATAAGCCTCCCTTGTCAAAGTGAGGTGGCACGGCCGCAGGCCGTGACGGAGGGATTGCCTTACGGCCAAATGCCGTTTCAAAGAAGCGGCATGACGGAGGGATTGCCTTGAAGCGCCGCTTCCGGGAACGGCAGGCAGCCACCACGCAATCCCCCAGTCTGCGGGCTGACGCCCGCAGCCAGCCCCCTTTGACAAGGGGGCCTATGGGGTGTGCGCCTCCCTTTAACAAGGGAGGCATGCGCAGCGCTCAGAACGAATTCGCCTTGATATAATCGAGCACCTTATCCACGGTGGTGAACGCCAGGCCGGTGACGGTGTCGGCGCAGCCGTAGTACACGGCGATGCGCCCGGTGGCGGCGTCGGTCAGCGCCGCGCAGGGGAAGGTGACGTTCGGCACGTCGCCCATGCACTCATACGGCGTCTGCGGGGCGAGGATATAGTCCTTGCCGCGGGCCTTGACCTTCCACGGTTCGTCAATGTCCAAAAGCGCCGCGCCCATGCGGTACACATAGCCGTTGCAGGTCATGATAACGCCGTGGTAGATCAGCAGCCAGCCTTCGTCGGTTTCGATGGGGATGGGCCCGGGGCCGATCTTCAGGCTCTGCCAGGCGCTTTCGTCGCCCTTGACCGCGCCCATCATGTAGCGGTGGCGGCCCCAGTAGATGAGGTCCTCGCTCTGGGAGACAAAGATATCGCCGAACGGGGTGTGCCCGGTGTCGGAGGGGCGGCTCATCATCATGTAGCGGCCCTGGATCTTGCGCGGGAACAGAACGCCGTTGCGGTTGTAGGGCAAAAACGCGTTTTCCAGCTGGTGGAAGGTCTTGAAATCCTCGGTCCAGGCCAGGCCGATGGTGGGGCCGTGGTAGCCGTTGCACCAGGAAACATAGTATTTGCCGTCCATCTCGCACACGCGCGGGTCATAGCGGTACTCGCGGTTGGTCACTTCGGGGTCTTCGCCCACCAGATGGATGGGTTCGTCGTCGATCTGCCAGTGGATGCCGTCTTTGCTGAACCCGGCGAAGATATCCATGCTGATGGAAAGGCTGTCGCAGCGGAACACGCCCGCGAAACCGTCCTTATAGGGCACAACGGCCGAGTTGAACACGCTGTTGGAGCGCTTGTTGCCGTCGCGGCCAATGATGGGGTTGCCGTCATAGCGCCACAGCGGGGTGCGCAGCGTTTCGGGCGGGTCCTGCCAGGGGATGTTGGGCAGGGGTTTGCCAATGATCTTTGCCATAAAGGTCTGCCTCCTGTATGTTTGCGCAACGGCGGCGCGCAGCGCGGCGCCGGGGTGTTTGGCCCCAACAGTATACCGCGTTGCACAGCGCGCGTAAAGGGGTTTTCGCAAAAAATTTTCGCGAATTTTCCGCCCTGCGTTTTTGCCGCTGCACGGTTGTTTTTGTGGGTCGCGCCGCATGGCGGCGCAGCGGGGCGCGCACATGGCGGCGCGCCGCGGACAAAAGGGCCAAAAAAGCAGGCCGCCGCCCTGTGCCCGGCAGGAAGAAAGCGGATAAAAGGGTGCGGCTGCTGCGCCGCCCCGGCTGTTTTCTCCTGCCCGCACAAAGCGACGGCCTGTTTCATTCTGGGGTGGGCGCGCCCGGCGCCCGGCGCCGCCCCGAACAGGGCGGCGCGCGGGTCAGGCCGCGCAAGGCCGCGCAGGTGTCCGTAGCCTGCCGGTCTTTACATGTAAGGGGATCGCAAACTTACTCAGCGGCGGTCTCGGCGCTGGCGGCTTCGGGCGGGTTCTCGGCCAGGAAGGCGTCAACCTGGGCCTGCGCTTCGGCAATGATATCCTGGAAGCCAACCGCGTTCATTTCGCTGACAAGCTCCGCGACCATTTCCTCCGGCGTGTCAAACTCGCCGCAGGCGCCGGTCAGCAGCTCGCTCTTGTAGCTCTCGGCAATCGCGATGCACTGTGCCAGCTGGTCAGAGACGGGGGTGGTGTCCATGCTGAAGCCCAGCAGGACGGAAGGCTCGGCGTTGGCGTTCAGCTCTTCCACTTCGTCATACTGGTTGAAGTCGAAGTCGTCGGTCGGGGTGACGGCGAAGAAGCTGCCCTGGGTGTAACCGGCCATGGTCCAGTCAGCGTTGTCCTTGTGGACCCATTCCTTGGTGTCGTCGGTGTAGTGCCAGTTTTCGCCCTCCACGCCGTAGTACAGCAGGTCGCGGACGTAGGAATCGGTGTTGACCAGCTGCAGGAATTCCAGAGCCTTTTCGGGGTACTGGCAGTTCGCGCTGATGCAGGCCAGAGAGCCGCGGACGGAGTCGTTAGAGACGATGGTCGGGCCCCACTTGTAAGCGACGCACTCCTCGACGCCCATGTTCGGGCCCCAGGTGGTGATGGCGGCGCTGGGCCAGCCCTGCGCAACAGCGGCGGGCTTGTAGGCGTTATCTTCGCCCTTGACGTTGGCGTCGGCGTTGATGATGCCCATGTTGTACCACTCGCGCAGCAGGTCCAGATATTCCATGACATCGGGCTGCTCGTAGATGGAGACGACCTTGCCCTCGGTATCGTTGTACTTGACGCCCATGGCGATCAGGCCGGCGCCCATGGTATCATACTGGAAGGTCAGGTAGGTGGCGGCAGAGCTGGACAGCGGCCAGGCGGTGTCGTCATAGTTGTTCGCGAGCAGGTAGTCCTTCAGGCCCTGGCTGCTCAGCGCTTCGGTCAGTTCGGGGTCGGTCAGGTCCTTCATGGTGCTGCCGTCATACCCGGCGGCGTCCATAGCGCCCTTGTCCCAGACCACATACTGGGAGATGGAGGAGTCCTTCATGGCGGGCACGGCGTAGATCTGGCCGTTCACGCGGCAGGCATCCCAGTAATCGGCGGGGATGGAATCCCACAGTTCGGGAGCGACTTCGGGCAGCAGGTCGGTGATGTCATAGAACGCGCCGACGCCCACGTCGTTGGTGTAGGTGTTGGTATTGGTGAACAGGATGTCGTACTCACCGGCGGTGTTCACGATAACACTGCGGCGCTGGTCCCAGGCATCCCAGGCCACGACCTGCACGTCAATGTTGACGCCGATCTTTTCTTCCAGATAGGGGTTGATCTGGGCGAGCCAGGCGTCATAGTTCGAGGGCTGGCCGTTACCGACCATGACCCACTTGAGGTTGACGACTTCATCGGTAGCCGCGGCGGCGTCGCCGGTGGCAGCGCTGCCGGAAGCGCCGGAGGTGCCGGTGCTGCCGCAGGCGGCCAGGCTCAGAGCCATCGCGCCGGCCATGCCGAGCGCCAATGCTTTCTTGAACTTTTTCATTACAGTTTCTCCTTTGTGTGTACAAATGAACCAAACGGGACGGACACCCGTTGAGGAACCGATTTTTACGGGCCCCTTGTCAAAGGGGATGAGAGGTTGCGCCTCCCATAGGCCCCCTTGTTAAAGGGGGCGAGAGGCTGCGCCCCTCATAGGCCCCCTTGTTAAAGGGGGCTGGCTGCGGCGCAAGCCGCAGACTGGGGGATTGCCTAAAAAGCAGCAGCCGTTCCCGGAAGCCGCAGTACATGACAGAAGAAGTTCTCCGTCACGCCGCTTCTTTTAAACGGCATCTAGCCGTAAGACAATCCCTCCGGCCTCGCCTAACGGCTCGGCCACCTCCCTTTAACAAGGGAGGCTAAGAGGTTGCGTCTCCCATAGGCCCCCTTGTCAAAGGGGGCTGGCTGCGGCGCAAGCCGCAGACTGGGGGATTGCCTAAAAACCACCTGCCGCTCCCAAAAGCGGCATTTGCGGGCGAGACAATCCCTCCGTCACGGCCTGCGGCCGTGCCACCTCCCTTTAACAAGGGAGGCTAAGAGGTTGCGGCCGTGCCACCTCCCTTTGACAAGGAAGGCCAAGAGGTTGCGCAATCAGCCCTTGACCGCACCGACGGTCAGGCCGGAGATAAAGTACTTCTGGAAGAACGGATACGCGCAGGCGATGGGGATAACGATAACGGTGGCGATCGCCATACGGACCGATTCAGAAGGCATCTGGGCGCGGTACTGCTGCAGGCTCAAGCCCGCGGTGGGGTTGTTGGCCAGGTAATCCAGCTGGCCCATCATGCGGTTCAGCAGCGGCTGCAGGCCGATCAGAGAATCCTTGTTGATGTACAGCGCAGCCTGGAGCCAGTCGTTCCAGTAACCGAAGGTCAGGAACAGGGCCACGGTCGCAAACACCGGCTTGGAGATGGGCACCACGATGCGGGCGAAAATGGTCAGCTGAGTAGCGCCGTCGATCTTGGCCGATTCAATGATGGAATCGGGAATGGTTTGTCGGAAGAAGGTCTTGCTGATCGTAACGTTCCAGCTCGAGACCGCCAGCGGCAGCACCAGGCACCAGATGGTGTCGTCCATATGCAGCAGGTTGGCAATAACAACGTAGTTCGCCACCATGCCGCCGGTGAAGATCATCGGGATGAACACGACCCACTGCAAAAAGCCGCGGAGCTTGAACTGCGGGCGGGAAAGCACATAGCCCATGGTGGTGGTCAGCACAACGCCGATGATGGTGCCCAGCACCGTGACGCCCACCGACACCAGCAGGGACTGAAGGATCATGCCGCGCTCGTTCCACAGGAATTCATACGCGGACAGCGAGAACTCGGACGGGATCAGCGCATAGCCGTTGGTGCGCAGCGACTGTTCCGACGAGATGGAGATCATCAAAACGAAGAAGAAGGGGAAAACGCAGATAAACGAGAGGATGGCGAACATCACGTTGAAGATCGCGTTGGTCGCCGGTTTGATTTGGTTCAGGCGGAACCCGGCCTCGGCTTCTTCGCGTTCGATGCGTTTTTCTTCGCGCTTGGCAGCGCGCTTTTCAGACATAGTGGCCATAATGTGCAGTTCCTCCTTTCCTTTAGATGATGGCGCTGTCGGGGTCGATCTTGGAGACGATAAAGTTCGTGATCAAGACCGTGATGCAGCAGCAAACCGACTGGAACAGACCGGCGGCAGCCGTCTGACCGATCTTGGAGTTACCTGTCTGTAGCGCCAGGAAGATGTAGGTATCGAAGGTGCTTGCCACATCGTTCAGCGGCTGGGGCAGATGCTGCGTGACCTGATAGAACAGACCGAAGTCAGAGTAGAAGATGTGGCCGATGTTCAAAATGAACATCATAATGATCATCGGGCGGATGGTCGGGATGGTGATGTACCTGGCCTGCTGCCACTTGGTGGCGCCGTCCAGGATGGCGGCTTCATACAGGCTGGTATCAATGCCGGTGATGGACGCCAGATAGACGACCATGTTGTAGCCCATGCCCTTCCAGGTGGACATCAGCACCAGAATGAACGGCCAGAACTTCGGCGCCGAATACCACATGACCGCTTCGCCGCCGAACGCCTCAATAATGAGGTTGGCAAGGCCGCCGTCCGGGCTGAGGAAGGCGTAGACAAAGTAGCTGACGACGACCCAGGACATGAAGTAGGGGAAGAACATCAGCGTCTGGTAGCACTTCGACGCGAGCTTGCTGAACAGCTGGTTGATGACGATGGCCAGCGTGACCGGGATCACCAGGTTCAGAACAATGAACACAAGGTTGTACAACAGCGTGTTGCGCAGCAAAACACCGAACGTATTGTTGCTCAAGAAGAAGGTGAAGTTCTTGAACCCGGCCCAATCGCTGGCAAACAGACTTGCCAGAAAGCCCTTGCCCGTTTGCAGCTTGAAGTCCTTGAACGCGATGATCAGACCGAACATCGGCAGGTACGCGAACACCGCGAACCAGATGGTGGCGGGCAGGCCGAGCAGGGTCAGCTCGGTATCGTCGCGGGTCCAGCGGAACTTGCCCTTCTTCCGCTTTTCCAGCTCGGTCACTGCCTCTTTTTGTTTACTCATGAGCGGCTCCTTTCTTTCATTCCGGCCGTTGCGGCGGTTTTGTTAACCCTCTGGTTAACATATTAACCGAACAAGCCGCCGCATGCCAACTTATGTTAATATAATATTAACTTTTCTGGATGGACCTGTCAATCGTCAACCTGTACAAAAAGCGCGCCGAATTATTGTGTGTAATAACTTTGTAACCCTTGTGAGAAAAACTTTTGTGCGAAACGCCATAAGCTGTGAAAGGCTTGTGAACTGCCTGTTTCGCGCCTTTTCATTAACATTAGTTAACTTTTTCTTGCATTTTCCCCGTTCTTCCTGTATAATGGGTACAACGTTAAACAAAGTTCCGCGCCCGGCGCGGAACGCCGAAAGAAGTGACCCCGCATGCCCAAGCCCACCATGCAGGACATTGCCGACGCGCTGTCCACCTCCCGCATTACCGTGTGGAAGGCGCTGAACAACCGCCCCGGCGTGTCCGAAGCGCTGCGCCGCCAGATCCTGCAAAAAGCGCAGGAGCTGGGCTACGGCAAGGCCGCCGCCCCCGCGGGCCGCGCCGAAACGCCGCCCGCCGCCGCCCGCACGGTGGCGGTGGTGGTCTCCCGCCCGGAAAGTTCGCTGTTCTGGATGCAGATCGTGCACCAGCTGGCGCGGGAGCTGACCGCCGCGGACTATAACCTGATGTATACCTATCTGCCCGCCTATGACGAGGAGGGCTACACCCTGCCCGCTGCGCTGACAGACGGCTCGGTGGCGGGTATCATTGTGCTTAACATTTATACCGAACCGCTGCTGCGCCTGCTGGCCGCGCTGCCGCTGCCCAAAATTTTCCTGGACACGGTGCCCGGCCTGCCGCAGGCCGGGTTGGGCGGCGACCTTGTTCTGCTGGAAGGGCGCGACGCGCTGCGGCGCATCACCGGCCGCCTGCTGGACACCGGCCGGCGGCGGCTGAGCTTTGTCGGCGCGGTGGACTACGCCCAGACCAACGCCGACCGCTGGCAGGGGTTCCTGGACGCGCACGCCGCGCGCGGCCTGCAGCCGGACCCCGCGCTGTGCCTGACCGGGCCGTTCGGGCTGTACACCCACTATGAGCAGATCAGCGGCTTTCTGGACGCGCTGGACCGCCTGCCGGACGCCTTTGTGTGCGCGAGCGACTACATCGCGCACTATATCCAGCAATATTACGACGACCGCGGCCTGCCCCACGCCGCCCGCCCGCTGCTGACCGGCTTTGACAACAACCCCGAATACGCGAACGTCGCGCACCGCATCACCACGGTGGAGGTGCAGACCTCCACCATCGGCGCCCGCCTGGCCGCGCGCATCCTGTTCCGCCTCGCCCACCCGGACGCCTTCAACGAAGTCGGCTACATCTGCACCCAGATCCTCTACCGCGGCGCTCTGTCCGAAGAAGATTGACCCCCGCAACGTTTGCCCCGCCCCTGCACGCCCTCCAGCCGCGCCCGGCCAAACGGGAAAACCGCCCGCCGCACAGGAGCCGCCGCAGGGGCGGATTCCATATCCGCCCGCAGACCCCTGCGCCGCCGCAACCCGGGCCGATATGGAATCGGCCCCTACAGGGGTTTGTGGTGCGGCGGGGCGCGCACCTCCCCGCTGCGCCGCAACGTTTGCCCCACCCTTTTATACCACACAAAAACCGCCCCGCGTGCCGAAAAAGCACAACGGGGCGGTTTTCTGTTTCATTTTCAGGCTGTTTTACCGCCGGGCCAGCGCGGGGCGCAGGCGGCGGGTGCGGGTGTAGATCATCTCGTGCACGGCGCAGATCTTGTCCGCCATGCACACAAGCCAGCCTTCGCGGCAGGCGGGCGGCACCGGCGTCAGCGGGAACATGTGCCGCAGGATGATGTTGCGCTCGCGGGGCGAAAGTTCCCAGTCGGCGCAGGCGTTGTTCAGCGCCGCGCGCGGGTGGGTGAAGCCGTGCAGCCGGTGGCTGTCGACCTTCTCGTGCCAGTCGTACAAAAAGTAGTCATGCAGCAGCGCGCCGCGCACCAGCGCGCCCAGGTCGACCTCCCAGCCAAGCGCCGCGGCCAGGCGGCAGCTCAGCACCGCCACGCGCACACAGTGCTCGTACACGGTCACGCCGCCATGCTGCACAAAGCGGCGGGTCATAGCAAAGCGGCCTTCGCTTTCCAGCTCCGCGGCCGCGCGTTCTACCAGCATCTCCAGCTCCAAAACCTGCATCGGCGTACCTCCTTGGGGTCCCAGGTGCGTCACAACAAGCCAACAAGCGGGCGGCAGGCGCGGGCCTTCTGCCCGCCTGCCGTACCTATTATACAGCACAACGGCCAAAATGCAAGACGGGAAACTGTAAAATATCTGTTACGTTTTGGCGGGGCGCATAAAGCCCGCCCCTTTCATCACGAGAACATTACCACATCGTCCAGCGGTTTTTCGGCGGGCTCGACCTTTACGGCGGTCAGCACGGGGCCGGTGCTGTCGGGGGTCTGGCCCTTGTAGATGGGGTGGTATTTCAGGTTGACCTTAGCCGTCAGCGTGATCCAGTCGCGCTGTTTGAGCGTCTTGTACGCGTCGTACCGGCAGGGGAAGCCGACAAACTGGATGTCCTGCACGCAGCAGGTCATGGCGAAGCGGCCGGGCACAAAGCTGTCCTTGCCCGCGCGCGGGGTCTGGCACACCTGCGCAAGGAAGCGCACGGTCTTGCCGTCGTATTTCTGCATATCGTCCATGCAGTCCATATAGAAAACGCCGAAAAACTCCGCCGGGATCTCGATGACCGGGGCCTCGACGTCGAACGGCAGCGGGTCGGGGATGTCGTCGTAAGCGACCGAACCGTCGCCGAATTCATAGGCGATGTCACAGCGGCGGCTGGCCTGGCGCACCAGCTTGTGGATGAGCTGGCGGCTTTCGTCGTCGTCGACCTTTTCCGCGCGGTTGACGACCAGCAGCTCGCTGGCGCGCAGCTTGTCCAGCAGCAGCGCGCGCATGGCGTTGTCGCCCGCATAGGTCTTGACCGTCGTGCCGTCGGCCGTGGCCAGGCACTGGTGGATGACCCAGTTCTGCGGCAGCGCATCGGCCAGGTCCTGCAAAAGCCACATGCCGTTGTATTCGATCACAACCCGGCCGCAGCCGCTCTTTTTGGCCAGGCGCTCCAGGTTTTGGGCGTTGAGCTCGCTCTTGTCCGCAAGCACCTCGACCGTGACGCCGCCGAAGCCGAAGCGGTCGGGGTCGTATTCCTCCTCGCCCTCCTCGCACACAAGCAGCAGCGTTTTGTCGCCGGAGTCGAACTGGGGGTCCTCCATCGTCTCCTGGATGAATTTGGTCTTGCCGCTCTCCAGCATGCCGACAAAAAGGTAGACGGGGATCTGTTTGGATGCCATAGCGCACCTCCGTAGTTTGCCAAAATCCGGGCCAAAATCAGGAATGCGGAGCCTGCGGCGGTCCGCCGCCCAACGCCTGATTTCTCATTCCCAATTCCCAATTTATTTGCGTTTGCGCGTTTATGCGCCAAACAGCTCGCCCAGCGCCGCTTCGTCCAGGCCGGAGCCGATCACGCACAGCTTGCCGGTGACGTCGGGGCCGCAGGCGCGGACCTCGTGCTCGCCGGGGACCATGTCGAACTCGAACCAGCCGTCGCCGCCGTCCACGATGCCCTTGGCGCGCAGGATGGCGCCGTATTTGCCGCTGTCCAGCGCGGCCAGCGCCTGCTCCAGCGCTTCGCGGCTGTACTTGTGCGCAGTCTCGCGCCCCCAGCTCGTGAACACCTCGTCGGCGTCGTGGTCGTGGTGATGGTGGCCGCAGCTGCACACGCCATGCTCGTCGTAGTGGTGCACATGGCCCTCGTGTTCCTCGTGGTCATGGCAGCCGTGCTCATGGTCATGGTCGTGGTGGCAGTGCTCATGGTCATGGTCATGGTGGCAGTGCTCGTGGTCGTGCTCGCCGTCGTGGTCGTGGTGGCAGCAGTGGCCGTCGTGGTGGTGATGGTGGTGTTCGTGCTCGTCCTCCCCGGCGTGGGCGGCGTTGGCGGCCCCGGCCTCGCTGATCAGCTCGGCGACCAGGTCGCGCTTGCCGTCCATGACCGCGACGATCTGCTTGCCGGTCAGGCTGGTCCAGTCGGTCGTGACGATGGTGGCGGTGGGGTTTTTCTCCTGCAGCAGCTTGACCGCGGCGGCGACCTTGGCCTCCGGCGCGTTGCCGGTGCGGCTCAAAATCAGGCAGGAAGCATGGCTGACCTGGTCGTCGTAAAATTCGCCGAAGTTCTTCATATACAGCTTGACCTTGTTGACGTCGGCCACCGTGACAAAGCTGTTGAGCTCGACCGGCAGCGACGCGGCCACGCCCTCGACGGCGCGGGTCACGTCGGACAGTTTGCCGACGCCGGACGGCTCGATGAGGATGCGGTCGGGGTGGTAGGTCTCGACGACCTGCTTGAGCGCTTCGCGGAAGTCGCCCACCAGGCTGCAGCAGATGCAGCCGGAGTTGAGCTCGTTGACCTGGATGCCGGCTTCGCGCATGAAGCCGCCGTCGATGCCGATCTCGCCGAATTCGTTCTCGATCAGCACGAGCTTCTCGCCGCCGAACGCCTCATGAATGAGCTTTTTGATCAGCGTGGTCTTGCCCGCGCCGAGGAATCCCGAAAAAATGTCGATCTTTGTTGCTTTTTCTGCCATGATGTGCACCCCTGTATCTGTATCAATCGCTGTGTGTCTGTTGCTGCGGCGGCCGTTTTCGGGGCCGTTTCCCGGCCCGGCTGCTACCTTATATTATAGCAAACCTGTCAAGTACATTTCCGCCGCCCGCATTTGACCTTTTTGCAAAACATGCTAGAATAGAAAGCGGGTCCGCCGGTTTTGCGCGGGGCCCGCTTCCTGTTTTTTACTCCACACGTTTCATTCTCAATATAAAAGGAGTCTTCCGCAATGACCACAAACGAAAAGATCGCCGCTTTGCGGCAGGCGGCGCGCGCGGCGGGCGGCCACGGCGTGCTGCTCATGACCAGCGACCCCCATTCCAGCGAATACCTGCCCGACCACTACAACGCCCTGACCTGGTTTTCCGGCTTTACGGGCGAAAACGCCACGCTGGTGGTGACGCCGGCGGGCAGCGCGCTGTGGGTGGACGGCCGTTTTTATGTCCAGGGCGACAAGCAGATGGCCGGCACCGAGATCGAGTGCATGCACGCCGGGGCCGCCGGGGTGCCCACCGTGGAAGAATACCTGACCGCACAGTTTACCGCCGGGCAGACGCTGCTGCTGGACGGCAGCTGCGCGCCCGCCGCCACGGTGGAAAAGTACCGCGCGGCGCTGGAAAAGTCCGGCGCGGCGCTGGCCGACCGCGACATCGTCAGCCCGCTGTGGGCCGATGTGCGCCCCGCTTTGCCCAACACCCCGTGCGAGCTGCTCACGCCCGCGCAGACCGGCGCGACGGTGGCCGAAAAGCTCGCCGCCGTGCGCGCAGAGCTGCGCAAAGCGGGCGCGACGGCGCTGGCCGTGCCGCAGCTGGACTGCCTGGCCTGGCTGCTGGACCTGCGCGCGCGGGACCTGCCCTGCACGCCGCTGGCCGTGGCGTTCGCGTTCCTCACGCTGGACGCCTGCACGCTGTTCATCGCGCCCGGCCGCCTGCGCGAGGCCGACGCGGCCGCGCTGGCCGAAAGCGGCGTGGCGCTGCGCGGCTACGACGAGTTCCTGCCCTTCCTGCGCAGTTACGATAAGCCCGAGACCGTGCTGCTGGAAAAGAGCACCGCCAACTATGCGCTGTACACGGCGGTCGAGGAGAACCCGGCCTTCACCGTGCGCCTGGGCAGCGACCCGATCACGGCGCTCAAGGGCGTCAAGAACGAGACCGAGCTCGCCAACATCCGCGAGTGCCACATCCGCGACGGCGTGGCGATGGTCCGCTTTGAGATGGACCTGGAAAAAGCGCTGGCCGAAGGCCGCCCGCTGCGCGAAAGCGACATCGAGGGCATGCTGCAGGCCCGCCGCCGCGAACAGCCCGGCTATTTTGACGACAGCTTCGCGGCCATTGCCGCCTGGGGCCCCAACGCCGCCATGATGCACTACCACGCCGAGCCCGGCGCGGACGCCGCCATCGAGCCGCACGGCTTTCTGCTGGTCGACAACGGCGGCCAGTATGACTGCGGCACCACCGACATCACCCGCACCTACCCGGTCGGCCCGCTGACCGGCGACGAGCGCCGCTATTACACCTGGGTGCTGCAGAGCCACATCGACATGGCGCGCGCGGTGTTCCTTGACTACTGCACCGGCTTTGCGCTGGACACCTTTGCGCGCGGGCCGCTGTGGGCGCACAAGATCAACTACCGCTGCGGCACCGGCCACGGCGTCGGCTTCATCTCCAGCGTGCACGAAGGCCCGCAGAGCCTGCGGCCGAACAACGCCGTCGTCTTCAAGCCCGGCATGACCATCACCGACGAACCCGGCGTGTACGAGACCGACCTTGTCGGCATCCGCATTGAGAACGAGCTCGAATGTGTGGACGCGGGCGAGAACCAGTACGGCCGCTGGCTCCGGTTCGAGCCGCTGACCCTTGTTCCCATCGACACCGCGCCGGTGCTCGTCGACGAACTCAGCGGCCCGCAGCTGGCCTGGCTCAACGCCTACCACCGGCACGTCTACGAGACGCTGGCCCCCCGCCTGACCGAAGACGAGAAAGCCTGGCTGGCCCAAAAGACCGCCCCGCTGACGCGCTGACCACCTTTGCCCCCTCCCCTGCCGCCCGCTCCGCGTGGCAGACGCCATAATTATTTCAGTCGAACGAAAGATCAAAGGTGATCGCGCATGTGGTTTATATATGCACTGTTGTCGGCTATGTTCGCAGCCCTGACTTCGATATTGGCAAAGATCGGCATAGACGGCGTCAATTCAAACCTTGCGACAGCCATAAGAACCGTTGTCGTTGTGATGATGGCCTGGGGAATGGTATTTTTAACAAACGTTCAAAGCGGATTATCACAAATCAGTCAAAAAAGCTGGTTGTTTCTTATTTTATCCGGCCTGGCAACGGGAGCTTCCTGGCTGTGCTACTATAAGGCTTTACAAATCGGAGACGCTTCCAAGGTCGTTCCCGTTGATAAATTGAGTGTCGTTATCACACTCATTCTGGCTTTTGTTTTCCTCCATGAGCAGTTTACAACCAAATCTTTCATCGGCTGCGTCTTAATTGGAATTGGAACACTGGTGATGGTTTTGTAAAAAGCAATCGATAGCGCAACTGTTTACCAAACCGCCTTCTCTCCCAGGCAAGGTAAAAACCAGAACGGGGTCCCGCATGGCGCGGGGCCCCGTTCCGGTTGGTATAGGAAAAATAAGAGAATGGCTTTTTTTGGCGGCGCGCTCAGACGATCTTGCAGGACTTGTGCACGCCGGTCTTGAGGAACTCGACCCATTCGGCCACGTTGACGGCGTGGTCGCCCAGGCGCTCGAGGTATTTTGTGACCATGAACAGGTCGAGCGCGGTCTCGGCCTGCGCCGGGTGGGCGGCGATGTACTGCGCGATCTCGCCGCTGATGCGGCTGAACGCCTTGTCGGCCTGGTCGTCGCGGGCGATGACCTCGGCCGCGCTGGCCAGGTCCACCTGCACATAGGCCGCGATGGCCTGCTTGACCATGCCGAGCGCAAGCTCGCCCATGCGGTAGATGTCGTCCATGAAGTCAAACGTCTGGACGACGCCGTAGTCAAGGTGCAGCACGATCTCGGCAATGTCGGAAGCCTGGTCGGCAATGCGCTCGATGTCCGTGACCATCTTCATCGCGGTCGTGACCTTGCGCAGGTCGGTGGCGACCGGCTGCTGGCGCAAAATCAGCGTCAGGCAGCGGTGCTCGATGTCATGTTCGACCGAGTTGATCTCGCTGTCGCGCGCCACAACGCTGCGCGCCCGTTCGAGGTCTCCCTCCCGCAGCGCCTGCATGGCGCTGGAGATCGCCCCGCCCGCCGCGTGGCCCATGCGGGCCAGCATGGAGTCAAGCTGCAGCAGTTCCTCATCATATACCTTGCGGTTGCTGGTAGGCATGTGGAATTCTCCTTTTCAAAATAATGCGGCAATACAGCATTTTTTGCATCAGCCGAAACGGCCGGAGATGTAATCTTCGGTGCGCTTGTCGACCGGGGTCGAGAAGACCTGCTCGGTCGGGCCCATCTCGACCAGTTCGCCCAGCAGGAAGAAGGCGGTCTTGTCCGAGATACGCGCGGCCTGCTGCATGTTGTGGGTGACAATGACGATGGTGTAGTCCTTCTTCAGCTCCATCGCCAGCTCCTCGACCTTGGAGGTCGAGATCGGGTCGAGGGCGGAGGTCGGTTCGTCCATCAGCAGCACTTCGGGTTCGACCGCCAGCGCGCGCGCAATGCACAGGCGCTGCTGCTGCCCGCCGGACATGCCCAGCGCGCTTTTGTTCAGGCGGTCCTTGACTTCGTCCCAGATGGCCGCGCCGCGCAGGGATTTTTCAACAATCTCGTCCAGCTTGGCCTTGTTGTGGATGCCGTGGGTGCGCGGGCCGTAGGCGATGTTGTCATAGATGGACATGGGGAACGGGTTGGGTTTCTGGAACACCATGCCCACGCGCTTGCGCAGCACGTTGACGTCCATCTTGTCCTTGTAGATGTCGACGCCGTCCAGCTTGATATCGCCCGAGATGCGGCAGCCTTCGACCAGATCGTTCATGCGGTTGAGGCTCTTGAGGAAAGTGGATTTGCCGCAGCCGGAAGGGCCGATGAAGGCGGTGATCTCTTTTTCCGGGATGGAGATGTTGACATTTTTCAGCGCATGGAAGTTGCCGTAGTACAGGTCCATGTTGGACACTTCAAATTTATTCATCTCTACTTACTTTCCTTTCGCAAGTTTGCCCGCGATAAAGCTGGACAGGCAGTTGATGAGCAGCACCAGCACCAGCAGCACCACGGCGGTGCCGTAGGTGGCGTCGACGTGCAGGCCCTCGCTGGACAGCAGGTACATGTGCACGGCCAGGGTACGGGTGGAGCTGAACACATTTTCCGGGATGGCGGCCACCGTGCTGGCGGTGTAGATCAGCGCGGCGGTCTCGCCCACAATGCGGCCCACGGCCAGGATAACGCCGGACAAAATGCCCGGCATGGCGGAGGGCAGCACAATGGTGAACACGGTGCGCAGCTTGCCCGCGCCCAGGCCGAACGAGCCTTCGCGGTAGGAATCCGGCACGGCAAGCAGGGCTTCCTCGGTGGTGCGCATGATGACGGGCAGTACCATGATGGCCAGCGTGAACGCGCCCGCGATCAGGCTGTAGCCCCAGTGCAGCTGGGAGACAAAGAACAGCATGCCGAACAGGCCGAACACGATGGACGGGATGCCCTGCAGCGTTTCGGTGGTGACGCGCACCACCTTGACCAGCTTGTTGCCGCGCTTGGCGTATTCGACCAGCCAGACGGCGGCAAAGATGCCCAGCGGCGTGGCGATGACCAGGGAGAAGGCGGTCATCAGCACGGTGTTGATCAGCGAAGGCACCAGCGAGACGTTCTCGGAGTTATAGGTCCATTCAAACAGGCTGGGTTTCAAGTTGGGGATGCCCATGACCAGGATGTACCCGATCAAAAAGATCAGCACGGCGGCGGTGAGCAGGGCGGCGATGCGCACGAGCCAGCGCATGACGAGCGCGAACGCACGCGCGCCGGTGCGGTTCTGGGCGGGGATCGGCGGGATCATGCGCGCGCCGGAGCTGGCGTATTCGCGGCCGCCCGCATTGGCGGTGATTCCATCAGGCATTCTTCTCGGCTCCTTTCACCAGGCTGAAACAAAGGTTGATGATGAGGATGAAAACGAACAGCACCACGCCGGTGGCGATCAGCGCTTCGCGGTGCAGGCCCGCGGCATAGCCCATCTCGATGACGATGTTGCTCGTCATGGTGCGCAGGCCCTGGAACAGGCCCTGCGGCATCCAGGTCTGGTTGCCCGCGACCATGACGACGGCCATCGTCTCGCCGATGGCGCGCCCGATGCCCAGGATCACGGCGGACATAACGCCGGACTTGGCGGCCGGCAGCACCGTGAAGAACACGCTGCGCTCATGCGTGGCGCCCAGCGCCAGGCTGCCTTCATAGTAGCTTTCCGGCACAGCGTCCAGGCTGGTCTTGCTGACCGTGATGATGGTGGGCAAAATCATGATGCCCAGCAGCAAACTGGCCGTGAACAGGCTCATGCCCTTGCCGTTGTTGATGTGCAGCACCTTGCGCACAAAGTCGGTCTTGAGCACCGCCTGGATGGCGGGCACCAGCACGACCATGCCGAAGAAGCCGTACACGACCGAAGGGATACCGGCCAGCAGCTGCACGGCGGGCAGCAGCACCTTGTTGACCTTGTTCGAAGCGAACCGGCTCATGTAGACGGCGGTCAGCAGGCCGACGGGCACGCCGACGACGATGGCCCCGGCCGTGACATAGATGCTGCCCAGAATCATGGGCAAAATGCCGTACAGGTCGTTGCCGGGCTTCCAGTTTGTGCCCAGCAGGAACTTGAGCGGACCGATCTCGGCAATGGTGGGGACGCCGTTCGCAAACAGGAACACGCAGATCAGCGCAACGGCCAAAATTGACACGCAGGCGCAGACGGTGAACACCCACTGCATGACCGTCTCTTTGGTACTGACGGATCTCGTTTTCATACTCCTATACCTCGCTTTGCTTGCCCAATGCAAAAGGAACGATGGGCGGCCTTGATTTCACACAATCTCACACAATCTCACACAAAGAGCGGGGACGAAACCCGCGGCGCGGAACGCTCGCTTTGGTTTCATCCCCACTCCCTCACTTTATACTTGGCTGCAGGTTTTCAGCTGCGGCTTACAGCGCGTCCCAGGTGGTGGTCTCGCCGACGTAGATGCTGCGGATCTGGTCGATGCTCAGGTCCTCGACAGCGGTGTTGGCGGGGTTGACGATGACCGCGATGCCGTCCATGGCCAGAACGGTGCCGACAGCACCCTGGGCGGTCTCTTCTTCCTTCAGCTCACGGCTGGCCATGCCGATGGTGTAGGAACCATCCATGACGCCGGTCACGCCGGTGGTGGAGTCGGTGGTCTGCAGCTCGATGGTGGCGTTGGCGTTCAGCGCCTGATAGCCTTCGATCAGCTTCTCCATCAGCGGGCTAACAGAGGTGGAGCCGCCCACGACGATGCTGCCTTCCGGCAGGGTGCCCTCAAAGGCGGCGGCATCGGCGGAACCGACATAGCCTTCCTCGGTGGCGATGGCCTGGCCCTCGGCGCTCATGCAGTAGTTGATGAAGTCAACGGCCAGCGCGTCGGTCGGCTCGCCGTTGGTCACAATGTTGAACGGGCGGGCCAGGGTGTAGGTGCCGTCGGTGACGGTCTCGGCGGAAGGCGCAACGCCGGCCACGGTGACGGCCTTGACTTCCTTCTCGTCCAGGCTGCCCAGGCTGATGTAGCCGATGGCGGTGGCGTCGTTGGCCACGGTGGTCATAACGCCGTTGGTGGAGTTCTGGATGGCGGCGGCCTGGGTGGTGTTGTCGCCGTTGTCATCCTCGACGCCGGTCAGCTCGATGAACGCGCCGCGGGTGCCGGAGCCGTCCTCGCGGGAAACCACGGTAATAGCCTGGGTGGCGTCAAAGTCACCGGCAGCGGCCTCCTCGGCGGGGGCTTCTTCCTCGGCGGCTTCGCTGCTCTCGGCGGGGGCGGCCTCGCTGCTGGAAGCAGCGGTGCTCTCGGAGGCGGCAGTGGATTCAGAAGTAGCGGTGTTGCCGCAGGCGGCCAGGCTCAGGGCCATGGCGGCGGCGCAAACCAGAGCGATCTTGCGTTTCATGTTTCGTCTTCTCCCTTACGATTCATTTGTACAGGTTATGCCCGCGGCGGTTCCTTGACCAAACTCTTCCGCCGCGCGGGGCCCGGTCTTCCGCCGGGCGCAAGTGTATTGTAGCGCAGCCGCGCCCCTGGTATCGACCATACTGCGGTACAATCGCGGTAAAGCTTTGGTCAAACCGCCGGTTTTTCGGTAAAGTTTTTGTAAGTTCTGTAAAGGAAAAGTAAACCGCACATCTTTTGACGTGCGCGCCGGTTTGTGCTATAGTAGAAAGGTAGTTTTTCCACTGCCTACGGCAGATAAAAGGAGGGTATTTTCCCGATGTCGATCCCACTTCGCCTGGACCCGGCCGCGCGCGACCGGTCGTACAAGCTGTATCTGGCGGCCTGCGTGCTGGGCATGGCGGCCAGCATCCTGCAGCCGTGGTACCTGCCCAGCTGCCTGTTGTTCGCGCTCACGGCGCTGGTGCTGGGCGCTTCCAGCTTTCTGATCCGCAAATACCACCGCCACCTTGGCAAAGCGTGGAAAACCGCGCTGGTCTGCGCCGTGGTCTATGTGCTCATGCCGGTGCTGGAACCCTACGGCTTCAAGCTGTTCTTAACGCTGGGCAGCGTGCTTTCGCTGTACCTGTGCGTGATGTTCGCGCTGGGCGGCTACGTCAAGGCGCTGGCCGGCGGCACAGACGAAGAAGAGCTCTTCCGCCCGCCGCAGGCCGCCGTCTGGTTTGAGTACTGCGCCTGTGTGTACGCGCTGGCCTACCTGGTTGCCGACGCCTTCCCCGCCCTCGATTTTGTCATGACGGTGGCCGCGATGGTGTCGATGGGCTTCGGCTTTGCCCAGCTGCTCATCGCCTTCAACAAGCTCGCGCCGGACAGCCAGACCCCCAAAAGCGAATAACCAAAAAGCAAAAAGCTCTCCCCCGGCCGGGGGAGAGCTTTTTCAGGTTGCAGATTTTTTAAAGGGGCGTCTCAGTCGTCCTGCACGGGGATGCTCTGGTTGAAGCGGTCGAGCGCCAACGCGGCGGCGATGCCCGCCACGATGCAGACGATGTTGACCACGCCCGCCGCCGGGGTGGCAAAGAAGGTACCCACCGGCACGATCATGATGGTGGCCGCAATGACAATGCCGATGATGGCGTGGAACGCATACGGGTAGAAGCGGTCAAACAGCGCGTCGACCGCCTTGGCCAGCAGGATGACCGTGACCACCGCGCCGATGCCCGCCGGGATCAGCACGCTGAAGTCAAGGCTGCCCAGGCCGTCCACAAACGGCGTGTACAGGCCCAGCGGCATGAGCAGCGTGGAGAAGCTCATGCCCGGGGCAATGACCGACAGCGCCAGGCAGAACCCGCAGAACAGGTACCAGCCAAAGCTGGGCGCGATCGTGACCGAGAACAGGCCGAGCGAGATAAGCAGCGCCAAAATCACCGCAAACGCAGCGCCCAGGCTGACCCAGCTGCCCGCCGGGCGGCCCTGCTCGCCCGCTTCGCGGAACAGCGAGGGCAGCATGCCGGTGATCAGCCCGATAAACAGGCAGACCGAAGGGTCGGGGTAGGTCTCGAGGAAGAAGGCAAGGATCTTGGCAACGCCCAGAAAGCCGATGCCGCCGCCGATGATGACCGGCAGCAGTTTGGGCACATGGGTCTTGAATTTGTGGAACGGGTCGCTGAGCAGTTCCATAACGGGTTTGTAGATGCCGAACACGACGCAGAGAACGCCGCCCGAAATGCCGGGCAGCACCGCGCCGACGCCGATCAAAACGCCCTGCAAAACGCGCAGGACCAGGCGCAGAACGCCGGGGTTATTGCTTTTCATGCAAGCGCTTTCCTTTCCGTCAGATAAGGTTTTTGTACGAACCTGTCCAGTATACCATATTCCGCGTAGTAAGGAAAGATGCCGCACAAAATTTTATCCCCGGCCGTCCCCGGTCGCCCGCGCACCCCGCCCCCATCCGTAGGGGCGGATTCCATATCCGCCCGCGGACGTTCGCGCCGCCGCAACCCCCGGATTCGCGCCGCGCCTAAAATACGCCCCGAACAGGCCCCCTTGTCAAAGGGGGCTGGCTGCGGGCAAAGCCCGCAGACTGGGGGATTGCCCCCCGGAAAAATACCGCCCCCGGGAACCTGCACAGCCGGGGATTGCCCGCCCCCAAATGCCGCTCCCGGGGGCCCCACCAAAACGCGCGCTCCCTTCCGTCAACGGCATTTCACGGCGAAACAATCCCTCCGTCCTCGCTTCGCTCGGCCACCTCCCTTTGACAAGGGAGGCTAAAACCGCCCTCACTGCCGCAAACCGGGCCGATATGGAATCGTCCCCTACAGAGGTTTGTTATAACGCACGGCCGCGGCCATCCCGGTCGCCCAAAACATAAAATCTATTCGTAGGGGCGGGATTCATCCCGCCCGCGAACGTTTGCACCACCGCGGGGTGCGGCGGGGTGAGGGCACCCCGCCCTACGGTCGTCCGGGTGGCCGCGGCCATCCCGGCCGACCGCAACACCGCCCCCGTTCGTAGGGGCGGATTCCATATCCGCCCGTGGACGTCCCCGCCGCCGCAAGGTTTGCGGGACGATGCAAGCATCGTCCCCTACAGAGGTTTGTTATAACGCACGGCCGCGGCCATCCCGGTCGCCCAAAATATAAAATTTATTCGTAGGGGCGGGATTTATCCCGCCCGCGAACGTTTGCGCCGCCGCACGCCCCCCGGTTCGCCCCGGGCATAAAACACGCCCCGAACAGGCCCCCTTGTCAAAGGGGGCTGGCTGCGGGCAAAGCCCGCAGACTGGGGGATTGCCCCGCCCCCAAATGCCGCCCCCGGGAGCCTGCACAGTCGGGGATTGCCTCCCGGCAAACTACCGCCCCCGGGGCCCCGCCAAAACGCGCGCCCTTCCGCCAACGGCATTTCAAGGCGAAACAATCCCTCCGTCCTCGCTTCGCTCGGCCACCTTCCTTTGACAAGGGAGGCCAAACCCGCCGCCGTAAGGTTCCCGGCCCGTTACAATCTCTTCCGGCGCGGCGTTACAGCAGCCCTTCCCCCCGCAGGATGGTGCGGATGGTTTCGCGCTCGGCGGCGGTGGCGGGCAGCATCGGCGGGGCGCAGAACGGCTGCATCGGCACGCCGCGCTCGGCCATCGCCTGTTTGATGGTCGGCACAAACTGCGGGGCAACGTCGTAAATGGCCATCAGGGCGTCGATGCGCTGCTGCGCCGCGCGCATGGCGGCCAGGTCGCCGGCGCGGGCGGCCGCCGCATACCCGGCGGCGACCTCCGGCGCAAAGTTGGACAGCCCGGCGATGCACCCGTCGCCGCCGCTGAGCACATTATGGCCGAAGAATTCGTCAAAGCCGGAGAACACGAGGAAGTCCGGGTATTCCTTCTTCACCTTCTGGATCAGCGCGCGGGTGTGGCCCATCGTGGGCACGGTGTCCTTGATGCCGACAATGTTTTTGTGGCGGCTGACCAGCGTGTGCACAAGGTCGGGGCGCAGGTCGTAGCCGGTGCGGTCGGGGAAGTTGTACAGCAGCACCGGGCCATGCACGCGGTCGGCCAGCGTATCGTAAAAGTTGAGGATGGCGCTGTCCGGCAAGTTGAAATAATAGGGCGAAATGACCATTGCGCCGTCCGCGCCCGCGTCCAGCGCAAAGTTGGACAGCTCGACGCAGGCTTCCAGGTTCATCTCGTTGGTGCCGACATAGACGGGGACACGGCGGTCGATGTGGGCGAGCGCCGCGCGGATCAGCGCCTTTTTCTCTGCCGTGGGGATGGCGAAAAACTCGCCGATGCTGCCCAGCAGCAAGATGCCGTCCATGCCTTTTTCAATCAGAAAATCGTAGATTTTTTTGTTGGCCTCAATGTCCACGCGGCCGTTTTCGTCCATCGCCGTCACGGCGGGGGTGATCCATTTTGCTTTCATGGGTTTCCTCCTGGTTTTAGTCTTCATACCCCGCGCCCTGCATGGCGGACAGGGCGTGGCTGGTGTAGCGCTTGTACAAGCCCTTGCGCGGCGGGCGCGGCACAACGCCCTTTTGGGCGCGTTCGGCCAGCACGCGGGCGATTTCTTCGGGCGGGCGTTCCTGCCCGGCGATGCCGACAACGTCCAGCGTGCGGTTTTTGACGCTGTAGGCGATGATGTCGCCGGTCTCGATGAAAGCCAGCGGGCCGCCGCTGGCGGCTTCCGGCGAGACATGGCCGATGGCCGCGCCGCGCGTTGCGCCCGAGAACCGCCCGTCGGTGACAAGCGAGACGGCGCCGTTGAGCTTTTCGTCGCAGACGATGGCCTCGGTCGTCATGAGCATTTCGGGCATGCCGGAGCCGCGCGGGCCTTCGTAGCGGATCACAAGGATGTCCCCGGGTTCCACCCGGCCGTCCACAACGGCCTGGTAGGCGTCCTCCTCGCGGTCGAACACGCGCGCGGGGCCTTTGCGCTCGCGCATTTCCTGGCTGCAGGCCGAATACTTGATGACCGCCCCATCCGGCGCGAGGTTGCCGCGCAGGATCGCGACCGAGCCCTTCTCGGTCGCTTTGGCGACAGGGAAGATGACGTCGTCGCGCTCCAGGCCGTAGTTGTGCAGGTAGCCGAGGTTGCGCGCAAAGAAGTTGTCCCGCTCCAGGTCCTCGAGGTTTTCGCCCAGCGTCTTGCCGGTCACGGTCATAACGTCCAGGTGCAGCATATCCTTGAGGTAAAGCTCCACCATCGGCACGCCGCCCGCAAACCAGAACGATTCGGTCAGGTGCTGGCCGCTGGGGTTGATGTTGCCCAGGTGGGGGACCTTGTGGTTGATCTCGTCGAACAGTTCGGGTTCGAGGTCCAGCCCCAGCTCGCGCGCGATGGACGGCAGGTGGATGGTCGCGTTGGTGGACCCGCCGATGGCACTGTGCACGACGATGGCGTTCTCGAACGCCTCGCGCGTGAGGATGTCGCTGATGCGGATGTCTCTTTTGATGAGCTCCAAAATCTGCCGCCCGGCCTGCCGCGCCCCGGCAAAGATATCGCGCATGGTGGCGGGCATCAGCGCCGCGCCGGGCAGCGTCAGGCCCAGGGCTTCGGCCATGCACTGCATCGTGCTGGCCGTGCCCAGGAAGGTGCACGCCCCGCACGAAGGGCAGCCGGTCAGCTTATAGTCCCGGATTTCCTGCGCGGTGACGGCGTTTTTGCGCTTCTGGCGCAGCGAGATGTCCCCGGCGACAAGCGAGGTCGTCATGTTGGGGCCCGGGCGCATGCTGCCGCCCGGGATGAAGATGGTGGGCAGGTCCAGCCGCGCGGCCGCCTTGAGCTGCGCGGGGATGGATTTGTCGCACGAGGCGGACAGCAGCATGCCGTCCCACGGGTAGACAGAGCCGTGCACCTCGATCATATCCGCAATGGCCTCGCGCGAGGCGAGGATGTAGTTCATGCCGTCGTGCCCCTGCGCGCAGCCGTCGCAGATGTCGGTGGTGTGGTACTGCGCGGGGTAGCCGCCGCGCTCGAACACGCCGTACTTGGCCTGTTCCATCAGCCCGGCCAGGTGGGTGCTGCCGGGGTGGCTGTCGCCAAACACGTCCTCCAGCAGGATCTGCGGCTTGGTCACGTCGCTTTCGTCCCAGCCGGAGCCCATCTGCAAAGCGTCAAACTGCGCCCACAGCAGCCGCTGCGGCGCGCTTTTCGGTTTCAGTTCCATCGTCGTCCTCCCTGATGTGTTTTGTGGGGTGGTTTTTTTCTATTATAGCACGCCGCGCGGCGGAATGGTAGAACGATACGGCAAAAGGCGGCCGGGGCAGGGAAACGCGAGCCCGGCGGTGTTGCGGCCGACCGGGATGGCTGCGGCCATGCGCTATGACAAACCTATGTAGGGGACGATGCTTGCATCGTCCCGCGGAACCTTGTGGAAACGCAACCCCTGTAGGGGCCGATTCCATATCGGCCCGGTTTACGGCGGCGGGGGCGGTTTTAGCCTCCCTTGTCAAAGGGAGGTGGCCGAGCGAAGCGAGGACGGAGGGATTGCTTCGCCGCGAAATGCCGTTGGCGGAAGGGGGCGCGCGTTTTGGCAGGGCCCCCGGGGGCGGCAGTTTGCCGGGAGGCAATCCCCCGATCTCCGCTCTCGCCCCCTTTGACAAGGGGGCCTGTTCGGTGCGTATTTTAGGCGCGGCGCAAAAATTTTGGCGCGCGCCTGCCGGTGGTTTGTAGGGGAGGGCCATGGCCCTCCCGCGGGTGTTTGCGGCGGCACGAGGTTTGCGGGAGGGATAAATCCCGCCCCTACGAATAAATTTTATGTTGCGGGCGACCGGGGTGGCTGCGGCCGTGCGTTATGACAAACCTCTGTAGGGGACGATGCTCGCATCGTCCCGCAAACCTTGCGGCGGCGGGAACGTTCGCGGGCGGATATGGAATCCGCCCCTACGAACGGGGGCGGTGTTGCGGGCGGCCGGGATGGCCGCGGCCAACCGGTCGACCGTAGGGCGGGATGCCCTCATCCCGCCGGACCCCGCGGTGGCGCAAACGTTCGCGGGCGGGATGAATCCCGCCCCTACGAATAAATTTTATGTTTTGGGGCGACCGGGATGGTGCGGCCGTGCGTTATGACAAACCTCTGTAGGGGACGATGCTTGCATCGTCCCGCAAACCTTGCGGCGGCGGGGGCATCCACGGGCGGATGTTGTGGGTGGCCGGGATGGCCGCGGCCAACCGGATGACCGTAGGGCGGGGTGCCCTCACCCCGCCGGACCCCGCGGCGGCACAAACACCTCGTTTTTGAATTCGCCAAGGTTCGGCGGGCGTGAACGCCCGCCCTACAATGCAAATTGCGGGGCTGGCACGAAAAATCGAGGCCTGCGGCGGCGGGGGCATCCGCGGACGGATATGGAATCCGCCCCTACAAAATGCGGCGGATGTTGCGTCCAACCGGGAAAACGCGGCGACGGCAAAACCCGCGGCCAACCTCCCCCTTTCCCCCTGCCTCCGCCCCACCCTGCCCCGCCCCTTCCCTTTTTTCAAATTTCCCTTGACAAAAACGGGCGCGGGTGGTATGCTATAGCCATAGGTTAGTTTTAACTAACCTCGCTCTCTTCTGTTCCATCTCCTCGCATTTCCTCTGCCTGGGCGGGCCGTCACAGCCATTTGCGGCCCGCCTGCAAAGGCATTCCGGATTCACAAAGCCGGCGCCCGTGTCTCTCCGTGCGGGCGCCGGTTTTGTTTTGCCGCAAACCCTTTGACATCTGCCGCCGGGGCGGTATACTTATAGATAAGATCATTCTTGCAAGGAGGGACCCTCATGTCGCCGTATTTTGAAAAAGAAAAGCTGGACCCGCACCTGACCGCCATTGCCGACCCTTCCGGCGTGCGCTGCTTTCTGGTCGAAGGCAGCGAGCGCGCGCTGCTGATCGACACCTGCTCCGGCGTGGGAAACCTGGCCGAATATGTGGCCACCCTGACCGATAAGCCGCTGACCGTGTGGGTCACGCACGGCCATGTCGACCATGTGGGCGGCGCGGGCTGGTTTGAGACCGTGCACCTCAACGCGGCGGACACCGCCGCCGCGCAGGACGGCATGGCGCTGGCGCACCGGAGGGAGTATGTGCGCACCGCCATGGACGGCGAACTGCCGCCCGACGATGCGTTCTGCCCGGTCGAAACGCGCAGCTTTGCCCCGCTGGACGACGGCGACACGCTGGACCTGGGCGGCCTGCACGCGCAGGCGCTGGCCTTCCCCGGGCACACGCAGGGCTCGATGGCCGTGCTGCTGCCCGAGCTGGAGACCGCGCTGCTCGGCGACGCATGCAACACGCGCGTCTACCTGTTCGGGCCCTGGGCCTCGACGGTGGCGGACTACCGCGCCTCGGCCGACCATTTCCGCCACACCTACGCCCACCTGTACCGCCAGGCGCTGGTCTCGCACGGGCCTTCGCCCTATGTGGACCCGGCCATCCTGAACAACTGCGTGATCCTGTGCGAGCAGATCCTGGCCGGCATGGACGACCGCGAGCCCGGCACCGAGATCGGCGTGCCGGTCTACTTTGCCAAGCGCGAACGCCGCCCCGGCCTGCGCGCCGACGGCGGCTTCGGCAACATCCTCTACGGGCGGGACAAGATTTGACGCCCTGTTCCCTGCATCGAAAATAACCGCGGGGCCTGCCAAACGGCAGGCCCCGCGGCTTTGTGTTTTTCGGTGCTTTGCTCTGCGTCAGATCTTCGCGTCCCACAGTCCGCAGAAGCTGTCGATGGGGTCCTTGCCGGTGAAGGCTTCAGGGCCGGTGGTCAGTTTGTCGACCAGCGCTTCCATCGTGTAGGGTTTGGAGTCGTAGGCGTTGATGTAGGTGCGCAGCATCGGCACGTCGGCCAGCATGGTCGGCGCGTTGACGCTGATGCCGATGGTCGGCATGTCATGCACATACCAGGGGATCTCGCCGCCGCCCTTGCTCATGCCGAAGGCCGGGCGGCCGCTGGAGACGTCGAACAGCGTGATGACCAGGTCCTGCTGCTCCTGGAAGGCTTCGACCGAGGCCTTGCCCATGCGGTACATGTCCATGAAGTCGAGCTTCTTGCCCTCCTTCATCAGCTTGGCGGCCTTGTCCATCGGGCTTTCGTAGATGAAAGCCTCAAAGCCGCGCGCGTTCAGCATCTCGCACAGCACCTGGGCCGGGTTCTTGGCCGCGCCCGCGCCGAACGCGAACTTCATCAGCTGGGTCATGCCGGTCTCGGCGCCCTTGACGTAGACGATCATCACCTTTTTGTACTTTTCGGGCGTGATGGGCAGAACGCCCTCGTCCTTGTACTTGACCAGCGTGATCGCGTCTTGGGCGACTTTGGCGGCAAACTCGGTATACTTCGGGTCGCCGACAAGGGACATCGCTTCCGGCTGCGGGGTCAGCTCTTCCTTCGGCTTCTTGTTCAGGCCCATCTTCGCCTTGAGGCCCAGGATGCGGCGCAGCGCGTCGGTCATGCGCTCCTCGCTGATCGCGCCGGACTTGTAGGCGTCCAGCATGAAGCCGAAGTCCTCGTCGGGGTCGTTGAAGAACAGGAACATGTCGCAGCCCGCGTTGATGGTGGCGGCCACCGCCTCCTTGCGGGTCATGCGGTCCTCAAAGCCGACCATGTGGGTCGCGTCGGTGACGACGAAGCCGTTGAAGCCGAGCTTGTTGCGCAGCAGGTCGGTCATCAGCTCGTAGCACAGGGTGGCGGGCATCATGTCCTCGTCTTTGGTGCCGTAGAACTCGCGCATGTACTTGGGCATCATGATGTGCCCGCCCATGACGCCGTCCAGACCGCCGTCGATCAGCGTCTTGTAGACCTTGCCGTAGGTGGCCATCCACTCTTCAAACGTGAAGTTGTTGATGTTGTTGGAGATGTGCGCGTCGCGGAAGTCCTGCCCGTTGCCCGGCCAGTGCTTGGCGACCGAGGCGTAGCCCGGCACGGCGTGCACGCCGTCCATATAGGCTTTGCTCATGGCGGCGACGCGGTCGGGGTCATTGCCGAAAGCGCGGGAGACGATCTCGGTGTTTTCCCAGTTATAGTGGATGTCGCACACCGGCGCAAAGGCCATGTTGTTGCCCATCGTGGCGGCTTCCTCGTTGCCAAGGCGGCCCATCTCATAGGCATAGTCGACATTGCCGGTCGCGCCGATCTTGATGCCGTTGGCCAGATATGTGCCGTCGGTGGCGGAGCCATTGCCGCCCGATTCGGTGTTGCAGGCGACGAACAGCGGGATCTTGGAGTTTTCCTGCAGCGTGCGGATGTTGTGCTGCACGACCTCCTTCTTGATGCCGTTGTAGCGGTAGCCGCCGATGTGGTATTTCTGCACGAGCTCGATCAGCGCTTCGTCGGTGGACTGGCCGCGGTTTTCAAAAAACAGCTGCCCCACCTTTTCCTCGTCGGTCATGCCTGCGATCGTTTTTTCGACCCAGGCGATGTCCTCATCGGAAAGACAATAGGGGATCGCTTTCAGGTTGACTTTGACCAAGGTGGACCCTTCCTTTCGTTGCCGGTTTTGGTTTGGCAGATGACGGCGCACAGGCAGACTGCACCATCATTTTCATCTATCATAGCATATTTTTGGCGCATCTGCCAAGGGGGCAGTTTTCCCGTTTTGCCGCACCCGGGCGTTGTGCACCCCGCCCAAACAGGCGGGCGGCGGTTTGTGCAAGGAGCCGAAACTGCGCGCGGGGACTTGACAGGCGGCGGGCGGTTTTGTAAACTGATAGCACTTCAGCAGGTTAAATTGCTGAAGCAAACCGATGACGCAGAGGAGTAGGCAGGGGCCTGCCCCGCAAAGCGAGCCGCGGGCGGTGGGAGCGCGGTGGGGGCTTCCCGGCTGAATGGGCTGCCGAGGGCGGGCGGAAAAGGCCGCAAGGCCTGAGTATGGCCCGACGGATTTCCCCCGTTAGCGGGAACGGGGCGTGTTGGCGCCCCTGTGAGCGGGCGGGCTTTCGCCCCGCCAATTTGGGTGGCACCGCAGGAGCTTTTCAACAGGCTTTTGTCCCAAAGGGTATTTCCAAACCAATGCCCGGGGACAGGGGCCTGTTTGTTTTTGCCCCGCCGGGCGCAGAGAAAGGAGCGCACCATGGCTGCCGAAAAGATCCCCTACAAAATTTACCTGTCCGAAGACGAACTGCCCCGCACCTGGTACAACGTGCGCGCGGACATGAAGACAAAACCCGCGCCGCTTTTGAACCCCGCCACCGGCGCGCCGATGGGCTACGACGACCTGCGCCCGGTTTTCTGCGACGAGCTGATCCGCCAGGAGCTGGACAACGACACGCGCGAGATCCCGATCCCGACCGAGATCCGCGATTTTTACAAAATGTACCGCCCCGCCCCGCTTGTGCGCGCCTACTGCCTGGAGGAGCGCCTGGGCACCCCGGCGAAGATCTACTATAAGTTCGAGGGCAACAACACCTCGGGCAGCCACAAGCTCAACAGCGCCATCGCGCAGGCGTACTATGCCAAGCAGCAGGGCCTGAAGGGCGTGACGACCGAGACCGGCGCGGGCCAGTGGGGCACGGCGCTCTCGATGGCCTGCGCCTACCTGGGGCTGGACTGCAAGGTGTATATGGTCAAGGTCTCGTATGAGCAGAAGCCTTTCCGGCGCGAGGTCATGCGCGTGTACGGCGCTTCGGTCACGCCTTCGCCCAGCGAAACGACCGAGGTCGGCCGCAAGATCCTGGCCGAGCACCCCGGCACCACCGGCTCGCTGGGCTGCGCGATCAGCGAGGCGGTCGAGGCCGCCACCAAAACGCCCGGCTACCGCTATGTGCTGGGCAGCGTGCTCAACCAGGTGCTGCTGCACCAGAGCGTCATCGGCTGCGAGGCCAAGACCGCGCTGGACAAATACGGCGTCAAACCGGACATCATCATCGGCTGCGCGGGCGGCGGCAGCAACCTGGGCGGGCTGATCTCGCCGTTCATGGGCGAAAAGCTGCGCGGCGAGCGGGACTACCGCTTCATCGCCGTCGAACCGGCCTCCTGCCCGAGCCTGACCCGCGGCCGCTTCGCCTATGATTTCTGCGACACCGGCGCGGTCTGCCCGCTGGCCAAGATGTACACGCTGGGCAGCAACTTCATCCCTTCGGCCAACCACGCGGGCGGCCTGCGCTACCACGGCATGAGCCCGGTGCTTTCGCAGCTGTACCACGACGGCTATATGGAGGCCGTCTCGGTCGAGCAGACCCGGGTCTTTGAGGCCGCCGAGCAGTTCGCGCGCATCGAGGGCATCCTGCCCGCGCCGGAAAGCAGCCACGCCATCCGCGTCGCCATCGACGAAGCGCTGCGCTGCAAGGAGACCGGCGAGGAAAAGACCATCCTGTTCGGCCTGACCGGCACCGGCTACTTCGATATGGTCGCGTATGAAAAGTTCCACGACGGCAAAATGACCGACTATATCCCCAGCGACGAGGAACTGCAGGCCAGCTTTGCCCGCCTGCCCAAAGTGCCGGGGCAGGCATAACGCGCCCTTGCCCCGCCGCAGCCCTCCGGCTTGCCCTTTAACTTGCCCTTAAATAAAGTACGTTCCCCCTCTCCGCCGCCCGCCCTCTGCCCGCAGAGGGCGGGCGGCCCTTCTGTTTTGCCCGGCGCCCGCGCCCGTTCCGCCCGCCGCCTCTTGATGCGCAATGATACCATTCCGCTGCGCTTCATGGTATAATCAGCAAGACAGAAAACATCCGGAAAGAGGCGCGGACACGATGACAAAGGATTCATTTGTCTGCCACGGCAGGATTTACTGTTCAGAATAAAAAGTCTCAAATCGTCTTAAATACTTCTATAAATAGTGGTTCTTGTGTTCAACTCTCAAATTTACCAATGATTTACCAATATTTCTGGAGAGTCAGACTTGCAAAAAACAAGCCAGAATGAGGAGATTAAAAATATGAGTGAATTGAAGAAAAACATTTACGATGAAAAGAATGGGCTGCATTACACTTTGATTGAAGATTACTACATCCCGGACTTGAAGCTGCCGAAGGAACACCGCCCTATCGGAAAGTACGGACGGATGCACCGGGAATATTTAAGAGAAGTCCACCCAGCCAGATTGAACACATTGACCCTGACCGGGGAGTTATGGACATACCTTGCAGACCTGAATGAACAGGCACAGAATCGGTTAGATACCATCATGGAGCAGATGAAAGCTACCGAGGGCGCGACAGAGGAATTAAAGCGTACCTGTCAAATGGAATGGGTACAACGATGTAATAGTATCCACAACCGGGCAGAAGAAATTGTTTTGCATGAGATGATTTATTCATAACGGGATGTTAGAGTGATTATTACAAATCGGAAGTTGTGAGGTAGGTATAATGAAATTTAAAATCGAACAATTAGACGAAAAAACTGTAGATAATTTTTGGAGATTAAGAAAAGAGCTGTTTTTGGAATTAGGAGAAGTTTCTAACGAAATGGATATTTCCGAACTAAAATCAGCAACCGAACAGTATTACTTATCGCATATAAACAAAGATTTATTGTGTTGGGGGCTATACCAAGAAGGAAAAATTGTTGCGATTGGTTCCTTATGCTTATTTTCTCGTATCCCGTATCAGGAAAATTTAAGCGGAACAGAAGGCTATATATTGAACATATATACGTCTAAACATTTTAGAAAATGTGGTTTTGCAAGTCGAATTTTAGATACCATAATGGAGTACAGCAGACAGCATCATATAAAAAGATTATGGCTTAGCAGTAGTGAACAGGGAAAACACTTGTATGCAAGGAAAGGATTTATCAAAAAAGAAAATGAGATGGAATTATTTTTATGACGATAAAGTGTCAATATTTACAAAGATAGCGGAAAGATATGATTGGAAGATAATCGGTAAGCCGATGCTTTTGAGTGGAGGTTTTATGCACAAGATGTATAGGATTGATACACAGCAAGGAACTTTCGCTCTAAAACTGCTAAATCCGTTTGTTATGCAAAGAGAAACCGCTATGGATAATTTTGCAAAAGCTGAACGGATAGAACTTTTATTGGAGCAGCAAGGTGTTCCGATTCTTCCTGCATTGTCTTTGGATGGAAGAAAAATGCAGGAGGTAGACGGCGAACATTTCTACCTATTTGACTATTTTCCCGGAAAAGCCTTACAGGGCAATGAGATAACAGCGTATCACTGCAAAGAAATGGGAAAGGTACTTGCTGAAATTCATAGTATAGACAAAAAACATGAAAATGAAGTTTTTTGTGAAATGTCTATTGATTGGAATTTTTACCTTGCAGAAATGAAAAACACCGATACGAAATTATACGCAATGTTGAAAGACGCTTTGCCTGTTATTCAAGATAGTCAAAATAAAGGCAATCAGGCAAGAAAAAAACTCCCCCCAATCGTATCAATCTGCCACAATGATATGGACTGCAAAAATGTTCTCTGGAACGGGAATGATTATCGCATTATTGATTTGGAATGCTTATCTTATAGCAACCCGTTTATGGAATTGTTTGAATTGGCATTGTGCTGGTCAGGATATGAAGATTGCAAAATAGATTTTCAGTTATTTCAATCTTTTTTACAGGGGTACAAAAATGCCGATGGGAATATGCCCGTGGATTGGGAAACATTATATGATTGCGATAACGGCAGATTGGAATGGCTGGAATATAACATCAAGCGTGTTTTGGGCATAGACTGTGGAGCAGATGAAAAAGAAATCGGCATAAAGCAGGTTGAAGAAACGCTCCATCACATTATTTATTATTTCAATATGAGAGACCAGATACTTGAGCATTGTAGTGTATAAATTAGAGAATTTAAGCAGAATATCGAATAATCTAAAAGACGCTGCCGTTGTAGGAACACCCATTCCCACAACGGCAGTTTTCATTTCCAAGGTCTGCGCCGGAAATTCATGCCGGAGTGTTTGATAAGCGGGGACTTTCGGAACAGCTTTTTCAAGGTGGTGCGTTCTTCTTCCGAGAGCCGCTTATATTTGAGCTGGAACGCCTTGCAGAATATCTCTGTAAATTGCTGCACCCTGTCCCCCGGCGATTGCATAGCCTTTTGAACTTCCCGGATCAGCTCATCGGCGGGCGTGGTATCCGGCGCACTTTCACTGTCATTTTCGTGTGCCTTGCGTATGTCATGGAGAATGGTGTCCCATGTTTTATGTGTCACATGGCAGAAAAAATCTTCTTCCTCTGCCTGACAGGCTTCCAATACTTTGATTGCCCGGTCTGCCGCCGCTTCGGGATGTGCTTCCAGTATCATAGCCCGCACAGCAGCCAGCGAACTGTTCATGTCATGGAAACGCATGGTTGCTATCCCGTCCACATAGATTTCTGCGTCTGCCAGCAGTTCCCGGAATTTTTCATGGGAGATAATCTCACACAGCAGCCGGTTGTTGAAGCGTTCACTTTTCAGCAGTTCCACGACTTCATCACTCAAATGCAGTTCTTCTATCGGCGTGTTTTCATATTTCCGATTGTTGGTAAGGCCGAGCAGATAGTCAACGGACACCTGATAGAAGTCTGCCAGCTTCAACAGGCTGCCGTGATTGATTTCCTTGTATTCATCGTTGTCGT
>DWXD01000014.1 GCA_019119365.1 Candidatus Gemmiger stercoripullorum | reverse complement strand
TTCACGGCAAATCGCGCACTCGTCGCTAACGCTCCTCGCACACAATTTGCCGTAAAATTTCCCTGTCGGTGTCGCCGTCGTCGGCACATGTCCGCCGACGGCGACGTTTTTTAACTTTTTTGACAGTCTGAAGCCGGGGCAGGACCCCGGCTTTTTCCTTTTTTGCCTGCCGCGCGGCGGAAAACTGCAAAGACCCTGTAACATTTTGCCGCCCCGTGCGACTTATTGGACAGAAACGGGAAAGGGGGCGAAACCATTGCGCACGCTGGAAGAACTGTACCGGGCCTATCGGGACGATGTCTACCGCTACCTGTACAGCCTGACCCGCGACGCCGCGCAGGCCGAGGACCTGCTCAGCGAAACATTTTTGCAGGCGCTGCAGAACGCGGCCAGCTACCGCGGCGAGGCCGGGGAAAAGACCTGGCTGTTCGGTATCGCGCGCAACCTCTGGCTGCGCGCGCTGCGCAAGCGCCGCCCCACCGTCTCGTTTGACGATCTTCTCGGCCTTTATGTCGAGGACACCCTTGCCGAGACCGCCGCCCGCCGCGCCCTGCTCGACCGCGTGCGCACGCTGCTGGCCGCGCGCGATGCGCGCACCCGCCGCGTTGTGGCGCTGCGCGTGCGCGGCGTGCCGTATGAGGAGATCGCCAAAGAGCTGGGCATCAGCGCGGGTTCGGCGCGCGTTATCGACCACCGCGCCCGCCAATGGCTCAAAGAAACGCTGCGAAAGGAGGAATTGCTGTGAAACCCGAAGCCCAAACATCCGCGTTCGACCTCCCCTGTGAGGTCTGCCGCGACCTGATGCCGCTCGTGCAGGACGGCGTCGCCAGCGCGGCCAGCCGCCGCCTGGTTGAACAGCATACCGCACACTGCGCCGCCTGCCGCGAACTCTGGCGGCAGGAAGACCCGCCCGCCATGCCGGACGACCGGCAGGTGCTGCCGCGCATCCGCCGCCGCCTGCGCCTGTGGATGTTCGGCGTGATAGCCGTGGGCCTTTTGCTGGGCATGATGCTGATGTTCAGCAGCGGGGGCGCCAACTATAATGTGCTCCTCATGCCCGCGCTGGGGGCGCTGCTGTGGTTTTTCGGCGGCCGGCGCCGCCGCCTGCTGCCGCTGGGGGTGGGCGCGCTGTACGGGGCCGCCTGGGTGTTCACGCAGCTTTCCGTTTGCGTTTGGCAGGGCGGCAGGCTCTCGTTTTTGGACGTTCTGGCCGGCGGCTATATGGCGCTGCTCCATCTCATCGGCTGTTATCTTGGCCTGCTGGCTGCCGCTTTGCTGCAATACGCATTTGCCGGGGAGGAATTTGACCATGAAAACGATGAAGAACTTTGAAAACGTTTCGCACTCCGCCCCGGCCGGGGCCGGGCGCCGCCGGGCGCGCAGACCGCGCACCGGGCCCCGCCGCCGCGCGGCCGCCGCCGCGGGGGTCGCGCTGGTCCTGTTTTTGCTGCTCAACGCCTGCGCCACGCTGGGCGACCCGCTCAGCCGCGCGTATTCCCGGGCGCACGCCCTCGGCTATGCCAACGAAAACTGGCCCGGCCACGATTTCTATATCGTGCAGACGAGCTTCTCCCCGTTTTGGAACTATAATGTCACGGTGCAGGCTGCAGACAGCATCGACACCCGCTTTACGCTCCGCGTCGGGACCGGCATCGTGCGCTGGACCGACTACGATACAGTCGTCGCCCAAAAGATCAATACGCTCAGCCGCTTTAACGACAGCTTACAGGCCGATGTACAGGCGGCGTTCACGGCCGCCGGGTTCTCCCCGTTTGAGGCGACGGACTTTCTCGTAACGATAGGCGAAACGGCGGAACTGACATTGGATATGCCCTACGATAAGGGCGATATCGCGCCCAAGACCAGCCTTTTCATCTTCGGCTTTTCCGATGCGCCCGGGGCCGATGCCGCCGAGGAGATCCTGCGCGGCGCCAAGGCCGTCATGACCGAATACGGCATCGACATCGATGAGTACTGCGTCACAATGTATGACGGCCGGTACAACGAGATAGACGGCGCCGTGCAGAACGGCTATGATACCGGCTGGCGCCCCGCCGGTTCCATCGCCTGAAAACCGGAAAACGCCGGGTGCGCGCCCTCAAAAAAGGGGCGCGCACCCGGCGTTTTTTTCTGTTTTGTGTAAGGGGGCGGCTCAAAACGCCAGGCTGCCCTCGCCCTGGCGGAGATCGTTGCGTTCGAGTTCGGCCAGCAGCGCATCCTGCCCTTCGTGCAAAAGCAGCCGCTGGCTGTACTGCGTAAAGCGCTCGCATTCGTTTTCGGCCAGAAAGGCGGCCGAATCCGGCCCCAGCGCCAGCTCGTTGACGAACACGACCATCTCCTGCCCGTCCGGGAAAGCCCGCTCCATGAAATCGAACGCCGCTTCCAGCGCGTCCCCGGCCACGGCGACGGCCTGCTCGCGTTTGCGCACCTGGCGGTTGAAGCCCGCGCGCACCGTGTCGAACGCAGTGTCGGCACCCATGCGGGAGTCCAGCTTTTCGCCCCAGCCGCGCAGCAGCGCGGCGGCGCGCGCCCGGGCCGCCGCTTCCTCCGGCGTCAGGCGGCCCGCGGCCTTTGCGGCGTCGAGAGCTTTTTCATATTCGCCGCACTGCTCGCGGAACAGCGCGGCCGTGTCCGCCCCGGCCCCGGCTGCGCCCAGCGCGCGGCGGTAGGCGCGCAGCTGGCGGTAGCAGGCGCCGGTGGCGGCGTCGGTGCGGCGCGCGGCGGCAAAGCGGGTGTTCAGCCCGGCCAAAAGCAGGCTGATCAGGCTCATGCGTTCATCAAACGCCGCCGAAAGCGCGCGTTCCAGCACCGCGTCAAAGCCTTTGCCCTGCAAGATGTCTTCCACGCCGTAATCGGCCTCGTATTTCCGGTACAGCACCCAGTAGGCGGCAAAATCGCGCGCGATGTCCGGGTGGCGCAGATACTGCCCGATGACCGCCTCATCCACCGGCAGGTTCAGCTTGTCCGCCGCCTGCAGGTAGACCGAAAGGTCCTCCCACCCGCGGGCGGTCACGAACAGCGGGCCGTCCACGTCGTTTTCCACCTTGTAAAAATGCTGCGGCCGCAGTTCAAGATACGCCGTCACAGCCGGGTGCAGCCGGTTGGCGCGGGCGTATTCCTGCCAGACAGAAAGCTGCGGCTCGATGTCGATGCGCCGCACGCGGTCCAGCGTGACAAGGTCAAAGTCCCGCACGCTCTTGTTGTATTCGGGCGGGTTGCCCGCCGCCACGATCACCCAGCCCTCCGGCACCGGCTGGTTGCCGAACGTTTTGCCCTGCAAGAACTGCAGCATGGTGGGGGCCAGCGTTTCGGATACGCAGTTGATCTCGTCAATAAACAGAATCCCGTGGGAAAGGCCGGTCTTTTCCATTTTGTCGTACACGCTGGCTATGATCTCGCTCATCGTGTATTCGGTCACGCTGCGGTCGGCCCCGGCAAAATTGCGCTGGCGGATGAACGGCAGGCCCACGGCGCTCTGGCGGGTGTGGTGGGTGATGGTATACGCCACCAGCGCCACGCCGCATTCCTGTGCGATCTGCTCCATGATCTGCGTTTTGCCAATGCCCGGCGGGCCCATCAGCAAAATCGGCCGCTGCCGCACCGGCGGGATCAGCGGCGCGCCGGTGTCGTCGGTGGCCAGGTAGGCCTTGACGGCGTTTTCGATCTCCTGTTTGGCGCGTTTGATGTCCATGGTCCTTCTCCTTGCTGCCGCCAGGCGGCGTTTTTACAGTTGCGGCAATTCTTCGGGGTCCCATTCCTGCCAGTCGATGGCGGGCGCGGCGGGCGGCTGCGGCAGAAACTCCTGCTCCGAAAGCGTCAGCCGTATCGCCCAGGGCGGGGAAGGCGGCGGCTCGGTCCCGTCCTCCACAAACAGGAAGGCGGTCTGGCAGGCGGGCGGCCGCGCCGGGTAGGTCCCCTTGCCGTCAGTGAAATAGAGGATGCCCTGCAGCTCGCGCAGCGTCCCTTCTTTCTGCAGCTCGGCAATGCGCGCGAACGCGGGGCGGAAATCCGTCCCGCCGCCCCCGTGCAGCGTCAGCGCGGCGGCGTAGCGCTCCCATTCTTCGGCGCTGTGCAAAAAGGTCAGCTCGCGCACCGCGTCGTCGCACTGCATCACGGCGACGTTGCAGCGGTCAAAAAAGCGCCCGCTTGTGCGCAGGATGCCGAACGTCTCGCGCAAAAACGCCTTGACGAGCGCCCCGGCCGTCGACTCGCTTGTGTCGATCACGATCACCAGGTCGCGGATCTTGCGGCTCTCCCGCGTCTCCAGCGGTTCGATCAGCGGCAGGTTGCCGTAGGTGCGCAGGCCGTAGGTATAGGTGCCCAGGTCGAACTCGTCGGGGTCGAGCCGGGGCTCCTCGCGCAAAACGGTGAACCGGCGCAGAAAATCCCGGTAAGACCGGCGGCTGCGGGCGGCTTCCACCTGGGCGGCCAGCGCCTGCGCGCCGGCGGTCTCCCCGGCCTGGCGGCCCGCCTGCTGCATGCTCAGCTGGGTCTGGCGGCCCAGCTGTTCCCATTGCCGCCCCATCATTTGGGCGGCGGGGGCCTGCGGGTCGGCGGGCCACAGGCGGTGGCTGTCGCAGTAAAATTCCCGCTGCAAACCCTCCAGCTCGCCGGCGCTGCGCGCGCACAGCGCGCTGTAAATGGGCCCGGCGGCTATCAGGCCGCCGCTTTTGTGCAGCTCGGCATAGGTTTTCTGCCGCAGCCAGCCCACCGGGCGCTGCAGCGCGGCGGCGCCCAGGTGGTCCAGCGCATACTCGGCGGCAATATCGCACGCAAGCCCCCACAGCGCCGGGTCGCGCCGGCCGCGCAGCCACGGGTGGCGGAACACACAGTGCAGCACGCTGTGCAGGTAGCCGCGCAAAAGATACGGCCGGTTTTGCCGGTAGATGCGCAGCACCCATGCCGGGCCGTACACAAGCGCTGCGCCGTTTGTGGCCAGGCCGCGCGCCGGGTCGGTGTCCGGCGTCAGGGCCAGCGCGCCCAGCGCGGCGTTCATATAGCGCAGCTGCAGGTACAACTCGCTGCGCGCCAGTTCCATCGCCCGGCGGGCCATGGCCTGTTCCCATTCAGCCTGGGTCTCGATATGCTTTTTGGCCACGGCGCGCCTCCTTTCGCGGGTGTGGGTCACAGGTCGTCAAAGTCATAGGTCTTGCGGCGCGGGGTGGGGGCGCGGCCTGCCAGCAGCAGCGCGGCGCCCTCGCTCCATCCGGTGCGGCCGCACTGCAGCGCCGCGGCCTGGCGGCAGCCGTCGGGGGCCAGCGGCGCCAGCAGCCGCACGGCCGCTTCCGCCCGCGCCTGCACCGCCAGCGCCAGTGCGGCGTCCGCGTGGCTGCGCAGATAATCTTCATACTGCGCGCGGGCCGCCGGGCCCAGCGCAAACGGGAACAACAGCCGCCCCAGCGCCACGCGGCACAGCGCGGCGGGCGGTTCGGTGGCGTCGGCGCGCAGGAAGGCGGCGTCGTATTCGGCCCAATCGACCGCGCCGCCCGCAAAGCACTGGCGGTAGCGGTAGCCCACGCCCTCGATGCTGTGGTTGAAGATGTGCGCCGGGGTGTTTTCGTGCAACGTTTCCTGGTATTCGGGGCAGAACATCCGCGCCTGTACGCGGCCGCCGGGAGCAAACTCGGCCGCAATATCCCCTGCTGCGGCGGTCAGCAGCTTTTTCAAACCGGTCGGCTCGTCCGGCGCCGCCAAAAGGCAAAACACCGCCAGACTCCGGCAGTTGGTAAAAAGATCGCTGCCCAGCTCGCGCAAATCAGGGCCCGCCGTGACGCGGCGCAGGCGGCGGCAATTATAGAAAGCGCCGTTGTGCAGCGCCCGCACGCTTTGGGGCAGCGTGACCTCCTGCACAAAATCTCCGCAAAGCGGGTGCAGCGGCGCGCCGTCTGTGCCCTCCGGGCCCCAGAGCGTGCCGCCTTCCGGCTCCCGTCGGGCGGAAAAACAGTATGGCCCGATCTCGGTCACAGGCCGCCCGGCCACCGCGGCGGGCACGGCGGGGCAGGGGGTATCCCCAAACACCCGCAGCACGCGGGCCCCCGTTGCGGCCGGGGTCCACAATACGCTGATGCACGGCTGCAAAATTTTTTCGCCCGCCTTTCCCAACAACTCTTTACAACGCCCCCATTATAGCATAAAATAGTTGTTCGTGAAACAAGCGGCGCACAGCGCGGCAAAGTTTTTTGCCGCGGGCGCTGCGTGTGTAAAAAAGGGAAAAGAGGAGAAAGTCCATGCGCTCCGCAGCCACGCAAAACGCCATCCTGACCGGGTCCATCCCCCGGCAGCTGATCCTGTTTTTTCTGCCCATCTGGTTCGGCACGCTGTTCCAGCAGCTTTATAACACGGCCGATACGCTGATCGTCGGCAACTTTGTCGGCACCGAAGCGCTGGCCGCCGTCGGCGCGACCGGCGCGTTCGTGCAGCTGCTGGTCGGCGCATTCGTCGGCCTGTGCAGCGGCGCGGGCGTTGTGATCGCGCAGAGCTACGGCGCGCGCGATGTCGACGCCGTCGACCGTCAGGTGCACACGGCGCTGGCCATGGCGGTGCTGGGCGGCGCGGCGCTGACCGTCGTCGGCCTGCTCACCAGCCGCACCGTGCTGCAGCTCATGGGCACCCCGGCCGAGATCCTGCAGGGGGCCACCATCTACCTGCAGATCTACTTCCTCGGCATGATCCCGCAGTTCATCTACAACATGGGCACCAACATCCTGCGCGCTGTCGGCGACAGCAAACGCCCGCTCTACTTCCTCATCATTGCCTCGCTTGTCAACATCGTGCTGGATATCCTGTTTGTCGCCGGGTTCCACTGGGGCGTGGCCGGGGCGGCCATCGCCACCGTCATCAGCCAGGTGGCCAGCGCCGTGCTGACCATGCGCTGCCTGATCGGATCGGGCGGCATGCCCTGGCACCTCGACGGTTTCCAGCCCAAGGTGGACCTGGCCGTCATGCGGGATATCTGCCGCATCGGCCTGCCCAGCGCGGCGCAGTCGGCGCTGTACAGCGTGTCCAACATCGTCATCCAGGCGTCGATCAATGCGTTCGGCACCACCGCGGTCGCGGCGTGGAGCGTCTACGGCAAGATCGACTTCCTGTTCTGGATGACGGTCAGCTCGTTCGGCATCGCCATCACAACCTTTGCCGGGCAGAATTTCGGCGCGCGCCAGTACGACCGCGTGCGCAGCGGCACCCGCATCTGCCTGGGCATGACGGCGGCGGTCACGGTGTTCATCAGCCTGGTGCTGTACCCGGCGGCCGGGCTGCTGTTCCGCCTGTTCAGCCAGGACGCGGCCGTCATCAGCCAGGGCGTCCAGATGATGCACTTCCTGGTGCCGGCGTATATCACCTATATCTGCATCGAGATCCTCTCCGGCGCGCTGCGCGGCTGCGGCGATGTGCGTGTCCCCACGCTGATCACGGTGTTCGGCGTCTGCGGGCTGCGCATCCTGTGGCTGCTGGCAGTGGTGCCACAGGTGCACACGCTGCTGATGGTCGAGGCCAGCTACCCGATCACCTGGACGCTGTCCAGTGTGCTGTTCATCGTCTACTACCTGCGCGGCGGCTGGATGCAGCGCTGCATGCAGGCCCGCCACGGCGAGGCGGCCGAAGCGGACGCCGCGCTGTAAGCCGGGTAAAAACAGATAAAAAACTGCGCTGTTTCAGGCCATGACGGCCCGAAACAGCGCAGCTTTTTTATACGGTTTTGGGTGCGGCCGCGGCGTCCAGCGCCTGGCGCGCCGCGTGGACCGCATCGGCGCTTGTCTGCTGGATGTGCCATTCGTCCAGGCCGGGCAGGCCCATCGGCACGCCCTGGCGGCGGAAACGCATCCCGCTTTCCATTTCCGTTTTGCCGCTCATGTGGAACGCGCGGGCCCCGGGCAAGCGGGCGCACAGCGCGGTGATCACATCCGCGTTCACCCCGGCGCCGATCAGCACCTCCGGCCCGCCGGTGCGGTCGCGCTCATCCAGCAGCGCGCGCAGCACGCCTTCGCCCTGCAGGCAATGGGCGGCGGCCCCGCTGGTCAGCACGGTGTCCAGCCCCAGGGCGGCTGCGGTACGGTAGGCGGCGCGCGGGTCCCGGCTCACGTCGATGGCCCGGTGCAGCGTCAGCCCGGCCCCCGGCCCGGCCGCCGCGATCAGCCGCCGCATGGCCGCTGTGTCCAGCGCGCCGTCCGCCGTCAGCGCGCCGATCACGAACCCGTCCGCCCCGGCGGTACGCAGCGCCGGCATCTGGGCGCACAGCAGCGCGAGCTCGTCCTCCGTGTACAGGAAATCCCCCGGGCGCGGGCGCATCAGGCAGCGCACCGGCACGCGGCTCTCGGCGCGGATCTGCCGCAGCAGCGCGGCATAGGGCGTCAGCCCGCCCACGGCAAGCGCACTGCACAGCTCCAGCCGGTCCGCGCCGCCCGCCAGCGCGGCGCGCGCAGAAGCCAGACTGTCGACACAGACCTCCAACAATGGCTGCGATCTTTTCATTATGCTGTTCCTCCCGCAGGGCGATGATATATAGTTTTAGTATATCACAGCAGGCGGCGGATGCACAGTGCCCCCGCGCGCCAAAACGGCGGGCAGGGGGTGTACAGTTATATGAAAAAAGGGGATAGCCCGTTCAGGCTGCGCGGCCGCCGCGCACGACCTGCAGCGGCACACGCACAGGGGCCGCCGGGCGGCGGACCGGCGCGGCCGCCTTCTGCGGCGCAGCGGGCGCCAGCGCACCGCACAGCACGTTCATGCCCAGCAGCGCGGCCAGGGCCAACCCCAGCGCCGCCGGGACCGACAGGGTACCCTGGGCGGCCGCGCTGGCCAGACCCAGCAGCACAAACCCGAGCGCGATCAGCAAAAATTGGCACAGCCAGCGTTTTACCATCTGTTGTTTCATCACAAGTTCCTCCGTTGTTTCTCTTTATATCAGGTGTTTCGGCGGTTGTATTTTGGTTCTGAAAACAACCGCCGGTTGTTTTATATTTCCAGAATAATACAACTAACGGTTGTTGTCAAGACGTTATACAACAAAAATTCCAAAAAATTCCCGGCAGGCACCCTTTACAAAAACTACCATTGGTTGTATAATGGTGCCAATGAAACATGCCGCGGGGCTTGCCCCGCCCAAGGTAAGGAGCACGCGCGATGTTTGCAGAACGCTTGAAAGAAGCCCGCAGGGCAAAGAAATACAGCCAGGCCGAGCTGTCCCACCGCCTCGGCGTCACCCAGCAGGCCGTTGGCAAGTGGGAGACCGGCCGCTCCACGCCGGACCCTCAGACCGTGGCCCAGCTGGCCGAGATCCTGGATACCACGGCGGACGCCTTGCTGGGCCTGCGCGAAAATTCCGTCCCCGGCGCGGTCGGCCGCAACGCTTTTGCCAGCTTTGGCGAATACCTGATCCCCGTCGTCGGCACGGTCCGCGCCGGTTACGGTGCGCTCGCCTTTGAGGAGGACTACGGCAAAGAATATGCCAGCGTCAAGGACCCGCAGAACTATTTTTACCTCGTGGTCAAGGGCGACAGCATGGAGCCCCGCATTTCGGACGGCGACCTGGCACTGGTGCGCCGCCAGACCACGCTTGATAACGGCGACCTTGGCGTTATGGTCTACGGCCTGGACGGGGAGGGCACGCTGAAAAAATATATCCAGCGCGGCAACGCGGTCGTGTTGCATCCGTTCAACCCGGCCTATGAGGACCTCGTCATCAAGGGGGAAGAACTGGACCACCTCTATATCGCAGGCAAGGTCGTGGAGACCAAGGCCAAGTGGTGAAAGCTGCTTTCTGTCTTTGAGTATAGCAGAACCTTGTTCCCATAATTCGGACTTTCAAGCCCGCGGCAGAAAACCCGGGCCCGATAAACCGGACCCAATACAAACGCGACCTGTTCTGCCGCGGCCGTATACTTTATTCATTTTATAGGGTTATAAGGCCGCTGAATTTTTTATCCATTTGATTTTGCATTCCCGCCGGTTTTTTGACCGGGAGAACCGGCGGGTTTATTTTTTATACCCATTTTTCGGGCGGGGAGGCGCAGCGCATGGACCTGGCGGAGAAACTGGAGATTCTGGCGGACAGCGCCAAATATGATGTGGCGTGCACCTCCAGCGGGGTGGACCGCCCGGGGCGGCGCGGCCAGCTGGGCAGCTGCAGCGCGCCGGGCATCTGCCATGCCTTCACGCCGGACGGCCGCTGTGTCTCGCTGCTCAAGGTGCTGTATTCCAACGCCTGCAGCTACGACTGCAGCTATTGCGTCAACCGCCGCTCCAACCCGCGCCCGCGCGCCACCTTTACCCCGCGGGAGCTGGCCGAGCTCACGATCGGCTTCTACCGCCGCAATTATATCGAGGGCCTTTTCCTGTCCAGCGCGGTGCTCGGCAGCCCGGACGCCACCATGGAGCGCATGATCGAAGCGCTGCGCATCCTGCGGCAGGAATACCGCTTCAACGGCTACATCCACGCCAAGGCCATCCCCGGGGCCGACCCGCTGCTCATCGAGCGCCTGGGCCTGCTGGCCGACCGCCTTTCGGTCAACATTGAACTGCCAAGCGAGACGAGCCTCAACCGCCTCGCGCCGGACAAGGCCAAGGCGGCGATCCTGCGCCCGATGCGCCAGATCGCCCGGCAGAGCGCGGCCAGCCGCCGGGAACTGGCCGTTTACCGGCATGCCTCCGCCTTTGCCCCGGCCGGGCAGAGCACCCAGATGATCATTGGCGCAACGCCGGAAAGCGATTTGCACATCCTGCGCCTGACCGAAAGCCTGTATCAGAAATATGCGCTCAAGCGCGTGTTTTACTCGGCCTATCTGCCGGTTGTGCCGGACCCGCGCCTGCATGCGCTCACCACCCCGCCGCCGCTTCTGCGCGAGCACCGCCTGTATCAGGCCGACTGGCTGCTGCGCTACTACGATTTTTCGGCGGCCGAACTGCTGAGCGATGAGCAGCCGAACTTTGACCCCTACCTCGACCCCAAGTGTAACTGGGCGCTGCGCCATCCGGAATTTTTCCCGGTCGAAGTCAACGCGGCGCCGCTGGCGGCGCTGCTGCGCGTGCCCGGGGTCGGCCCCAAAAGCGCGCGGCGCATCGTGGCCGCCCGCCGCAGCCAGCGGCTGGGCATGGCGGAACTCAAGCGCATCGGCGTCGTGCTCAAACGCGCGCAGTATTTTATCACCTGCAGCGGCCGCGCCCCAGCGCTGCGCGCGCCGCGGCAGGAGGTCGCCGCCGCCCTCGTAGACCCCAGGGCGTTCGGCGTCGGCGTGCAGCAGCTTTCGCTCGACGATTTCCGCGCCGTGCCGCTGCCGGACGCCGCCCCGCAGCTCCAGCGCCTGGCGGCCGCCGGGGTGGACGCGCGCACGGCCGCCCGCGAGACCCGACAGGAGGCGATCGAATGTCTTACCCGGCGCATGTGAGCAACGTCAGCTATTGTTACGACGGCAGTTTCCGCGGCTTTCTGTGCTGCATCTATGAAAGCTATGCCCGCCGGGAGCTCCCCGCGGCCGTGCAGCCGCCGGAGGAAGGGCAGGTGAGCCTTTTCGGCTGCCGTGAGATCCCCACCAGCGCGGACCGCGCCCGCCGCGTGGCGGCCGGGCTGCGCCGCCTGGGCGGCGGGGTGCAGGGCTGCCTGACCAGCGGCTTTTTGGCCGATGAACCCGGCAAGGACCTGACCCTGCTGCGCTTTGCCCGCGTCTGCTTTGAGAACGGCCCCGCAACCGTGCAGATGCTGGGCCGCGCCGAGGTGGCCGAAGCGCTGGCGCTGGCGCGGCGGGTGGACAATGAGAGCAGCAAATACATCGAGTTCCTGCGCTTTGAGCAGCGCGGCGAGATGCTCGGCGCCATCATCCACCCGCGCCACCGCATCCTGCCGCTGCTGCGCGGGCATTTCTGCAGCCGCCTGCCGGACGAGGATTTCATGATCTTTGATGCCACCCACCGCATGGCCCTGCTGCGGCGCGACCGGCAGGTACATTACCTGCGTATGCAGCGCTATGACCCGGCCCCGGACGCCGAAGAAGAGGACTGGCAGGCGCTGTGGAAGCGTTTCTTCCATGCCCTCACCATCGAGGAACGCCGCAACGAAGCCTGCCAGCGCACCCACGCCCCCCGGCGTTACTGGCGTGATATGTGCGAGATGCAGGGGCAAAAAAGTGCTACCCAACCGCCGCAGGATGTGATATAATACATCTATCTTTATTTCCGTAGAAAAGGGGAGCTGTACGATGGAAGAGCTGCTGCGTATTCTTGAAAAGAACGCCCGCCTGCCGGTGGAGGATATTGCCGCCATGATGGGCAAAACGCCGGTCGAAGTGGCCGCCATGATGGATGAGGCCGCCGAAAAAGGCTACATCCGCGGGTTTGAAGCGCTCATCGACTGGGAAAAAGCCGGTGTCAATCTGGTTGAAGCCGTCATTGAGCTGCATGTTTCGCCGCGCAAAAGCCGCGGTTTTGACGAGATCGCCTCGGTCGTCGCCAGCTTTGACGAGGTGGACAGCGTGCTGCTGATGAGCGGCGGCTACGACCTGCAGGTCGTCATCAAGGGCCGCAGCTTCCAGGAAATCGCCATCTTTGTCGCCAAGCGCCTGTCCCCGCTGGACGATGTCCTTTCCACCGCCACCAGCTTTGTGCTGCGCACCTACAAGCGCGGCGGGCGGCTGTATCTGGACGAAGAAACCGACGATAGGGAGTGGACCGTGCTGTGATGAACTACGATAAACTGCTGGCGCCCGCGGCCCAGGAGATGCGCCCGTCCGGCATCCGCAAGTTTTTTGACCTCGCGGCCGATATGCCCCACTGCATCTCGCTCGGCGTCGGCGAGCCGGATTTCAAAACCCCGTGGAGCATCCGCGACGCAGGCATCCGCAGCCTGGAGCAGGGGCGCACCAAATACACGGCCAACGCCGGGCTCAAGGAGCTGCGCGCGGAGATCTGCCAGTATCTGGCCCGCCGGTTCGACCTTTCTTATCAGATCGACAACGTCCTTGTCACGGTCGGCGGCAGCGAAGCCATCGACATGGCCATCCGCGCGCTGGTCTCCCCGGGGGACGAGGTCATCATCCCGGAGCCCTGCTTTGTCTGCTATGAGCCGATCACCCAGCTGACCGGCGGCGTGCCGGTGCACATTGCCACCAAAGCGGAGGACGGTTTCCGCTTAACGCCGGAAGCGCTGCGCGCGGCCATCACCCCGCGCACCAAGCTGCTGATCCTGCCGTACCCCAACAACCCGACCGGCGCGGTCATGGAACAAAAAGACCTGGAAGCCATCGCCGAGGTGCTGCGCGGCACCGATGTGGTCGTGCTGTCGGATGAAATTTATGCCGAGCTGACCTATGGCCTCGACCGCCATGTCAGCATCGCCGCGCTGCCCGGCATGGCCGAGCGTACCATCGTGGTCAACGGCTTCAGCAAGGCGTATTCCATGACCGGCTGGCGGCTGGGCTACGCGGCCGGGCCGGAGCCGATCATCCAGATCATGACCAAGATCCACCAGAGCTGCATCATGTCGGCCCCCACCACCAGCCAGTACGCCGCCATTGTCGCGCTGCGCACCTGCGATGATGAGATCGAAAAGATGCGCGACGAATACAACCGCCGCCGCCGTTACATCGTCAAGGCCCTCAACGACCTGGGCCTGACCTGCTTTGAGCCCAAGGGCGCGTTTTATGTCTTCCCCGATATCCGCCGCAGCGGCTTGAGCAGCGCCGAATTCTGCGAGCAGCTGCTCAAGGAGGAAGAAGTCGCCATCATCCCCGGCGATGCGTTCGGCGCCTGCGGCGAAGGCTACGCCCGCATCAGCTATGCCTACAGCGTCGACCATCTCGAAACCGCCGTGCACCGCATCCACCGCTTCCTTGAAACCCACGGCTGGCTGCCCGCGGCGGGGGAATGAGCCGCTTTGATCTGGAGGGATACCCATGCAGAAAAAGACCGTGACCGTGCTGGCCCCGGCCAAGCTCAACCTGTCGCTGGATGTCGTGGGCACGCTGCCGGGCGGCTACCATGATCTGGACATGGTCATGCATGCCATCACGCTGCACGAGACGCTGGTGCTGCGCCGCAGCCGTTACCTCAACGTGCGCATGCCGGGCAGCTTTGTACCGGTCAACGAAAAAAATACCGCCGTCAAGGCGGCGCTGGCCTTTTTCCACTATACCGGCCTGTTGGCGGGCGTGGATATCACGATCCATAAACAGGTGCCGGTGCGCGCCGGGATGGCCGGCGGCAGCGCCGACGCGGCCGGGGTGCTTGTCGGCATGAACGAGCTGTACGGCGCGCGCCTTTCGATGAGCGAGCTCTGCGCGCTGGGCGCTTCGATCGGCGCCGATGTGCCGTTTGCGCTGATGGGCGGCACCTGCCGCGTCAAGGGCGTCGGCGACCTGCTCAAGCCGCTGCCGCCCTGCCCGGATTGTTTCTTTGTCGTCGTGATGCCCAGCGTCGGCATCTCGACGCCGGAGGCGTTCCAGCGCTATGACCGCATGGGCAGCCCGCTGCACCCGGACTGCGACCGGCAGGAAGCCGCCATCCGCGCCGGGGACCTGCCCGGGCTGTGCGCGGCGGCAGGCAATGCGCTGGAGCATTGTTCCGGCGCGACCGAGACCCCGGCCATCCGCGCCCTGCTCGACGAACACGGCGCGCTGACCAGCCTGATGACCGGCTCCGGCGCAGCGGTGTTCGGCGTCTTTGACGCCGAAGACAAAGCGCAGGCGGCGGCCGAAGCGCTGCGCGCCCGGTATAAGCAGGTTTATCTGGCGCGGCCCGACCGCGGCGGCGCGCGCGTAAGCCAATAAAAAATGCGCGCCTGCCCGCCGTGCGCGGCTTGGGCGCGGCCCCTTTTGCCCATACTGTTGGGCGAAAGGGGTGTTTTTCTATGAAATCTGCGTGCCGGAGCGGGCGCGGGGCCCGCGTGCGCCGCGCGCTGGAACTTGGCTGCGCGCTGGGGTTTGTGCTCACCGTGCTGCTCACAGCCGCCGCCTGGCGCTACCAGTCTCTCTGCCGCCGCGTCTGCGGCGACACGCTGCGCCTGCACATCGTCGCCAACAGCGATTCGACCGCGGACCAGCTGCAAAAACTGGCCGTGCGCGACGCGCTGCTGGAGGCTGTCGCCGCCATCACGGCGCAGGCCCGGAACCGGGACGAGGCCGTGGCCGCCGTTTCCCGCGCGCTGCCCTGGCTGCAGGCCGAAGCGCGCAGCGCCGCGGGCGGCCAACCCGTGCAGGTCCGCCTGACCGAAAGCGATTTCCCGGCCCGGGACTACGGCGCTTTCCGCCTGCCGGCCGGGCGCTATGCCGCGCTGCGTGTGGAACTGGGGCAGGCGGAAGGCCATAACTGGTTCTGCGTGCTTTACCCGGCCCTGTGCGTGGGGGCAAGCAGCGCCGACTATGGTGACGCAGCCAAAAACGCGCTCGTGTTCGGCCGGTACGAACTGCGTTCGGCCCTGCTCGATTCTCTGTGCGCGCTGTTTTGAATGTCTCTGAACCCCGTCCGTTGAAAGGCGGTCTTTATGCTCACCTTACTTCTCGGCCCCTCCGGCAGCGGAAAATCCAGCCGCCTGAGGCGCGAACTCAAGGCCCGTGCCGAGGCCGGACTGCACAGCATCCTCGTCGTGCCGGAACAGTTCACCTCCTCCACCGAAGGCGCGCTCTACCGCACGCTGGGCGATACGCTGTCCGGCTATGTCGAAAGCTACTCTTTTACGTCGCTGGCCGAAACGCTGCTGCGGCGCTATGGCGGCGCGGCGGTGCCCACCCTGACCGAAGCCGGGCGCGCCGTGCTCGTGCGCCGCGCGCTGGACCAGCTGTTGGACCAGGTCTCCTACTACAGCCGCCAGCGCCAGAGCGCGGCGTTCTGCCGCAAGGCGGCCGAGACCATTGAGGAGCTCAAAAGCGCCGGCGTCCGCCCCGACGAACTCGCGCGCTATGCCCGCGCCCCCGGGGCCGATACCGACAAGCTCAGCGAGCTGGCCCTGATCTACGGCGCATATGAGGGCCTGCTGGCCCAGACCGGCATGGACCCCGGCGACCGGCAGGAGCTGGCCGCCCGCCGCCTGCAGGAAGCGGGCGGCGGCGCGGAGTTTTTTGCCGGGCGCGCCGTATACATGGATGAATTCGATACCTTCAACGCCCCCAAGCGCGCGCTGCTGGCGGCTATGCTGCCCGCGGCCGATGTGACGGTCTGCCTGTGCTGCGACGGCCTGCAGGAGCGTGACGGCGGCTTCGGTGTGTTCAGCGGCGCGCGGCAGATCGCCGCGGCGCTCAAGGCGATGGCGGCAAAGGCGGGCGTCCAGACCCATACCGTGCAGCTGGCCGAGGACCTGCGCCACAGCCGGGCCCCGGCGCTGGCCGAACTGTCGCTGCTGCTGGCGGACCCCGGCTACACGCCGGAGCAGACCGTCGACGCCGCCGCGCCCGGTGGCCCGGCCATCACCTTTTATAAAGCGGACGACCGCCAGGCGGAGGCCAAAGCAGTGGCCGCTGCCGTGCGCGCCCGCGCGCGCGCCGGAACGCCCTACAACCGCATGGCGGTCATCTGCCGCGACGCAGCGGCCTATCTGCCGGCCATCCGCTACGAATTCCGCCTGCAGGGCATTCCGCTGTTCTGCGACGAACCCACAACGCCGGAAAACACCGCCCCGGCGCGCGCCGTGCTGGCGGCGCTCGACCTTGTGCGCGGCGGGCTGGGCAGCCCGGCGCTGCTGCGCCTTGTCAAGACCGGCCTTGTCGACCTGCCGGAGGAGACGGCCTGCGCGCTCGAAAATTACGCCTACACCTGGCCGCTGCATGCCGACGACTGGCGCGCGCCGTTTACGCGCAACCCCGGCGGCTATACCGACCGCTGGTCCGACCAGGACAAAGAGGACCTTGCGCTGGCCGAACAGGCGCGCCTGTTTTTGGTCGAGCGCGCGCAGAAATTCCTCGCCAAAGCCCGCGGCGCCGATGTGACGGCGCTGACAAAGCGCATCTATCTGTTTTTGCAGGACCTTGGCGCGGAGCGTGCGCTGGAACAGCTGGCCGCGGACCTGCGTGAACGCGGCGAACTGCCCGCCGCCGACGAAGCCCTGCGCGAATGGAACGTTGTGACCGGCCTGCTCAACGATATGGTGCAGCTGACCGGCACGGCGGCCGGTGCGCCCAACACGCTGACGCCTGCCGAATATGCCGACTTTTTCACGCTGCTGCTGCGCACGACCGACATGGGCCATATCCCGCAGAGCCTCAACAGCGTGATCTTTACAACGGCCGGGCGCATGCGCCTGCCCGAGACCGACGCCTGCTTTGTGCTTGGCCTGGCGGAAGGGGAGTTCCCGCAGACCCCGGGCGACAGCGGCCTTTTGACCCATGCCGACCGCGACGCTATGATCGCCCAGGGGGCCGAACTGCCCGACTGTTTTGAGAACCGTGTCATCCGCGAGCAGGTCTGTTTTTATAAAGCGCTGACTGCCCCCGCGCGCTGGCTGTGGCTGTCCTGGCCGGGCGGCGCGGCCGGGCTGCCGGTCACGGCGGCGCTGGCCCCGGCGCTGGAACTGCTGGCTGTGCCGGAAAGCTGCCCCGACCCCGCCGCCCTCGCGGCCACCCCGGCCGCGGCGCTCGACCTGCTGGGTGGGCTGTGGCAGCACAACACGCCCGCGCGCACCGCGGTCGAGCAGGCCCTCGACGCGCTCGAAGACACCCCGGCCGCCGTGCCGGGCCTTGCCGCCGTGCGCCGCGCCGCCCGCCGTGACCCGGCCGCCGTACAGGACCTCGGCGCGCTCGAAAAGCTGCTCGGCCCGCGCCTGCACATCAGCCCCACCCGCTTTGAGCGCTACGCGCTGTGCCCGTTCGGTTATTTCATGCAGTATGTGCTCGGCGCGCGCCCGCGCCAGAAAGCCGAGCTCGCGCCCAACATCAGCGGCACGCTGACCCACTGGGTGCTGGAGCAGGCGCTCAGCCGCCAGGGGACCGCGTTTGAAACGCTCACGCCCGAACAGCTCGAGGCCCTGGTCGCCGCGCTGGTCGAAGAATACACGGCTGCCAACCTGCCCGGGGCGGGCGTGCGCATGCAGTACCTGCTTGCGCGTATCCGCCGCAACCTCGTCGGGCTGCTCGGCTTCATCCAGCGGGATATCCGCCAGTCCGGCTTCAAGCCGGTCGCGTTCGAACTGCGCATCGACGACCGCCCCGACCCGGAACACCCCGAAGCCCCCTTTGTGCCGCCGGTCGAGCTGACCGACAGCCGCGGCCACACGATCCGCGTGGTGGGCACGGTCGACCGTGTCGACGCGATGGAGCTGGGCGGCCGCACCTATCTGCGCGTTGTCGACTACAAAACCGGCAGCAAGGAGTTCAAATTGCAGGAAGTCTGGTATGGCCTCGACTGCCAGATGCTGCTCTACCTCTTCACGATCGAACGCAACGGCGGCGCGCTGTTCAAGGACCCGGCCGCCGCCGGGGTCGAATATCTCTGGGCGGACCCGTCCCCCAAAACGCAGGACCGCCCGGACGGCGACGCCGCAGCCGAACCGCCAGGCTACCCGCTCGAGGGCCTGCTGCTTGACGACGAGAGCATCTACCGCGCCATGGATACGCGCGGCACCGGCGCGTTCGTGCCGCTCACCTTCAACAAAAAGACCGGCGCGGTGGCCGCCGCTTCCCGCGGCCGCCTGGCCGGGCCGGACAAACTTGCCCGCATCCGCGGTCACCTGGACGGTCTGCTGGCCGAAATGGCGGACAACCTCTACAGCGGGCGCATCGCAGCCGAGCCTTTCGTGCCCGGCGGGCGCAGCCCCTGCGCCTACTGCGACTACCGCGCCGTCTGCCGCCATGCCGACGGCGAAGGCGAGCGCGCCCCGGCCGCCGAGGGCGACCCGTTTGAGAGCCCCGCCCCGCCCAAAGCGGACAAATGACAGCATGCCACACCCCACCCCTCACAGGAGCCACTATGTCCAACGCGATCCAATTTACCCCGGCGCAGGCCGCGGCCATCACGGCCCGCGGCGGCAGCCTGCTGGTCAGCGCGGCCGCCGGTTCCGGCAAGACCCGCGTGCTGGTCGAGCGCGCCGTCGGCCTGATCACCGACCCCGACGCGCCGGTCGAGGCCGACCGCCTGCTGATCATGACCTTTACGAACGCGGCCGCGGCCAAGCTGCGCGCCGACATCACCGAACGCCTGCTGGCCGAAGTGCGCGCCCATCCCGGCGACCAGCGCCTGCGCCGCCAGCAGCTGCGGCTGCAGCGCGCGTCCATCGGCACGGTGGATGCGTTCTGCCTGCACTTTGTGCAGCAGCATTTTGCCTTGCTCGAAGTCCCGCCCGACTTCGAGACAGCCGATGACGCCACGCTCGGCCGCCTGCGCCAGGAAACGCTGGCCGCGGTGCTGGAACAGGCGTATGAAGACCCCGACTTCCGTGCGTTTGCCGATCTTTATGACCGCGGCCGCACCGACGATACAGCCGGGACCGCGCTGCTCGAACTGTACGACTTCACCCGCACGCTGCCGCACCCGGACCGGGCGCTCGATGAATTCGCGGCTGCCTGGCAGTCCGAAGCGCCGCCGCAGGATACCCCCTGGGGCCGCGCGGTGCTGCAGAGCGCGGCGCGCCGCGTGCAGGGGGCGCTGCGCCTGATCGAAGCCGCCCTGACCGCCGCCGCGCGGGACGAGACCGCTGACCGCGCCTATACGGCCGTGCTCGCCGACGACGAAAGCAAACTCACGCTGCTGGCCGAACGCCTGCGCGCAGGGGACTGGGACCGCGCGCTGGAAGCGCTTTCGCTGCTGAAGGAATGGCGCCGCCCGGGCGCGATCAAAGGCGGGCGGGACGGCAACCCGGCGGCGCTTGCGGCCTACGAGCTGCGCGAGCGCGCCAAAAAGCAGACCCAGAAACTGCAGAGCGATTTCCTGCTGTGCACGGGGGCCGAATTCGCGGCCGACCGCCGCCGCGCCGCGCCGCTGGTGGCGGCGCTTGTGCGGGCGGTGCGCCTGTTTGCCAAGACCTTTTTTGCCGCCAAGGTCGAGGAAAAAGTCCTCGACTATGCCGACTATGAGCACCTCACCCTCGATTTGCTGCAGACGCCGGAAGGGGAGCGCACGCCGCTGTGCGCCACGGTCAGCGCGCGCTATGCGGCGGTGCTTGTCGATGAATACCAGGACACCAACGCCCTGCAGGATGCGATCTATTTTTCGCTCGCCTCGCCCGCGGCCGATAACCTCTTCTTCGTCGGCGATCTCAAGCAGAGCATCTACCGCTTCCGCCAGGCCGACCCCGGCGTTTTTGCCGCCAAGCAGGCGGCCTGGCAGCCCTACCCGGACCCGCCGCAGATCCCGCTCGCGCGCCCGGCTACGATCGCGCTGGACGCCAACTTCCGCAGCGCCCCGGCGGTCATCGAGGGCATCAACTACATCTTTGAGACCGTTTTCTCCGCGCCGCTCGGCGGCATCGCCTATGGCCCCGGCCAGCGCCTTGTCGTCGGCAGGCCGGGGGAGTACCGCGGCCTGTGCGAGATCAGCGTGCTGGACGGCGCCGACGCCGCGGCCGATGCGGCGGCCATTGCGCAGCGCATTGCCGAAATGCAGCGCCAGGGCTTTACCGTGCGCGGCAAGGACGGCCCCCGCCCCTGTGCGTACGGGGACTTCTGCATCCTGCTGCGCGGCCGCGGGGACTTCCCGCTTTATGAGGAAGCGCTGCGCGCCGCCGGGGTGCCGGTTTTTGCCGATACCGCAGCCGACCTGCTCGACGCGCCCCATGTGCGCCCGTTCGCGGCGCTGCTGCGCATTCTCGACAATCCCGCCCAGGATGTCGAGCTCGCGGCGGTGCTGCTCAGCCCGCTCTATCCCTACACGCCGGACGACCTTGTCCGCCTGCGCGAACAGCAGCGCGGCGGCAGCCTGTATGCGGCCGTGCTGCACGGCGGCCGGGGCCGGTTCGATGCTTTTCTGCAGGACCTTGCCGTGTTCCGCCGCCTGGCCCGCACGCTGCCGGTGGACGAACTGATCGAGGAGCTGTTCGCCCGCACCGGCTATCTGGCAGCGGCCGGGGCCATGCCGGACGGCGCGCGCTGCCGCGAAGACCTGCTGGCCTTCGCCGCCTGGGCTGCCGCCGCGGGCCGCCGCGGCCTGGCGGCGCTGGTCCGCGCGATGAACGCCGCGCAGCAGGCGGGCGGCGTGCAGCCCGGCGGGGGCGGGCAGAGCCGCCCCGGCTGCGTTTCGATCATGACGGTGCACCGCTCCAAGGGGCTCGAGTTCCCGGTCGTCTTTGTCGCCAACACTTCGCACAAATTCAACCAGAGCGACGCCGTGCGCCCAGTGCTGTGCCACCGCAGCCTCGGCGTCGGGCTGATGCTGCGCGCGCCCGGGCAGGCCAGCCGCTATAAAACGCTGCCCTACGCCGCCCTTGCGCAGACCATCCGCATGGAGACCCTCAGCGAGGAGATGCGCATTCTTTATGTCGCGCTTACCCGCGCGCAGGACGCGCTCATCATTACAGTGCCCGTCAAGCGCCTGAACCGCGAACTCAAGACCCCGGCCCTGTGCGCCCATGCCGGGGCCACCGGGCCCGAGATGCTGCAGAGCTTCCAGTCCTGGGCGGGCTGGCTGCTGACGGCGGCGCTGGCCCACCCGGACAGCGGCGCGCTGTGGAGCTACAGCGATTTCCTGCCCCGCTGGCGGGAAACTTCCGCCCCGCTCGCCATCCGTGTCGGCCCGGCCCCGGCCCCCGCGCAGCCGTCTGCGCCCGAACCGCCCGCCCCGGCGGACGAACGCCTGCGCGCGGCGCTGGCGCAGAGCTTTGCCTGGCAGGACCCGGACCGCCCCCTGCAGGACATCCCGGCCAAGGTCAGCGTTTCGGCCGTGACCCACGCGGCCGCGGGCGTGCGGCTCGAGCGCCCGGCCTTCCTGCAAAAATCCGGCCTTACCGGGGCCGAGCGCGGCACGGCCATCCACGCGTTTATGCAGAGCGTTCCGTTCGACGGCCCCGCCCCGGACCTGGCGGCCGAAGTGGAGCGCCAGACCGCGCTGCAGCTGCTGGACCCGGCGCTGGCCGGGCAGCTGCGGCTCGAGGACGTGCGCCCGTTTTTTGAGAGCGCCGTCTGGCGGCGCATCCGCCAGGCAAAACGCATTCTGCGGGAAGAACCGTTCATCACGGCCCTGCCCGCGGCCGCGGCTGTGCCCGGCGCGGCTGTGCAGGGCGCGGCCGCCGGGGCACAGGTGCTTGTGCAGGGCATCGCCGACCTTGTGCTCGTGTTTGACGGCAGCGCCGAGATCCTTGACTACAAGACCGACCGCTCCCGCGACCCGGCCTACTACCGCCAGGCGTATGCCGCCCAGCTGCAGCTGTACCGCCGCGCGTTTGCACTGCGCCTGGGCGTGCCGGTCACAAAGCTGACCATCTACAGCTTCACGCTGGCGCAGGAGATCGACATCCCGCTGGAATAACGCCGCCGCTGCGGCAAAAACGGCGCGGTGAAAAATTTGCCCCTCCCCCTTGACGCACCGCGCGCTTTGTGTTAACATGGTATCACCTCTTTTGCGGGTTTTATTTTGTTGTCCTTTTTTTCGGGCGGCCCGCAAGCGCGAGGGAGGCTTAATAAACCGTTAAATGGAGGTGCCGAACAATGACTGTCAAGATCACTCTCGCTTGCACCGAGTGCAAGCAGCGCAACTACAACAAGCAGAAGAACAAGAAGAACAATCCCGATCGTCTCGAGATGAAGAAGTATTGCCGTTTCTGCAAGAAGCATACTGTTCACCGCGAAACCAAGTAAGTGAAGGAGCTTTGAACAATGGCTGACAAAAAAGCGGGCAGCGATACCGCCGCCAAGGCTTCTGAGCAGAAAAAGGCCGCGAAGGACAGCGCGGGCAAGAAAAAGACCCCGCTGCTCGCGCGCGTCAAAGGCTTTTTCAGCCGCATCGGCAAGTATTTCAAGGATACCAAGAGCGAGCTGAAAAAGGTCGTCTGGCCCAGCCGTCAGGATGTCAAGGTCAAGACCATCACGGTCATTGTGGTCGTGCTCATTGCGGCCGTGGTGCTGGTTTTGCTTGACCTCGCGTTTGGCGGCATCATCCACCTGCTCATCGGCGCGTGACGCCCATGTCCTGATACGCGGAGGCAAACCCCATGGCAGAACAAGCATACTGGTATGTGGTGCATACCTATTCCGGTTATGAAAACAAGGTCGCCCAGGACCTGATGACGATGGTCGAGAACCGCCGCCTGCAGGACCTGATCTGCGATGTCAAGGTCCCCACGGAAACTGCGATCGAGGACGTCCTCGACAAGCAGGGCAACAAGGTGGGCGAAAAAGAGGTCCAGCACAAGATCTACCCCGGTTACGTCTTTGTCAAGATGGTCATGAACGACAACACCTGGTACATCGTGCGCAACACGCGCGGCTGCACCGGTTTTGTCGGCCCGGCGTCCAAGCCGGAGCCGCTGTCCGAGGACGAAGTCGCCAAGCTCGGCGTCGAGATGGTGGCGGAGCCGTCCATCGACTACGCCGTGGGCGATACCGTCGAGATCACTGCCGGCCCGATGGCCGGTTCGGTGGGCACGGTCGAATCCATCGACAAGACCGCCCGCAAGGTGCAGGTCAAGATCACGATGTTCGGGCGCGAGATCCCGGCCGAGCTGGAACTGCATCAGGTCAAGCTGCTGTAAGCAGGCTGGCCGCACACATTCTTTCCGGTAAAAACCGCAGCGCGGTTTTTATAGGGTACGGCGTCTGGCGCCGCGCCCGTGGGAGGCCCGCCGCGCGGGCCGCAACTCACCACAAATTTTGGAGGTGCAAGTATTATGGCACAGAAAATCACTGGCTACATCAAGCTTCAGATCCCCGCCGGCAAAGCGACGCCGGCCCCGCCCGTCGGCCCGGCCCTGGGCCAGAAGGGCGTCAACATCATGGCGTTCACCAAGGAATTCAACGAGCGCACCAAGAACCAGATGGGCATGATCATCCCCGTCGTCATCACGGTGTACGCGGACCGTTCCTTCAGCTTCATCACCAAGACCCCGCCGGTTCCGGTCCTCATCAAGAAGGCCGCCGGCATCGAGACCGCCTCCGGCGTGCCCAACAAGAACAAGGTCGGCTCCATCACCCTGGCCCAGGCCGAGGAGATCGCCAAGACCAAGATGCCTGACCTCAACGCCGCTTCTCTGGAAGCCGCCGTCAGCATGATCAAGGGCACCGCCCGCAGCATGGGCGTCACTGTCGAAGAGTGATGAACCGCCCCGTGGGAGGAAATTTCCGATAACTACCACACATGGAGGAATAAGCAATGAAACATGGTAAGCACTATGTCGAAAGCGCCAAGCTGATCGACCGTAGCAAAGTATATGACCCGCAGGAGGCCCTGGAGCTGTGCTGCAAGACCGCCCGCGCCAAGTTCGACGAGACCGTTGAGCTGCATGTCCGTCTGGGCGTTGACAGCCGCCACGCCGACCAGCAGGTCCGCGGCGCCGTCGTGCTGCCCAACGGCACCGGCAAGAACGTCCGCGTGATCGCCATCTGCAAGGGCGACGCCGCCAAGGCTGCCGAAGCCGCCGGCGCGCAGGAGGTCGGCGATGACGATCTGATCGCGAAGATCCAGGGCGGTTACCTGGACTTCGACGTGCTCGTCACCACCCCCGACATGATGGGCCGCGTCGGCCGTCTCGGTAAGGTCCTCGGCCCCCGCGGCCTGATGCCCAACCCGAAGGCCGGCACCGTGACCCCCGATGTGGGCCGCGCCGTCACCGAGGCCAAGGCCGGTAAGATCGAGTACCGCCTGGACAAGCAGAACATCATCCATGTTCCGGTCGGCAAGGCGTCCTTCGGCGCTGAAAAGCTGATGACCAACCTGGACACCGTCCTCGAGGCCATCGCCAAGGCCAAGCCTGCCGCCGCCAAGGGCCAGTATTTCAAGAGCGCGACCGTCGCCACCACCATGGGCCCCGGCGTCCGCGTCAGCACCACCAAGTACGGCGTCTGAGCGGAAAAAATCGCTTGACAAACGCACGTTCCCGTGCTATACTAACTAAGCTGTTTTTAAGACAGCAGGTGCCGCCCGCCCGGGCGGCCTAACGGGTGCAAACCCGCCTGCCGAGAAACGTGCGCTTTGAACACAATGCTGTCCTAAGCCCCTTTTCCCGGCAACGGGGAAGGGGCTTTTTGATTTTCCGAAATCACAAAAGCCGCTTGCCTGTTTGATCTTACAAGCGGAACGAGGTGAAAACTAAATGCCCAGTGCAAAGATCCTGGAATCCAAGAAGGCGTTCGTCAAGGAGATGAACGAAAAGATCAGCGGCGCTCTGGCCGGCGTTGTCGTTGCTTACAACGGCATCAGCGTGGAGAACGACACCAAGCTGCGCCGTGACCTGCGTGAGGCCGGCGTGGAGTATATGGTCGTCAAGAACACCATGCTGCGTCTGGCTGTCAAAGGCACCGCCTACGAAGGTCTGACCGAGTACTTCAAGGGCGACACCGCCATCGCGCTGTCCCCGGAGGACCCGGCTGCCGCGGCCCGCATCCTGTGCAAGTATGCGGAAGGCGACAAGTCCAAGCGCTTCACGGTCAAGGGCGGCTTCTGCGACGGCCAGCTGCTGGACGCCAACGGCGTCAAGAGCCTGTCCACCATGCCCAACCGCGAAGGCCTTCTGTCCATGCTGGCCGGCTCCCTCAGCGGGATCATCGGCGGCCTGGCCGTTGCGGTCCAGGGGATCGTCGACAAGCAGGAGGAAACTCCCGCTGCCTGATCCCGAAGGCTGCATGAGGGCTGCGGCGTGAAGCCCCTCACAAAACAAGACGCCGCGCACAACAAAACAAAATTTTAATGGAGGTATCCTACCATGGCTTCTGAGAAGATCACTGCCATTGTCGAGTCTGTCAAGACTATGACCGTCCTGGAGCTGAAAGAGCTCGTGGACACCATCTGCGAAGAGTTCGGCGTTTCCGCCGTCGCCGCTGCCGCTCCGGCTGCCGCCGCTGCCGCTGCTCCGGCTGAGGAAGAGAAGACCGAGTTCGACGTCATCCTGAAGGACGTCGGCGCCAACAAGATGCAGGTCATCAAGACCGTCAAGGAGCTGACCGGCGTTTCCCTGATGGAAGCCAAGAAGCTCGTTGAGACCCCCGAGGCCAAGCTGAAGGAGCAGGCTCCGAAGGCTGAGGCCGAGGACATCCAGAAGAAGCTGGAAGAAGTCGGCGCGAAGATCGAGCTGAAGTAAGTTTCTTCACCTTATCCGCAAGAAAAGGGCCGCACGGCGTTGCCGTGCGGCCCTTTTTGCGCATTGACCAACCAAAAACTGCCGGACGCCCAAGCGCCCGGCAGCTTTTTTTGTGTTCGGTATTTCCGGCGCTTACGCGTTCTCGAACGCGGCGGCCACCTTCTTCAGCAGTTCGCGGATCTCCAGGTGTTGCGGGCATTCATGCTCGCACTGGCCGCAGCGGATGCAGTCGGACGCCTTGCCGTGCCCTTCGGTCGTGACGCGGTAATAGAAATCGCGGTCCCAGTCCTGATACTGCTTCCTGGCGTTCAGGCAGGCGAACAGGTCGGGGATCAGGATGTTCTTGGGGCACCCGGCTACACAGTAGCGGCAGTTGGTGCAGGGGATGATGTCCTGGCTCTTGAGCACCGTGCAGGCGCGGGCCACGGCGGCTTTCTCGGCGCCGTCCAGCGGGCGGAAATCCTGCATGTAGCTCAAATTGTCCTGCATCTGTTCGGCGCTGCTCATGCCGCTCAGCACCATCTCCACGCCTTCGAACGAAGCCGCAAAGCGCACCGCATAGCTCGCGGCGCTGCCGCCGTGCAGCTTTTCCAGCTCGGCGGCGGCCGCCGCGGGCAGCTGGGCCAGACGCCCGCCCTTGACCGGCTCCATGATGATGACCGGCTTGCCGTGGCGGCGGCAGACGTCATACACGGCATGGCTCTGCACGTCGGGGTCTTCAAAATCGGCATAGTTGAACTGGATCTGCACCGCCTCGATCTCGGGGTGTTCGGTCAGCACGCGGTCCAAAAATTCCGGCTTGTCATGGAAGGAGAAGCCGACATGGCGGATCTTGCGCTCGGCCTTGAGCTGCTGCGCGACCTCAAAAGCATTGCAGCGGCAGAACTGCTCATAGTTGTTTCTGGACAGCGCGTGCAGCAGGTAGAAGTCGAAATATTCGACGCCGCAGGCCTCCAGCTGGCTTTCCAGGAACGGGCGGATATCCTCCTCTTTGTGGAAGAAGCTGTCGCTCAGTTTGTCGGTCAGCAGGTAGCGGTCCCGCGGGTAGCGGCTGGACAGGCAGGTGCGCACGGCCTGCTCGCTCAAACCGCCCAGGTAGCCGTGCGCGGTGTCAAAATAGCAGAAACCGCGTGCGATGAAATCGTCCACCATACGGCAGACCTGGTCGGTGTCCACGCGGTCAGGCGCGCCGTTTTCGCCCGGGATCATCGGCAGGCGCATCATGCCGAAACCGAGCTTTTTGGGGCCGAACAGGGATACATTCATGGGGAACATCCTTTCTCATTACAAATTCCGCGGCGCTTCAGGCGCGCGGCGCGGCCGGCCGCGGGATGCGCGGCGCAGCCGAAAGGGGATCGCCCGAACAGTCCGCTTCGTACTGTTCGGTAAAGCGGCGCAGGATCACGGTACGGCGCACGATGCCGATGAATACATTGCGGTCGTCCACCACCGGAACAAAGTTCTGGTCAATGGCCGCCTGCAGCAGGGCGTGCATATCGGTCGTCACCGGCACGGCTTTGTAATCGCGCCGCCGCGGAAAGCTGGAGATCGGCACATCTTCGCTGGCCTCCAGGTCCAGGCCGTGCAGGTTTTTGATCCCCCACAGGATATCGCCTTCGGTAATGGTGCCTACATATTCGCCGTTGCGCCGCAGCACAGGGATGGTGGCTAAGCGCTGGTTTGACCATTTCTCCAGCGTCTGGCGCAGTGTGAAGTCCTCGTACACGAACAAAACATCCTGCTTCGGGGTGAGAAAAAACAACAGATTCATAACGGAGCTCCTTGCGTTGTGGTTTGCGGCAGCCGCCGCCCGGCCGGGCGGCCCCCGTTTTGGTCATTACCAGTATACGCGCCGCGCATGGAAACTTTGTGACTGAATTGTTAAATCAGCCTGACAAAAATATGTCTTTGTTTTTGGCAGTCATTCCCTGCGGGAATTTCTGCATTTGACCCCTGTTCAAACCAAAAAAAATAGTGTATAATATCTACAATTATACGGCGCTGCCGGCGCGCTGCCCCGCAGCCGCCCGCCCGGGCGCCGGTCTCGCAAACAAAAGGAGGTTCGGCTTGTGATCACAAAAGTCAATCCTTATGGGCATATCTCCCTGACCAACGATTACTTCTCCGGTCTGGTCGCGCAGGCGGCCAGGCAGTGCTACGGCATCGCCGCCATGGGCGAAACTCCGCCGGCCAACAAAGTGCGGCAGACCCTGCGCAACGGCAGCCTGCCGGAAAAGGGCGTCACGGTCTCCCAGCAGGACGGCCGCCTGGTCATCACGCTGCACATCAAGGTCGGGTACGGGCTCAACATCGCTTCGATCACGCAAAGCATCACCCACCGCGTACAGGACGAAGTGGAACGCGCCACCGGGCTCAAGGTCGCGCGGATCGACGTGTTTGTGGATGATATCATCTCCGACTGACCGCCCCTTCGGAAAGATGTAAGACAATGAGGTGTTAAGAACCATGATCAACGGTAAGACTCTGCGCGACGCCATCCTCTCCGGCGCCCACAACATTTCCAACCAGCGCACCCGCGTCGATGAGCTGAACGTGTTCCCGGTACCGGACGGTGATACGGGCACGAACATGAGCATGACCATCGGCGCGGCCACCCAGGAGCTGGAAGCGCTGCCCGATACCTGCACGGTCGCAGAGGCCGGCAAGGTGGCGGCCTCCGCCATGCTGCGCGGCGCGCGCGGCAACTCCGGCGTCATCACGAGCCTTTTGTTCCGCGGCTTCTCCAAGGCGCTGCAGGGCAAGCAGGAGGCGGAGGCGGCCGACCTGGCCAAAGCGCTGCAGATGGGCGTGGAAGCCGCATACAAGGCGGTCATGAAGCCGACCGAAGGCACCATCCTGACCGTCACCCGCCTGGCGGCCGAAGCGGCCGCCGCCTCCACCGCCACCGAGGTTCCGGCCCTGTGGGCCGAAGTCATGGCCGCCGGTCAGGCTGCGCTGGAGGATACCCCGAACCTGCTGCCGGTGCTGAAAAAGGCCGGTGTTGTGGATGCGGGCGGCCAGGGCATCCTGATCGTGTTTGAGGGCATGCAGCAGGTCTTTGACGGGCGCGGCATGGTCAAGAGCGAAGAAGTCGCCCCCAAGCCGAAGCTGAACAGCGACGCCGCGGGCAAGGGCGTTTTTACCGACGACCTGATGAAGGTCGAGGACATCAAGAACGGCTACTGCACCCAGTTCCTTGTCCACAAGGACCCCGGCGCCAGCATTGCCAAGCTGCGCGCCTTCCTTGAGTCCAACGGCGATTCGGTCGTCGTCATTGAGGATGACGACGTCGCCAACTGCCATGTGCACACCGCCGACCCCGGCGTTATGCTCAGCGAGGCGATCAAGTACGGCTACCTGACCAACTTCAAGATCGAGAACATGCACGAGCAGTTCCTGGCCCGCCAGAAACAGGGCAAGAGCCTGGAAAAGCAGGCCGCCGCCGAAGAAAACGCGGCAGCTGGGGAAGAGTTCGTCTATGCCGCCGTCGACCCGGAGCGCCCCTACGGCTTTGTGGCCGTGGCCGCGGGCGAAGGCCTGCGCGCCGTCTTTGGCGATCTGGGCGTGGACGCCGTTGTGTCCGGCGGGCAGACGATGAACCCGGCCACCGAGGATGTCCTCGCCGCCATCCAAAGCGTTCCGGCCCAGACCGTGCTCGTTCTGCCCAACAACAAGAACATCATCATGGCGGCGGAGCAGGCGCAGAAGCTCGCCGACCGCAAGGTGCTGGTGCTGCCCACCCGCACGGTGCCGCAGGGCATGACCGCCATGCTGAACTTTGACCCCGAGGCCAGCGCCGAGGACAACGCCATCAACATGATGGCGGCTGCCGAGAAGGTCGCCACCGGCCTTGTGACCTATGCGGCGCGCGACAGCGAGTTTGACGGCAAACCGATCAAAAAGGGCGAGATCATGGCGCTGGAAAACGGCAAGATCGTCGCCACCGGCTCCGATATCACCAAGATGACCTACCGCCTGGCCCGCAGCATGAAGAAGAAGGACACCCAGTTCATCACGGTCATCTCCGGCTGCGATGTCAGCAACGAAGACGCCGAGCACACGGCGGAACTGGTCAAGAGCAAGTGCGGCGGCAACATCGAGGTCAGCCACATCAGCGGCGGCCAGCCGGTGTACTACTACATGATCAGCGTGGAGTAACAAAAACGCCCGCTCTATCACCAACCGCAGGACGAATTTTGGCAGCGCTGCCGGGTTCGTCCTGTTTTTGTAAAAGCGGTCCGTTTCAAAAAAGCAGGGAAGGGAGGGGCTTCCATTGCCGCCGTTGGACGGTTCGATCCAATATCTCAAGGGCGTGGGGCCCTCGTTTGCCAAAAAGTTTGAAAAGCTCGGCATCCGCACCGTGCGGGACCTGCTTCTGCACTACCCGCGCCGCTATATCGACTATACGCAGCCTTACACCGTCTCGTCGGCGCCGTTTGACGTCGACTGCTGTGTAAAAGCCACCGTGCTGCAGCGCGAAGGCGACCGCCGCATCAAGGGCGGCCGTGTACTGACCCGCGTGCTGGCGGCTGATGATTCCGGTACGCTGGCGCTTTCCTGGTTCAACGCTCCCTATGCGGCGCAGAACCTGCGCCCCGGCGAGACCTATTATTTCGAGGGCCGGGTCGGCGGCATGCTGACCCGGCGCGAGATGCTGCACCCGCTTGTGCGGACCGAGGCAGAGGTCGCGGCCAGCCCGCTGCTGCCGGTCTATGCAGCCACCGAGGGGCTGCCCTCCGGCCGCATTGCCCGCTGCGTGGCGTCGGCGCTGGAGGCAGCCGCCGATCTGCCCGACCCGCTGCCGCCCGAGCTGCTCACAAAATATCGCATGCCGGGCAAGGCCGAAGCGGTGCGGGCCATCCACGCCCCGCACGATGCCGCCGAGGCGGCCGCCGCGCGCCGCCGCCTGATCTTTGAGGAGCTGTACATCCTGCAGCTGGGCATCTTCCTGCTGCGCAGCCACGGCCGCCGGGCCGCCGGGGCTCCGATGCACCCGCTGGATATGGGGCCGTTCTGGCGCAGCCTGCCCTATGCGCCGACCGGCGCGCAGCGCCGCGCCGCCCAGGAAATCACGCAGGACCTGTGCGGCAAGACGCCGATGAACCGCCTGCTGCAGGGCGATGTCGGCAGCGGCAAAACGCTGGTGGCCGCCGCGGCCATCTGGTTTGCGGCGCAAAACGGCTGGCAGAGCGCGCTGCTGGCCCCGACCGAGATCCTGGCCCGCCAGCATGCGGCCACGCTGGCCGACCGCCTGGAACCCTTCGGCGTCAACGTGACGCTGCTCGTCGGCGGGATGAAAGCGGCCGAGCGCCGCGTGGCGCTGGCCGCCATTGCAGACGGGCGCGCCGGGCTGGTCGTCGGCACCCATGCCGTGCTGACCGATCAGGTCGTTTTCAAAAACCTCGGCCTCGCCATTGTCGATGAACAGCACCGTTTCGGCGTGCGCCAGCGCGGCCTGCTCGCAGGCAAGGCGCAGAGCCCGCACCTGCTTGTCATGAGCGCGACGCCGATCCCGCGCACGCTGGGGCTGCTGCTTTACGGCGACCTGGACATCAGCGTGCTGGACGAGCTGCCCCCCGGCCGCAAGCCGGTCAAAACCTGGTTTATCACCGGCAAAAAGCGCCGGGACATGTACGGCTTTCTGGATAAGCAGATCGCCGCCGGGCATCAGGTCTATATCGTCTGCCCGGCCATTGAAGAAAACGAACTGGACGCCGGGATGAAAGCGGTCAAGCAATATTATGCCGAGACCGCCTGCGCCCTGCTGCCAAACCGCCGCGTCGGCCTTCTGCACGGCAAGCTCAAACCCCGGGAAAAGGACGAGATCATGCAGAAGTTCAAGGCGGGGGAGCTGGATGTGCTTGTCTCCACCACCGTCATTGAAGTCGGCGTCGACGTGCCCAACGCCACGGTCATGGTCATTGAAAACGCCGAGCGCTTCGGCCTTTCGGCGCTGCACCAGCTGCGCGGGCGCGTGGGGCGCGGGGCGGCCGATTCCTGCTGCATCCTGATCTCGGACAATGAAAACCAGGCAGTGCGCGAGCGCCTGCATTTCCTCTGCCGCACGGCGGACGGCTTTGCCGTCGCCAGATACGACCTGGAAACGCGCGGCCCCGGCGATTTCTTTGGCGAAGCGCAGCACGGCCTGCCCACTTTGCAGGTGGCCGATCTTGTGCAGGATACGCGCACGCTGCGCGTGGCGCAGGCCGAAGCCAAAGCGCTGCTTGAAACCGACCCCAACCTGGCGGACCCCGCGCACCGCCCCCTTTCGGACGAAGTGGAGCGCCTGTTCGCAACGGCCGGGGCGCTCAACTGACCGCGGTGAAATTTTGCGCCGCCCTTTCCATCGGCCTGCAATTTTGGTATACTAAAACTGACCCGTGGTTTCTTTGGAACCGAGAAACCGATTTTTTTCATTTACAGTGTAAGGAACTGCCTATGCGTTCTGTTTCTCCTGCAAAACTTTTCCGCTGCCTGGCAGCGCTGCTTGCGGCGCTGCTGTTCGCGCTGGGGCTGGCGACCCCGGCGGCCGCTATGTCCGGCTATGACCCGGACTTCACGGTCACGGCCGAGGCCGCCTATGTCGTCAACACCGACACAAACCTCGTCGTTTACGAAAAGAACAGCGAGACGCCGGTGCAGGCGGCCAGCCTGACAAAACTGATGACCATGATCCTGCTGCTGAAAAACTATCAGGACCAGCTGGACACGATCTCGGTGGAAGCCCCTGCCTACATTTATGATTACCTTTACGGCAAAGGCGCCTCCAGCGCCGATATCCGCAGCGGCGAGACCCACACGCTGCGCACGCTGCTCTATGCGATGGAGGTCCAGTCCGGCAACGAGGCGGCCTATATCGTCGCCGACTACATGGGCGGCGGCAGCATCGACAACTTTGTGGCCATGATGAATGACGAGGCCGCGGCCATCGGCTGCACCGGCACGATCTTTACCGACCCCTGCGGTTTGGATGAAGGCAACATGACCACTGCGCGGGATGCCTACCTGTTGCTGCGCACGGCCATGCAGTACGATGCTTTTGCCGAAGCGGCCGGGGAGGCCACCTGGCAGGTGCCGCAGGCCAGCGCCCACGACGCCCCCTATACCATCATCAGCACCGACAAGATGATCATGCCGGCCAGCAGCCTTTACCGGGAGTATACCCGCGGCGGCAAAACCGGTTCGCTGGCCTCCGGCTGGCAGAATTTTGCCTCCTGGCACACGCAGGACGGCGAGACCTATGTCTGCGCCATGCTCCATTCCTCCACCGATATCGGCGACAACCCGGCCCAGATCGAAACCGGCCAGCTGATGGACTGGGCGTTTGCCACCTTTGGTGTGTCGGCGGCGCTGGATACCACCCAGCCCATCTCGGAGCTGCCGGTGCGCTATGCCACCGAGGCCGACACCGTCATGCTCTACCCGGTCGACGATATGATGACGCTGCTCCCGCGGGAGGGCGGCGCCGCCGTCACCGAGCAGACCTTCGACCTGCCCGAAAGCCTGGCCGCCCCCATCACGCAGGGGGATGTCGTCGGCACCGTTACGCTGTCGATCGAAGGCGAGGAGGTCGGCACGGTCGAACTGATCGCGGGCAGCACGATCTCCCGCAATCAGGTCCTGTACACGATGGCCCGCGTAGGGGAGTTTTTCAGCTCCACCTACTTCAGGGTCGTGGTCATCCTGACCATGATCACGGTGGCGGTCTATGCCTTCATCTGGGTGGCGGCCATGCTCATCGCCCTGAACGAGGAAGGCCGCCGCAAGCTCGGAAAACGCTGAAACGATCCCATACCGAAAGGAAGTCTGCGCCATGCTGGATGTACGCCGCAACCTGACAACAATGACAGATTTTTACGAGCTGACCATGTCGGCCGGGTACTTCGAGGAAGGCTACCGCGATAAGATCGCCGTCTTTGACATGTTCTTCCGCCGTGTGCCGGATGGCGGCGGCTACGCGATCATGGCGGGCCTGCAGCAGTTCATGGACGCTGTGAACAACCTCCGCTTCACGCCGGAGGATATCGCCTACCTGCGCAGCGCCGGGATCTTCCGCGAAGAATTTCTCGACTACCTCGCCCACTTCAAGCTGCACTGCAATATCTGGGCCATTGAGGAGGGCGTGCCGATCTTCCCGCAGGAGCCCATCGTCACGGTCGAGGGCCCGGCCATCGAATGTCAGCTGCTTGAAACGCTGCTGCTCGTCACCTTCAACCACCAGTGCCTGATCGCGACCAAATCCAACCGCATCGTCCGCGCGGCGGCGGGGCGGCCGGTCATGGAATTCGGCGCCCGCCGCGCCCAGGGGTACGACGCCGCCTACTTCGGCGCGCGCGCCGCGTACATCGGCGGCTGCGGCTCTACCTCCTGCGTGATGGCCGCGCGCGATTTCGGCATCCCGGCGTCCGGCACCATGGCCCATGCCTGGGTGCAGATGTTCCCCAGCGAGTATGAGGCGTTCAAAAAATACGCCGAGCTGTACCCCGACGCCTGCGTGCTGCTTGTGGACACCTACAACGTGCTGCGCCACGGCGTGCCCGATGCGATCAAGGTGTTTGACGAGGTCCTCAAGCCGATGGGCAAGCGCCCCAAGGGCATCCGCATCGACTCCGGCGACATTGCGTACCTGTCCAAAAAAGCCCGCCGCATGCTGGACGAAGCCGGTTACCAGGACTGCCCGATCTGCGCGTCCAACAGCCTGGACGAATACCTTGTGCGGGACCTGATCCTGCAGGGCTCGCGCGTGGACAGCTTCGGCATCGGTGAAAATATGATCACAGCCAAGAGCGAGCCGGTGTTCGGCGGCGTGTACAAGCTGGCCGCCGTCAAGGAAGAAGACGGCAGCTATACCCCCAAGATGAAGCTGAGCGAAAGCGCCGAGAAAACGACCATCCCGTGCCTGAAAAAAGTCTGGCGCATCTATGACGAGGACGGCAAGGCCATGGCCGATCTCATCACCATGGCGGACGAGAGCGTTGAGACCAAACACGGCATCACGCTGTTTGACCCGGTCGAAACCTGGAAGGAACGTACCTACGTCAACTGTACGGCGCGCTGCCTTTCCACGCAGATCTATTCCTACGGCGAGTGTGTTTACCAGTCGCCGAGCCTGAACGATATCCGCAAATTCTGCAAAGCGCAGGTCAATACGCTGTGGGACGAAGTCAAGCGCTTTGAAAACCCGCACCGCTATTATGTCGACTTGAGCCAGAAACTCTGGGATACCCGCAGCGCGCTGCTGAAAAAGCTGTCCAAATAGTACCTGTTACAAAACGATTACAACACGCCCTCCCTGCACAGACTATGTTCAACAATGGCAGGGAGGGCTTTTTGTATGGCGCACAAAAGCAGGGGGCTGGCGGCCGCCGTGTTTATCCTGGGCGGCGCCGCGTATCTGGGCGTGGAGCTGGCCTGGCGCGGCATGACCCACTGGACCATGTTCTTTGCCGGGGGCCTGTGCCTGTGCGGGCTCTGCCGCCTGGAGCGCAGCGGCCGCCCGCTGGCGCCGCTGGCGCTGCGGGCCACGGGCGGGGTGCTGCTGGTGGAGCTGGCTTTCGGGCTGTTCTGCACGCGGCTGCTGGGGGTGCCAGTGTGGGACTACAGCGGCGAGTGGGGCAACCTGGCCGGGCTGGTCTGCCCCAAATACACGCTGCTGTGGTTCCTGCTTTGCCTGTGGCTGCTGGCCGGGCTGCGCGGCGCGCGCCGGGTGGCCTGTGCCGGGGGTACGGGGATAAGGTCCCAAAAACCGGATGCAATTTGCCCGGCCGAGAGCTGAAAGTCCTGTTTATAACCCTTCACTTTCGCTATAATAAAAGCAGAAAAAGCGAAAGGCAGGCGGTACCCATGACCACCCAATTCAAGAACGTGAACGGCCATATCGAAGTGTACGACAGCACGGGCGAGTTCCTTTTCTCCGCCGATACGATGGAGGAGGCGTGGCGCGAACTGTGCGCGTAACGCGGACAAACGCCGATTGCACATGTACACAACAACGAAAATGTGGATAATATACAAATAACTTTTGTAAGTTTGTACAAAGCGCTGCTTGCATTCTGTGTGCACATCGGGTATACTATAGATAAAGAAAGGGGCGCGGAAGATACGCCCCGCAGCCAAAAGGGGGTTCGCTATAATGAAGCTGCACATGATCATGCAATGGATGCGCGGTGTCATTCAGCGTGATGGGAGCTACGGCCTGCCGGAGGATGTCTATAACGACGTCATGCCGTCCGGCGTGCATGAGTTCCAGCGCAATGAATTCTGAGGGGCTTCCCGCATCGCTGCACAAAATTCATTCAAAACAGGCCGAACGGTGCAATTTTGCACCGTTTGGCCTTGTTTTTTTGCCTGAAAACAGGTATGCTATAAAAGGGCGCAGCCTGCCAAAGGGCAGGGGACAGCGCCCGGCGGGGCGGCGCGCCCCGCCGCCGCCCGCCGGGCGGCCATGCTTGCGAAGAGGAGAGAAGCACACCCATGAAACTGATCACATTCACAGTGCCCTGCTATAACTCGGCGGCCTATATGGACCGCTGCATCGAAACGCTGCTGCCCGCCGGGCCCGAAGCCGAGATCATCCTGGTGGACGATGGTTCCAAAGACGAGACCGGCGCCATTGCCGACGCCTGGGCCGAAAAATATCCCGACATCATCCGCGTGATCCACCAGGAGAACGGCGGCCATGGCGAGGGCGTCAACCAGGGCATCCGCAACGCGCAGGGGCTTTACTTCAAGGTCGTCGATTCGGACGACTGGCTCGACGGCGAATCGCTTGCCCGTGTTATGGAAAAACTGCGCGAGTTTGCCGCCATGCCGGAGCCGGTCGACCTGCTGCTGTGCAATTATGTCTATGAACATACGGTGGACAACACCAGCCACACGGTGCGTTACACCGGCGTGCTGCCCGCCGACCGCCTGTTTACCTGGGCGGACATCGGCCGCTTTCCGCCCAGCCAGAACATCCTGATGCACAGCGTCATCTACCGCACCGAGATTCTGCGCGCCTGCGGCCTGCGCCTGCCCAAACACACGTTCTATGTGGACAACATTTTTGTCTATCTGCCGCTGCCGCACTGCAAAAAGCTGTATTATATGGACCTCGACCTCTACCGCTACTTCATCGGCCGCGAGGACCAGAGCGTCAACGAGAAGGTCATGGTCAAGCGCGTTGACCAGCAGCTGCGCGTGACCAAGCTGATGATCACGGCGGTCGACCTCTACCGCCTGCCGCCGGAACAGAAAAAGCTGCGCGCCTATATGTTCAACTATCTGTCCATGATGATGACGATCTCCAGCGTTTTCCTGACCATGGACGGCACCCCCGAAGCCCTGCAGAAGAAAAAGGAGCTCTGGCAGTTCCTCAAGCTGCACGACCGCCGCGTCTACAAGCGCTGCCTGCTCTCGGTTGCGGGGGCCTGCAACCTGCCCGGCAAAGGCGGCCGCGCCGTGACCCTGTGGGGCTACCGCGTCGCGCAGAAGATCTTCAAGTTCAACTGATCCAAACAAGTGTAAAGCGGCCCCGCCACCGGCGGGGGCCGCTTTTCCATATGACATGGCCTGTTATAAGAACCCGCGCTGCAGCGCAGCCAGCAGCGCTGTGCGCTCGTTGGGCAGCGTGCCGTCCATCACGGCGTTGAGCAGGATGTCCAGCGCCTGCCCCACGGCCGGGCCGGGGCGCAGGCCCGCAGCCAGCACATCGCCGCCGTTCACGGCCAGCCGGTCCAGCCGGTAGCAGCCGTCTGCGGCCAGCGTCTCCATGCGGGCGGCAAACTGCGTGACTTCCTGCCAGCGCGCTGTGACCGCCGCGTTCTGTGCGTGGGCGGCCAGGTCGGCCAGTTTCAGCTGGCACAGCCGCCGCAAAAACACCGCCCCGCGCCGGTGCAGCAGCCGCAGGATGTCCGCGTCGGCGGCAGGCAGCGGCGCATCGTGCACGGCCACCAGGGCCGCCGCGCCTTCGGTCAGGCTGGCGGGCGCGCGCAGGCGCAGCAGGATCTCCCGCGCCATGCGTCCGCCGCGCTGGTTGTGCCCGGGGAAGTGGGCCGTGCCGTCGGCGTCCTCGGTGCGGCAGGCGGGCTTGCCTAGGTCGTGCAGCAGCGCGGCCCAGCGCAGCACGCGCGCGCCGCGCGCATCGCCGTGGCCGGTCAGCGTCTGCGCCAGTGCGTGCGCTTCGACCGCCCCCACAGCCACGGCCGTGTGCTGCCAGACGTCATAACAGTGCCAGCGGCTCGGCTGTGTGCAGCCGATGCAGGGCAAGATCTCCGGCAGCGCCCCGGCCAGGATCTCCCCGTACTGCGCCAGCACACGCCCGGCCTGCGCCCCGGCCAGCAGCTTGTCCAGCTCGGTAAAAATGCGCTCCGGCGATACCAGCGCAACGCCGCCGCGGCAGCGCCGCGCGGCCGCGGCCGTGCCCGGCTCCAGCGCAAAACCCAGCTGCGCCGCAAACCGCGGCGCGCGCAGCACGCGCAGCGCGTCCTCGGCAAAGCGGGCGTTGGGGTCGCCGACACAGCGCAGCACCCCGGCGCGCAGGTCCGCCTGCCCGCCAAACGGGTCGACCAGACCGGCGGCAGGGGACCAGGCCATCGCGTTAACCGTGAAATCCCGCCGCGCCAGGTCCTGCCGCACATCGGGAACAAAGCGCACGGCGTCTGGGTGGCGGCCGTCGCTATAGGCGCCGTCGCAGCGGAAGGTCGTGATCTCCCAGCTTTTGCCGCCTTCCACCACGGCCACCGTGCCGTGCTTTTTCCCGTTCAGCAGCAGGCGGCGGCCCTGGAACAGCGCTTCGACCTCGCCGGGCTGCGCGCTTGTGCAGATATCCCAGTCCTCCGGCGCGCGGCCAAGCAGGCTGTCCCGCACGCAGCCGCCCACAACGAACGCCTGGTGCCCGGCCGCCTGCAGCGTGCGCAGCAGCGCAGCCACCACCGGCGGCAGGGGCAGTTGCAGTTTGGTCTCCACAGGCGGCCTCCTTTCACTTTTTTCGGCGTCAGTCAAAACGCCATGTTTCGCTTAAATCGACCACGCAGGCCACACAGCCGCCCTGCGCCTGCAGGTCGCTGACTTTCTGCTGCGCGGCCGCCGCGTCTTCCATCCAGGTCACAAGGAAAAAGCTCTCCTCCGGCACGCCGTAGTACACCCAAACGCCGTCGGCGCGCACAAGATCGTCCAGGTGGTCCAGCTCCTCGCCGTCGGTCAGGCCGGGGCCTTCCTCGGCGTAGATCATCTCGGGGCTGACCTGCAGCGTATCGATCACGGTGATGCTGCTCTGGATATAGCTGTCCCGGTCGGTTGCCTGCAGCGCGCTTTCCCGCACGCGCCAGGCCGATGCGAACGCCTTGATGAGCAGCTCGCGCACCTCGATCATGGCGTCTCCTGCTTGATACATGATATCTCCCTCCCTAACATTCTGCGTACAGTATACCACGCCGGCCGCGCCGCCGCAACGCAAAGCATGCAAAAAGCCCCTGCCGGGCAAAAGCGGGGCAGGGGCTCTGCGGTTCTGTTGGCTGCCGTTCAGGCGGCGGGCGGCCGCTTACAGCTGCGGACCGGCGGGCACAAGGGCCTTGCCGGCTTCGTTGCTTTCGTACTTGACGAAGTTCTTCTGGAAGCGGGAAGCCAGATCCTTGGCCTTGGTATCCCACTCGGCCGCGTCGGCATAGGTGTCGCGCGGGTCGAGGATGGCGGGGTCAACGCCGGGCAGCTCGGTGGGCACTTCAAAGTTGAAGTAGGGGATGGTCTTGGTCGGCGCAGTCTTGATGGAGCCGTCGAGGATCGCGTCGATGATGCCGCGGGTATCCTTGATGGAGATGCGCTTGCCGGTGCCGTTCCAGCCGGTGTTGACGAGGTACGCCTTCGCGCCGGACTTCTGCATCTTCTTGACCAGTTCCTCCGCATACTTGGTGGGATGCAGTTCGAGGAAGGCCTGGCCGAAGCAGGCGGAGAAGGTCGGGGTGGGCTCGGTGATGCCGCGCTCGGTGCCGGCCAGCTTGGAGGTGAAACCGGACAGGAAGTAGTACTCGGTCTGCTCCGGGGTCAGGATGGAGACCGGGGGCAGCACGCCGAAGGCGTCGGCGGACAGGAAGATGACGTTCTTGGCGTCGGGACCAGCGGAAACCGGGCGCACGATCTTCTCGATGTGGTCGATCGGATAGGACACGCGGGTGTTCTCGGTCACGCTCTTGTCATGGAAGTCGATCTTGCCGTTTTCGTCCAGCGTGACGTTCTCCAGCAGGGCGTTGCGCTTGATGGCGTTGTAGATGTCGGGCTCGGAATCCTTGTCCAGGTCGATGACCTTGGCATAGCAGCCGCCCTCAAAGTTGAAGACGCCGTTATCGTCCCAGCCGTGTTCGTCGTCGCCGATCAGCAGACGCTTCGGGTCGGTGGAAAGGGTGGTCTTGCCGGTGCCGGACAGACCGAAGAACAGGGCGGTGTTCTCGCCGTTCATGTCGGTGTTGGCGGAGCAGTGCATCGAAGCCATGCCCTTGAGCGGCAGGTAGTAGTTCATCATCGAGAACATGCCCTTCTTCATCTCGCCGCCGTACCAGGTGTTCAGGATGACCTGCTCGCGGTCGGTGAGGTTGAAGACGACGGCCGTCTCAGAGTTCAGGCCCAGCTCCTTGTAGTTCTCGACCTTCGCCTTGGAGGCGTTGAAGGAGATAAAGTCGGGCTCAAAGTTCTCGAGCTCTTCCGCGGTGGGCTGGATGAACATGTTCTTAACGAAGTGCGCCTGCCAGGCCACTTCCATGATGAAGCGGATGGCCATGCGGGTGTCCTTGTTGGCGCCGCAGAACACGTCCATCACATACAGCTTCTTGTTGGAAAGCTCTTCGATGGCCAGCTTCTTGCAGGCAGCCCAGGCTTCCTTGCTGGCGGGCTTGTTGTCGTTCTTGTACTCGGGGGTGGTCCACCACACGGTGTCCTTGGAGGTCTCGTCCATAACGATGAACTTGTCCTTGGGGGAACGGCCGGTGTAGATGCCGGTCATCACGTTGACGGCGCCCAGTTCGCTGACCTGGCCCTTCTCGTAGCCTTCCAGGCCGGGCTTGGTCTCCTCGGCGAACAGCTCTTCATAAGAAGGGTTGTGCACGATCTCGGTGGTGCCGGTGATACCGTATTTGGTAAGGTCAATGTTTTTCATTGGGGAAATACCTCCTTGTATCCCAGTATTTCGTTTACCATGGTTAGTATACCGTAATTCCTACAAAACTGCAAGGTCTCGAACGTCAAATCTTGGAAAATAAAAATGAACTTTTGGTTAACGATGCGCCCCGGCGGCCCAAAAACCGATTTTTGCCGCATCCTGCGCCAAAAAAGTGTGCCGCAGCGACCTCCTTTGTGGTATAATAACATAAACAATACAAAACAAACCGGCGAGTGAACCCGGCGGGCGCCGGTCCGCCGCTTACGCCAAAAGAAAGGTGGAATCTGTATGTTGACCAACGAGACCCTGCATACCCTCGAAACGCGCCGCAGCTGCCGCGCGTACCTTGACCGCCAGGTGGACGCCGAAACGCTGGACGCCGTGCTGCAGGCCGGGACGTTTGCCCCCACCGGCATGGGCCGCCAGAGCCCGGTCATCGTCGCCGTGCAGGACAAAGCCGCGCGGGACGAACTTTCCCGCATGAATGCCGCCATCATGGGCTCTGACGGCGACCCGTTCTACGGCGCACTCACCGTGCTCGTCGTGCTGGCAGATACCGCCTGCGGTACATACCAGTACGACGGCAGCCTTGTGATGGGCAACCTGCTCAACGCCGCCGCCAGCCTGGGGCTGGGCAGCTGCTGGATACACCGCGCCAAAGAGGTGTTCGCCACCGCCGAAGGCAAGGCCCTGCTGCAAAAATGGGGCGTGCCCAACGCCGAACGCCTGGAGGGCATCGGCAACTGCATCCTCGGCTATCCCGCGCCGGAAGGGGAGAAGCCCGCCGCCCCGCGCAAGGAAGGCTATGTCACCTATGTGCGCTGAAACAGCCGGGATCTTTGGCATCGGGACCGACCTGTGCCAGTCCGCCCGCATGGAGCGCTGCCTGCAGCGCGAGGCGTTTTTGCACCGCGTTTTTTCGGCGCAGGAGCAGGCCCTGCTCGCCGCGCGCAGCGGCAAGGCCCGCTGGGAGACCGCCGCCGCCAACTTCGCCGCCAAGGAAGCATTCCTGAAAGCCTGCGGCGTGGGGCTGGGCGGCTTTGCGCTCGCCGAGATCGCCGTGCTGCGGCGTGAAAGCGGCGCGCCGTACTACGCGCTGTCCGGCGCGGCGGCGGCCTGGGCGGCCGAAAAGCGCCTCACGGCGCATCTTTCGCTGAGCCATGACGGCGGTCTGGCGCTTGCGTTTGCGGTGCTCGAGCGCAGGGGTGATTAAAAACCATCCGCGCTGCTTATACTGTAAGTGTCACAAACAACTTACAGGGAGGGCCAGCAGATGGAAGTGCACAGAGGAGAAGTCTTTTACGCGGACCTGAGCCCGGTCGTCGGCAGCGAGCAGGGCGGCGTGCGGCCGGTACTTATCATCCAGAACGAGATCGGCAACCGCCACAGCCCCACCGTCATCGCGGCGGCCATCACCTCGCGGCAGGACAAAAACCGCCTGCCCACCCACATCGGCGTGCGCGCGGACCGCTGCGGCCTGGCCAAGGACAGCATTGTGCTGACCGAGCAGATCCGCACGCTGGACAAACGTCGCCTGCGCGAGCGCGCCGGGCGCATCCCGCCCGAGGATATGCAGCGCGTGGACGAAGCCCTCGGCGTTTCCATGGGGCTTTTGCCCCAGCCGCATGAACCGTATCATGTCTTTTGAAAAGCCCCCGCCCGGGGCGGCCGCGGCGCTGCCCAGGCGGGGGTCCTTCTGTTTTTGCGGGCCGGGTCAACCGGTTTGCCCGGGCCAGCCCGGCGAAGTTTGTATACTGCCGTCCTCAAACGCCCACAGCGCTGCCGCGCCGGGCGTGCCGCCGCTGTCAAGCAGCGCCGCGCCCTGTTCCGGCGCCAGGCAGAACAGCCCGGTAGAAAGCGCGTCGCCCCAACCGGCGTCTTGGCCCAGCACCGCGATCTGGCGGCAATAGCGGGCGGGCTGCAGCGTTTGCAGGTCAATAAGGTGGTGGTAGCGCACGCCGTCCAGCGTGAAATACCGTTCCTGGTCGCCGCTCACGATCAAACTCTGCCCGGGTTCCAGCGTCACTTCGGCCAGCGGGGGATAGGCTTCGTCCAGGCCGCGCACCCCGGCCGTCCAGCGCGTGCCGTCCGGCTTTGTGCCGATGGCCCGCACGCTGCCCCCGGCGTTGAGCAGCGCGCTTTCCAGCCCGCGCGCCTCGGCGGCCTGCGCGGCGCGTTCCAGCGCCCAGCCTTTGGCGATGGCCCCCACGTCCAGCTTGAGCTGCGGGTCGGCAAAAAAGACCGTCCCGGCCGCTTCGTCCAGCACAAGGCTGTCGATATCCATATGCGCGGCGGCCTGTGCCAGCGCGGCGCCGTCGGGCAGCAGTGCGCGCAGCTCGCCGCCGTCCGCGGCGCTCTCGCCGGTGGCCGCCTGCGCGGCTTGAATGGCCTCGCGCGCATCGTGCCACAGCGAGAGCACCGTTCCGGCGGCAATGTTGCACGCGCCGCCGGTCGCTTCATACGCTTCTTTGCCGAACTGCAGCAGCGCCATCAGCTCGTCGCTGACAGCCACCGGCCCGGCCGCCGCCTGTGCGTTGACGTCGGCCAGGTTCACCAGCCCGTCATAGCGCGCGTAGATGTCAAACAGCTGGTGGCAGCGCAAAAGGTCTGCGTACAGCGCGTCCGTCTGCGCCTGCCATTCGGCTTCGCTGGCGGCGTAACCGGTCACAACGGTTACGGTGTCGAACAGGTCCCACCAGGTCGTGCTGTATTCTTGGGGCTGTGTGCGGTCGCGGTAAAAGCTGATTGCAAAGACGGCGGCCAGCGCGAGCCCGGCCAGGGCGGCCAGAAGGCGGCGGCTCATGCCTGCCCCCTGACGGCCTTATGTTCGGCGTTCAGCTCGTTGAGCAGCTCGGCCAGCGTCCAGGTCCGGCTCACCGGCGTTACCATCGCCCGCAGCGGGATGCCGGCCCCGCCGCGCTGCACCGCGTCCAAAAACTGCCCGAGACTTCCGTCCGTATGGTCCAGCCCGCTGACGATCAGCGCAGGCAGCGCCGGGGCGTTTGCGCCAAGCGGTGCTGCTTGGCCGGGCCGCCCGGCGCACAGGTCGGCCACGCGCGCCCCCAGGTCCTGCGGCCCCACCGCGCGCAGCCGCAGGCGGAAGCGCCGCGCCGCCAGCTCCAGCGCGCCGTAGCCCGGCGCGCTGGGGGCAAAGTTCCACACGAGCGCGCAGCGCGGCTCGGCTGATACATGTGCCTTCATCCGGTTTCCTCCGTTTTGCAAAAGCGCAGGCGCCGCGCCCATCGGGCGCGGCGCCTGCCTGGATGTGATATTACAGGTCTGGGTGATATTCCTTGCACTTGCACTTCTTCCACTTCAGGCCGCTGCCGCAGGGGCAGGGGTCGTTGCGGCCGATCTTCTGCACGCGCACCGGGGCGCTGCCCTTGGCGCCGGGGCGCGCGGGCGCGCCCTCGCCGGTCGGCTGGCCTACCTGTTCGCGCTTGGGCTGCACTTCAGGGCGGCGCACCTCAATGGTCAGCAGCATGTGCACGGCGTCCTCGCGGATGGTGGCGACCATCTCGTCAAACATCTGGAAGCCTTCCACGCGGTACTCGGTGACAGGGTCGTGCTGGCCGTAGCCGCGCAGGCCCATGCCCTGCTTGAGCTGGTCCATGTTGTCGATGTGGTCCATCCATTTCGAGTCGACGTTGCGCAGCAGGCAGATGCGTTCCAGCTCGCGCATCATCGGCGCGCCGTACTTCTTCTCCTTCGCTTCCAGGATGTGCATGCCGCGCTCATACAGCGTGTTGGCCACTTCCTCGCGCGTGATGTGGTCCAGCTGCTCGGTCGTGTAGTTGAAATCGGTGGGCAGGCACAGCCAGTTCATATAGTGGCGGCGCAGGGCGGCAAAATCCCAGTCGTCGGCCGTCTCGCCGCTCAGGAAGGACTGGCAGGTCTCGTCAATGGACTGGCGCAGCATCTGGTGCAGGTTGGCCGAGATATCCTCGCCGTTGAGCACCTGCTGGCGCTGTTTGTAGATAATCTCGCGCTGCTGGTTCATGACGTCGTCATACTGCAGCACCTGCTTGCGGATCGCGAAGTTCGAAGCTTCGAGTTTTTTCTGCGCGCTCTCGATCGTGTTGGTGATGAGCTTGTTCTCGATGGGCATGTCTTCCTCAATGCCCAGCGTGGTCATCATGTTCTGCACACGCTCGCCGCCGAAAATACGCATCAGGTCGTCTTCCAGGCTCAGGAAGAAACGCGAAGCGCCGGGGTCGCCCTGGCGTCCGGCACGGCCGCGCAGCTGGTTGTCGATGCGGCGGCTCTCGTGCCGCTCGGTGCCGATGATGAACAGGCCGCCCGCGGCGCGCACGGCCTCGGCTTCTTCTTTGACAGAGGGCTCGTACTCGGCCGAAAGCTCGTCAAAGCGGCGGCGTGCGGCCAGGATCTCTTCGTCGGTCGTGTCGGCGTGGCCGTCGGCTTCGGTCAGCAGTTCGTCCAGGCGCGCGGTATAGTCGATGGGCGCGGGCTTTTCGGGCAGGGGCTCGCCCGCGGCCTTGGCGGCGATGCGCGCAGCCTTGTAGGAAGCTTCGGCGTCCTCCTGCTTTTGCTGGATGCCGCGCTCCAGCTCTTTGCGCAGCGTGGCTTTGGCCATATAGGTCACGTTGCCGCCCAGCATGATGTCGGTGCCGCGGCCGGCCATGTTGGTGGCGATGGTCACGGCGCCCTTTTTGCCGGCCTGGGCGACGATCTCCGCCTCGCGCTCATGGTTTTTGGCGTTGAGCACGTTGTGCGGTACGCCGCGCCCTTTGAGCATTTTGGACAGCGTCTCGCTCTTTTCAACGCTCACGGTGCCGACCAGCACGGGCTGGCCCTTCTCGTGGCATTCAATGACCTGCTCGATGACGGCGTCGTACTTGCCCTTGACGGTTTTGTATACGCTGTCCGGCAGGTCCTTGCGCGCGCGCGGCTTGTTGGTCGGCACGCTCACGATCTGCAGGCCGTAAATTTCGCTGAACTCGTCCGCTTCGGTCGAAGCCGTACCGGTCATACCGGCCAGTTTTTTGTACATGCGGAAATAATTCTGGAAGGTGATGGTCGCGAGCGTCTTGCTCTCGGCGGCCACGTTGACGCCTTCCTTGGCCTCGATGGCCTGGTGCAGGCCGTCGTTGTAGCGGCGGCCGTACATCAGGCGGCCGGTGAATTCGTCGACGATGATGACCTCGCCGTCCTTGACGATGTAGTCGATGTCGCGGTGCATGACGCCGTGGGCCTTGATGGCCTGGTCGATGTAATGGCGCAGCGTCATGTTGTCGGCGTCGGAAAGGTTGTCTACGCCGAACCAGGTCTCCGCCTTGCGCACGCCGCTCTCGGTCAGCGAGCAGCTCTTGTGCTTTTCGTCCACGACATAGTCGCCGTCCACCTGCTCCTCGGCCGAAACCTTGTCGTCCAGCTCGACAATGACCGACTTCTTCAGCGTCTTGGCAAAGTCGTCGGCGCGCTTGTACATGATGCTGGAATCTTCGCCCTTGCCGGAGATGATCAGCGGCGTGCGGGCTTCGTCGATGAGGATGGAGTCCACCTCGTCCACAATGGCGTAGGCATGGCCGCGCTGCACCATGTTCGCCTTGTACACGACCATGTTGTCGCGCAGATAGTCAAAGCCGAACTCGTTGTTGGTGCCGTAGGTCACGTCCGCCTCATAGGCTTTTTTGCGGTCGGCGGGCGCCACATCATGGATCACAAGCCCGACGCGCAGGCCCAGGAAGCGGTAAACCTTGCCCATCCACTCGCTGTCGCGCTTGGCCAGGTAGTCGTTGACCGTCACCACATGCACGCCCTCGCCGGTCAGGGCGTTTAAGTATACCGGCATCGTTGCCACCAGCGTTTTGCCTTCGCCGGTCTGCATCTCGGCGATGCAGGCGCGGTGCAGCACAATGCCGCCGATGACCTGCACCGGGTACGGCTTGAGCCCCAGCACGCGCCAGTCGGCTTCACGGCAGACAGCGAACGCCTCGGGCAGGATATCGTCGAGCGTCGCGCCGTTTTTGAGCTTTTCCTTCAGCTCGGGCGTTTTGGCCTGCAGCTCGGCGTCGGTCAGCTTCTGCATGGCCGGTTCCAGCGCCAGCACTTTCTCGGCGATCGGCCGGATGCGCTTGAGTTCCTTGTCGGAAAATGTTCCGAACAGCTTCTCCATAAAAGACATATCGTAAACCCCTGTTTTCTGCCGTCTGGGCGGCGAATGTATTTGGTCCGGGTGCTTTACATACACCTCATAATAATACACCCGCGCAGGGGGCCTTGTCAAACCTGCGCGGGTGCGAAACGATATTTTTATTGTGCCTGCGCCTGCCGCAGGATAGCGGCCGCCGCTTCCGGCAAATCGGGGTATACCGGCGCGCCGGCGGCTTTCAGCGCAGCCTCGCTCTGGTGGCCGCTGCACAAAAGCACACAGCGCACGCCCAGCGCCTGCGCGACCTCGGCATCGTGCACCGAATCGCCGATCATCACGCAGCGCTCCGGCGCAAAGCCGCTGCGCTGCAGATAAGCGAGCCCGATGGCCACCTTGCTGCGGGCATAGATATCGGAAAGGCCCAGCAGCTCGTCAAAATACGGGCGGATACCGCGCTGCGTTACCTGGTGTGCCAGCGTGTCGGCCGGCGAGGCCGACAGGACCACCTGGCGCAGCCCGGCGGTGCGGAAGGCTTCCAGCGTTTCTTGGGCTCCCTGCGCCAGCGGGCAGGCGGCCGAATGGGGGAGATAGTCCTGCATATAGCTTTCGGCCAGCACCGGGAACGGGTGGCGGGAAAAATCAAACCCGGCCCGCACATAATATTCCTCCACGGGGAAACCGAAAATATCCCGGTAAGCATCAAGATCGTACTGCTGCGGATAGCCGTAGCGCCGGAGCAGGCGGTTGAGCGCGTCCACGCACAGCGCGACATCGTCCAGCAGCGTTCCGTTCCAGTCCCACAGGATCAAATCGGCCGTCATTTCGTTTCCCTCCCCATGAAAGCGGCATTTTTGGCGGTTCAGGCGGCGTGCGTCTGCCCGGCGGCAAACATACGCCGCAGCGCCGGGTTGTGCTCGATCAGCTTGACAAGCGCGACGCCGAGCACGCCGCAGCTGATGACCTCGCCAATGCCGACGGTCAGCATGTTGAACAGCGTGACCGGCAATGTGGCCGGTGTGTCGGAAAAGAAGAAGCTGATCTCCCAGCCGACGATCAGCGCGTTAAAAACGACCGGCGGCACAGCGGCGGGCAAAGCCAGCCCGCGCACGCGCAGGCTGCGCAGCCGCCAGGTGACAAGGCAGGCCAGCAGCGTGGCCAGCGTGCCGAACACGACGTCGATCACGGTCGAACCGAGCGCATTGGCCAGAAGGCAGCCCAGCGTGACGCCGACGATGTACTCGGCCCCGAACACGGGCAGCAGGCACAGCGCTTCGGCCAGGCGCACCTGCACCGCGCCGTAGGAAAACGGCTGCAGCGCCAGGCACAGCACCACATACACGGCGGCGATCATGCCGCAGCGCACAAGGCGCGCGGTGCGGTCCTGCCGCGGGGGCGCACCGGCCGGCTGCCTGCGCAGCGCCAGGCGAACGCCCAAAAAGGCTGCCAGTACGGCAGCCGCAAACACAACGATCCATTTCAGCATAATACACTCCGGCGGATAGATTTTGACCGCGCGCGGGACCGCCAGCCCCGGCCGGTTTTTCGCCGCCCGGCGGTGCCGGGCGGCGGAGCCTAAAATCCTAAGTTGCTCAACAGTTGGCTATTATAACAAAAAAACGGGGCGCTGGCAAGCGCCCCGGCGGGGTGTCGGTTAAAATTACGGCAGCGGCGGTTCATAGTCCGCCAGGCGGCGGGGCTTGCCCTCAAAGGCAATGGCGATGCAGTCCGGCCCGGTGTTGGCGCTGACCACGCCGCCCAGCTGGAAGATATGCATCGGCGGGTGGCCGAACTCCTTCTTGCACAGCTTGAGCAGTTCGTCGCGCTTCTGGGTGCTGGAGGTGTACGCCATCATGTAGGGGGTGTCGCGCATGTCGTCCACGCGGGTGCTGACCCATTTGAGCATCGCGGGGATCACGGCGGCGTCGCCGCGCACTTTGGCCTCCACATGGCTGACGCCGTCGGTCAGGCTGATGATCGGGCGCAGGCCCAGCAGTTCCCCGGCAAACGCCGCGGCGGCGGATACGCGCCCGGATTTTTTCAGCTGTTTGAGGCTGTAGGCGGCCAGGCCGATCTCCACGCGGCCGAGCTTGCTCTCCAGCTCCAGGATGCAGTCGCGCAGCTCGCCGCCGTTGCGCAGCTTGCGCGCGCATTCGCACAGGTACCAGCCGAACACCATTGAATAGGTGTGGCTGTCCACCAGATGGATGCGCATTTTGCAGTCGGGGCGTTCCTCGCGCAGCATTTCGGCCGCCTGCTGGGCATAGCCGTAGGTGGCGGAGCCGGTGCTGTTGATGCTCACATGCAGCACGTCGGTATACTCTTCGTCGGCGTATTTGGCATAAACGTCGTGCCACTGCAGCATCGTGATGGCGGCGGTGGTGGGCACGCCTTTGGCCTGCCGCATCAGTTCGTAAAACTCTTCCCGCGTTAGGTCGCGGCGCTCAAAGTATTCCTTTCCGTCCAGGTTGATCGGAAAGTCGATGATGTCGATGCCGTACTTTTCAGCCAGGTCCTGCGGAATATCGCAGCTGGAATCGGTCACGATCGCGATTTTGCGTTCCATCGGGTCCTCTCACTTCCATTCGTATTTGGTCAGTTGTCCGCGGGTCCCCAGGTCCTCGAAATCCCATTGCCGCAGCGCTTCGTATACGCCGACAGCCACCGAGTTGGACAGGTTCAGGCATCGCTCGCCCCGGCGCATCGGAATGCGCACGCACTGCTCCGGGTGGGCGGCCAGCAGTTCCTCCGGCAGTCCGGCGTCCTCCCGCCCGAAGACGAGATACGCGCCGTCGGGGTACGAAACATCGGTGTGGCGGTGCGTGCCCTTGGAGGTAAAGAAGAAATACGGGCCCCGGTTGGCGGCCCAAAATTCAGACAGGTCCTGATAGTATGTTATATCAAGTTGGGACCAATAGTCAAGCCCGGCGCGCTTTAATTTTTTATCGTCGGGCGTGAAACCCATCGGCCCCACCAGGTGCAGCCGCGCGCCGGTCACGGCGCAGGTGCGCGCCACGTTGCCGGTGTTCTGCGGGATCTGCGGCTCTACAAGTACGATGTTGATGACAGGCATGTTTTTTGACTTCCTTCTTTCGGAAAATAGGGCGGGGCGCGTTAGTTCTCCCCGGCGGGCAGCAGGCGGGGCAGCACGCTTTCCAGCCACACGCCCAGCCGTTCGTCCGCGCCCTCCGGCGTGGCGCGCAGGCAATCGCCCACAAACACGGCGGCGGCCTGCGCGGCGGCCTGCGGGGCGTTGCCCTGCAAAAGCCGCCCCACCATCGCGGCGCCGAAAATATCCCCCGTGCCGTGGAACGGCCGCAGCAGCGGCGTGCGCACGGTGTAGCCGTCCTGCCCGCGCTGCGCGCCCACGCACAGAACGCTGCGCCCGGCCGTAACGCCGGTCAGCAGCACCTGCGGGCACAGGCGGGTCAGGCGCTCGGCCGCCCCGGCCGCGTATTCCGGCGCGGCGCTGCCCGGCAGCGGGTCCCCCAGCAGCAGCGCGGCTTCGGTCGCGTTGGGCAGGATCAAATCGGCGCGGGAACACAGCGCGTACATCGCCGGGACCATCTCGCCCGGCAGACCGCTGTACAGGCGGCCGTGGTCGCCCATGACCGGGTCCACGACCTTGAGCGCCCCGGGCCAGTATTCCATCGCCTGCTCCACCAGCAGCGCCTGGCCCGGCTCGGAAAGATAACCGGAATAGATGCAGTCGAACCGCACGCCCAGCCGCCGGTAGTGCGCCAGCGCCGCCGGGCCGTAGCCGGGGCTCGAAAGGCGAGCCGGGGCGCCCAGCCCGCCCGTGTGGGTGGAAAGCACGGCTGTGGGCAGGACCACGGCCTGCAGGCCCAGCGCCGAAAGGATGGGAACGATCACCGCGAGCCCCGCCCGGCCAAACCCGGGCAGGTCGTGGATGCAAAGGACAGTTTTGGGGGCAACCGGCATAACGCCACACTCATTTCACAAAAATTCCAGCCCGCAGCGCACAGCACGGATGTGCCGCGTTTCGGTCTGTTGTTCTGATTTTACCACAAACTCGCTGCCGGAAAAAGCCGGAAACCGGCGAATTATACGCGCAGCGGTCTCTGGCGGGTATCCGATAGATCAAAAGCGCTGGAAAAGCAGCGAATAACAGGCGCAAAACCGCCGCCATACTTCGTGTGTTGCAGGGCCCCGCAACACAGCAGACGCGGTTTTTTAGTGGAATGAGACAGTGCGGGGGATTTTTAAGCTACACCCTAAGAATTTTTCTTTTTCAGCAGCTGCACCAAACGCTGGAGAACGACGACATCCTCCTCTGTCAGGCCGGAAACATCCAGTGCGGCGTGTTCATCCAGCCCCAGCAGGTGGTCGCTGGAGACGCCGAACAGCCGCGAAAGCTCGATCAGCAATGCGGTGGATGGTGCGGAAATACCCATTTCCCAGGCGTTGACCGCCGCGCGTGTCACGCCCAGCTTGTGCGCCAGCTGCGCCTGCGTGAGCCCTGCGCTTTCCCGCAGGTTTTTGATCCGGTCGTAATAGTTTACCATGTTCTGTTTCCTCCGCCGGAACGGTTGTATTGTTCGTATATTGTTATTAGGGTAGAGGAAACGGACTGATATATAATTATCATAACGATAATATAATTTGACATTCGGAGAAACTTATGCTACAATGGGGCTGTCGCCAGTGGAAAGGGGGCAGGCGCGGTGGGCGTGCAGCTGTGGGGCAGACATTCGCTGAAGGGGCATCTGTGGCAGCTGCCTGCGGCCAGCCTTGAACAGATGGGGATGCAGTGCCTGCGTCCTCGGGTACGCACAGGACCGCCGCTTTCCGCCCGCGTGGAAAGCGGCAGCAGCCTCCGGCAACTTCTGCCCCTCGTGCCGGAATGGTGTGCGCCGATCCCTGTACGTTATTATTTCTGCCGTGTGGACGCTGCGCTTCTGCTTGCCATTGCAGACGGCAAACAGGGGCGGGAAGCCGCCTTTTACCGGGCTGTACTCTATGAACATGGTCTTGGCGTTCCTGTGGACCGGTCCAGAGCGCTGCAGCTGCATAAAACAGCCCGGCAGCGGGGCAGTATAATGGAAAAAGCATATGAACACGCCGTACACAAGGCACACTTGGAACACTGTGATGTTGCCGGGGGTGGCGGCGAACAGATCGCCTGTGCGGTGGCCGCGGGCAGTTGTCCGCAGGCCCCGCAGGAATATGACCGGTTGGTGCGGCTGTTGCTCTGCCTGTATACAGAGCGCGGCAGCGCAACCGCGCGGCGCGCCCTGGCTGCTCTGCTGCAGGACGAGCGCCGCATGAATGACGAAGCGATTCCCTGACACAACTTAAATGGGAAACAGGCGGAAGCTGCCCGGGCAGCTTCCGCCTGTTTCCATTTCCCGCCAGCGCCGTATATCGGGCGCGCTGCGGGCATACTAACCCTACAACGCAAGGAAAGGAGAGGACCTGCATGAACAAGATGATTTCAATGGCTACCGCCGCCATGGGCGCGGCGGTGGGGGCTGCCGCGGTGTATGCCGCTACCTGCGACCAGCGCCAGCTGCGGAAAAACATGCGTAAAATGACCCGCGGGGCCGAGAAAGCCCTGCACAATGTCGAGCAGATGATCGAACAGTATATGCGCTGACAGCAAAAACCGGCAGTTGTTATTAAACTGCCGGTTTTTGCACAAGGAGAATATGATAAGGCAAACGAAACAGTACGGTTACAGCACGCGCACGCGAATGGCGCCTTCAATGCCGCGGAGCTTTTCAGCCAGCCCGGGCTCGATCGTGCCGGTCACATCCAGCATGGTGTAAGCGACGTCCTTGCGGCTCTTGTTGACCATGTTCTCAATGTTCAGGCTGGCCGCCGTCAGCACGCTGGTGATGGCCGAGATCACGCCGGGCGCATTTTTGTGAATCATGCACACGCGGCGGCCGCCCAGGCGCGGCTGCTGCACGTCGGGCAGGTTGACGCTGTGGATGATGTTGCCGTTGCGCAGGTAATCGCTCAGCTCGCTCGCGGCCATCACGGCGCAGTTGGTCTCGCTCTCGGGCGTAGAAGCGCCCAGGTGGGGCGTGCAGCACACGCCCGGAACGCCCAGCAGCTCTTCGGCCGGGAAGTCGCAGAAGTAGGAACCGACCTTGCCGGTGTCCAGCCCTTCCAGGATGGCGGCGTTGTCGACAAGCTCGCCGCGCGCAAAGTTCAAAACGCGCACGCCGTCCTTGCACATGGCCAGCGTCTGGGCGTTGATCGTGTTTTTGGTCGAGGGCAGATAGGGCACATGCACGGTCAGGTAATCGCAGCGCGGCAGCATGTCGCTGAGCGCCACGCAGTGCTGTACGCTGCGGGACAAACTCCACGCGGCGTCAATGCTGATGTACGGGTCGTAGCCCAGCACTTCCATGCCCAGCGCCACGGCGGCGTTGGCCACGCGCGAACCGATCGCGCCCAGGCCGATGACGCCCAGCGTTTTGCCGCGCAGCTCTGGTCCGACAAACTGCTTTTTGCCCTTTTCCACATCTTTGGCCAGTGTGGCGCTGCCCTTGAGCCCTTCGGCCCAGCGGATGGCGGCGGGCATGTTGCGGCTGCCCGCCACCAGCGCGCCGATGACCAACTCGGCCACGGCGTTGGCGTTGGCGCCCGGCGTGTTGAACACGACGATGCCGGCCTCGGTGCATTTGTCCAGCGGGATGTTGTTGGTCCCGGCGCCTGCGCGGGCGATGGCCAGCAGGCTGTCCGGCAGCGGCATTTCGTGCAGGTCGGCGCTGCGCACCAGGATACCCTCGGGCGCGGTGGATTCGTTGTCGATCTCAAACAGGGCGGCGGGCAGCTTGGCCAGCCCGACCGGGGAGATCGCGTTCATTGTTTTGATCGTATACATACTTGCTCGGCTCCTGTCTTGCAGTCACTATTTTTTACGCGTGCGCTTTGCGGAACTGCTCCATAAATTCCACCAGCTTAATAACGCCCTCGCGCGGCATGGCATTGTAGATGGAAGCGCGCATGCCGCCCACGAGGCGGTGGCCCTTGAGGTTCAGCAGCCCGGCCCCGGCGGCCTCGGCGCAGAATTCCTTGTCCAGCTCCGGGGAAGGCGAGGTAAAGGTCACGTTCATCAGGCTGCGGAAAGGCTTCTCGACCGGATTCTTGTAAAAGTCCTGCCCGTCCAGATAGGCGTAGAGCAGCGCGGCCTTTTCCTCGTTGATCTTCTTCATCGCGTCCAGTCCGCCGATCTCGTGCTCGAGATACTCCATCATCAGCCCGGTCATGTAGATGCACCAGCAGGGCGGGGTGTTGTACATGCTGTCGGCTTTCAGCAGCGTCGTGTAGTTCATCATGGTCGGGATATTTTCGGCCGGGATGCCTTTGGCGCTGCGGCCCAGCAGGTCCTCCCGCAGGATGGCGACGGCCATCCCGGCGGGCGCGACGTTCTTCTGCACGCCGAAGTAGATGCAGCCATACTTGCTTACATCGGTCGGCTCGGAGAAGATCATCGAGCTCATGTCCGCCACCAGCGGGACGCCCGCCACCTGCGGCAGTTCGGCAAACTTTGTGCCGAAGATCGTGTTGTTCTGGCAGATGTGGATGTAGCTGGCGTTCGGGTCGTACTCGATGGCCTTGACGTCGGGAATATAGGTAAAGTTTTTGTCCTTGCTGGAAGCGGCGATGCGCGCGATGCCGAATTTGGCGGCTTCCTCGGCGGCTTTCTTGCTGAAGTTGCCGGTCACGATGTAGTCGGCCGTGCCGGTCGTCATCAGGTTCAGCGGCACCATCGCGAACTGCTGCGTCGCGCCGCCCTGGAAAAAGCCGATCTTATAGTTGTCCGGCACGCCCAGCACGCGGCGCATGGCGGCTTCGGTGTTGTGCAGGATATCCTCAAACCAGGGGCTGCGGTGGCTCATCTCCATCACGCTCTGGCCGGAACCCTGGTAGTCCAGCAGGTCCGCCTGTGCCTTGCGCAGAACATATTCGGGCAACATCGAAGGCCCGGCGCTGAAATTGTAGACTCTCGCCATGAAGATTTCCTCCTCCTGATCCTCTTTTGCGGAATTGTGCGTTGAGCGCCGCCCAACAATGGTTATTATACGCCGCGCCCGCCCGGCCCCGCAAGGCGAAAGCGACCGGCAAAATACCGAAAACAGGGCGCGGAAACCGCCCGCCGGGGCGAAAGAACGACAAATGCCCACGGGCGGCGAACAAGTTCTGCTACAAATGTAAAATCAAAACCGAAATAACGCACAATAGGCCGCTCGGAAATTTGTGCACTTTGCGGGGTTGAAAATTTAACTACTACAAATGTAAAATAAAAACATGAAAATCAACCACAAATGTAGGAGGCAAACATGGAGACGCTTTCACACAGCGAGGAGCAGGTGATGGTCGCGCTGTGGTCCTGCGGCCGTCCGGCCGCCCGGCGGGAGATCGCCGCCCGTCTGCCCGAGAGCTGCCGCTGGGCCGATACCACGCTGCTCAATTTTCTGCTGCGGCTGGAAAACAAGCATTTTGTCAGCGTACAGCGTCAAGGCAACAAAAATGTGTATACGCCGCTTGTGCGCCGCGAAACCTACTGCGGGGCGGTCAGCGCCGCCCACCTGCAGCGCCTGTACGGCGGAGACGCGCGCGCCATGCTCGGCGCGCTGGCCGATACAGGGCGCATCAGCTACACCGCCATGGAGCGCCTGGCCCGTTACTTGGACGCCCGCGCCGCCGAAAGCCCGGAGTATGACTATGACTGAAACCGCGCTGCGGCGGCCAAAACCCGGCGCGGCGGGCCGGGCGGCGTCTGTTTGCAAAAATTATTCCCGCGCGGGGCCTTGACAGAAACAAACGGGTATGATAATATATAACTCGCATCTGGTGGGGCCACTATGGAGAGGTGTCCGAGTGGTTTATGGAACTGGTCTTGAAAACCAGCGATCCGCGCGAGCGGACCATGGGTTCGAATCCCATCCTCTCCGCCATTTTTATAAACAAGTGAATATCTTATCACTTTGACTTGGAGTAATACTCAAGAGGTCGAAGAGGCGCCCCTGCTAAGGGCGTAGGGTCTTAACGGGCCGCGAGGGTTCAAATCCCTCTTACTCCGCCAAAAACCGCCAGCCGAATGCAAGATATTTGGCTGGCGGTTTTCCTTATATTATCATTTATCGCTTCCGCGCACAGGAGGGGCCTATGCGTTTGTTTGATGTTCTCGGGCCGGTGATGACCGGGCCGTCCAGCAGCCACACGGCAGGTGCGGTGCGCATCGGTCTGACGGCCCGCAAGCTGCTGGGGGAACCCCCGGCCGAAGCCGAGATCCTTCTGCACGGCAGCTTTGCGGCCACCGGCCGCGGCCACGGCACGGACCGCGCGCTGGTGGCGGGCCTGCTGGGCCTGCAGCCGGACGATGAGGCCATCCCGCGCAGCTTTGCGCTGGCGCAAAAGGCAGGTCTGCGCGTCCGCATCGGGACGGTCGTTTTGCGCGGCGCGCACCCCAACACGGCGCTGCTGCGCCTTGCGGGGGCAAGCGGTCGCAGGCTGGAGGTCATGGGCTCGTCCATTGGCGGCGGGCGCATCAACATTTGCCAGATCGACGGCATTACGACCAACTTCGGTGCGGACCGCGACACGCTCATCGTCCACAACCAGGACACCCCCGGCCATGTGGCGGCCGTCACCGGCGCGTTGAGCGCGCATAACATCAATATCGCCACAATGCAGCTCTACCGCTCGGCCGCGGGCGGCTACGCCGTCATGGTGCTGGAATGCGACCAGCCGCTGCCGGAGGATCTCGTCGAGCATCTGCGCCGCCAGCCCGGCATCGTCAAAGTCACGAGCCTCAACCTGGACAGCGAAAAAACATAAGGAGAGGTCTATGTCGTTTTCCTCTGTGCGTGCGCTGCTTGACGCCTGCAAGGCCGAAGGCCGCCCGCTGTACGAAGTGATCCTGCGCAGCGATCTGGCCGAAAGCGGCCTGACCGAAGCGGAATCCCGCGCGGCCATGCGCCGCCTGTGGGGCGTGATGGTAAAAACCAGTGAAAACTACCGCGGCAGCGACCGTTCGGCCAGCGGCTTTGCGGGCGGCGACGCCGCCAAAGTGGAAGCCGCGGCGGCGGCCGGGGCGCTGTACAGCGGCGGCTACTATGCGCAGGTCATTGCCGAAGCGCTGAAAACCGCCGAGTGCAACGCCTGCATGAAACGCATCGTCGCCGCGCCCACGGCGGGCAGCTGCGGCGTTCTGCCCGCGGTGCTGCTGCCGCTGTGGCGCGCCGGTGCGGCCGATGAAGAAGCCGTCTGCCGCGCGCTGTATGTGGCCGCCGGGTTCGGGCAGATCGTGGCCGCCCGCGCCACGCTGGCCGGGGCCAAGGGCGGCTGCCAGGCCGAGGTCGGCGCGGCCAGCGGCATGGCGGCCGCCGCCCTCACAGACCTCAAGGGCGGCACGGCCGAAGCCTGCGCCGAGGCGTTCGCGATGGCGCTGGCCAACCTGGAAGGGCTTGTGTGCGACCCCGTCGCGGGCCTTGTCGAGCTGCCCTGCATCAAGCGCAATGTCGTCGGGGCCGTCAATGCGGTGTCCGCCGCCGATATGGCGCTGGCCGGCGTGGTCGGCCATATCCCGGCCGACGAGGTCATCGACGCCATGGCGGAGGTCGGCGCGGCGATGAACTCCGATTTGCGCGAGACCGGCATCGGCGGTCTGGCCGGTACGCCGACCGGGCAGGCCATCCGGGATATCGTTACCATGACCCAGGCGGAAGACCCCGCCGCGGAAGAAACCTGAACCCCAACCAAGTACAAAAGGGAGCCGCCACCATGGAAAAGGAAAAGAAGAACAATTCCCGCACGATCCTCAAGCGCGCGCTGACCGTTGTCATTGCCGTGCTCTGTGTGTTCGGCATCAAAACGCTGATGGGCACCCGCACGATGATGTATCTGTATGCCCGCGACATCGACCACATCGACGTAACCGTCACCCCGCCGGGCGTGACGATGACCGCAGTGGGCGACGATTCGGCCGCCGTCGTCAGCCTTCTGAGCAAGGCCGTCACCCACGGCCGGAAGGAGCCAGTGACGGGCCAGACGATCAGCCTGACCATCTACAACCTGGATGAAAGCGTGCAGCAGGTCAATGTCTGCGGCGATTATCTGGAGGTGGACGGCAAGGGCTACAAGATGCGCCTGTCGGACGGCGAGGCCATCGCCGCCTGGGCCAAAGCCCTGGCCGAGAAGCAGGGCGTCTCCCTTGAATGAGCGCGGCGCGCAGCCGGAGCCAACCCAAACAAAAATCCCGCACACGGTTCTCAAAAGAACGGTGTGCGGGATTTTTCTATTGTGCGGTAAAACAGCGCGTTACAGTTTGAAGCTGTCCTTCAGCGTCACGATGCGGTTGTACACATGCGGGTCGCGGCTGTCCGGGGTAAAGTAGCCGGTGCGCACGAACTGGAACCGTTCGCCGGGCTTGGCCCCGGCCAGGCTGGCTTCCAGCTTGGCGTGGGGCACGGTCACAACGCTCTCGGGGTTCAGGTAATCCTTGAAGTCGGCGCCTTCCGGGATGCCGTTCATGTTCGCTTCGGTGAACAGCTTGTCGTACAGGCGCACCTCGGCGTCGATGCAGTGCGCGCAGCTGACCCAGTGGATGGTGCCGCGCACTTTGCGGCCGTCGGCGGGGTTGCCGCTGCGGGTGGCAAGGTCGGCTTCGGCGTGGATGGCGGTCACGTTGCCGGCTTCGTCCTTGTCGACGCCTGTGCAGCGCACAAGATAGGCGCCCATCAGGCGCACTTCGCTGCCCAGGGTCAGCCGCTTGAACTTCGGCGGCGGGACCTCAAAGAAATCGCTGCGGTCGATCCAGACCTCTTTGGTAAAGGCGACCGGGCGGGTGCTCGGGTCGTTCGCGTCGCGGTTGGGGTTGTTCGGCAGCTCGAAATATTCGCACTGGTCGGCCGGGTAGTTGTCAATGATGAGCTTGACCGGGTCAAGCACGGCCACGCGGCGCTGCGCCGAAAGCTCCAGCTCGGCGCGCAGAACAGCTTCCAGCTGGCGCATATCGACCAGGCTGTCCGCCTTGGAGATACCCGCCCCGCGCACAAACTCAAAGATGCTCGTCGGCGTGTAGCCGCGGCGGCGCAGGCCGGACAGCGTCGGCATGCGCGGGTCGTCCCAGCCGTCTACGATGCCTTTCTCAACCAGCTCGCGCAGGTAGCGCTTGCTCATGACCGTGTTGGTCACGTTCAGGCGGGCGAACTCGCGCTGTTTGGGGAACTCGCCGCCGAACAGGTTCTCGATGACCCAGTTGTACAGCGGGCGGTGGTTTTCAAATTCCAGGCTGCACAGCGAATGGGTGATGCCCTCGATCGCATCCTGGATCGGGTGGGCAAAGTCATACAGCGGATAGATGCACCATTTGTCGCCCTGGCGGTGGTGGCCGACATGCTTGATGCGGTAGATGGCCGGGTCGCGCATGTTCATGTTGGGGCTGGCCAGGTCGATCTTGGCGCGCAGCGTCTTTTCGCCGTCGGCAAACTCACCGGCGCGCATGCGGCGGAACAGGTCGAGGTTTTCCTCCGGCGCGCGGTCACGGTAGGGGGAAGGGCGGCTCGGCTTGCCCGCGTCGTTGCCGCGGTACTCCTGCATCTGTTCGCGGGTCAGGTCGTCGACATAGGCTTTGCCGTCTTCAATCAGCTTTTCAGCGCATTCATAGCATTTTTCAAAATAGTCGCTGCCGTAAAAAATGCCGCCGTCCGGGTGCGCGCCAAGCCATTCCAGGTCGCGCAGAATGCTCTGCACATACTCGTCGCCTTCGCGCGCGGGGTTGGTGTCGTCATAGCGCAGGTTGAACTTACCGCCGTAGGTTTTGGCGACCATGTAGTTGATATAGATGGCCTTGGCCGAACCAATGTGCAGGTAGCCGTTCGGCTCCGGCGGGAAACGCGTGTGGACCTCTTTGACCTTGCCCTCGGCCAGGTCGGCGTCAATGATATCGGTCAGAAAATTGGAAAATTTTTCGTCAGACATGGTTTCCACCCCAAAAGTTAGTTTCAATGTAGTATTTTACAATAGATGCCCCGTTTGCGCAAGCCTTTTACCGGTAATCGATCTCAAGCGTCGGCAGGCCGTTGAGGCGCAGGCCGGCCAGGTTGCCGTCCTTGTATTCATGGTAGCCCTGTGCGGCGATCATCGCCGCGTTGTCGCCGCAGTATTTCAGCTCGGGCAAAAATACCCGCGCCCCCAGCTTCTGCGCGCCGTCGTTGACAAGCTGGCGCAGGCGGCCGTTGGCGGCCACGCCCCCGGCCAGGCAGACGGTTTTGGCGCCGGTATCGGCCGCGGCGGCCAGCAGCTTTTTGGCCAGGATCTGCGCGATGCGCTCCTGGAAGCTGGCGGCCATATCGGGGACGCGCACCGCCTCGCCGCGCTGTTCGGCGTTGTGGACTTCGTTGACAACGGCGGTCTTTAACCCGGAAAAGCTGACGTTATATTTGCCCTCCACATGCGGCACGGGCAGCTTGTAGGCGTGCGGGTCACCGCTGCGGGCGGCCTGCGAGACGCTGGGCCCGCCGGGGTAGGGCAGCCCCAGCGTGCGGGCAACCTTGTCGAACGCTTCGCCCGCGGCGTCGTCCACCGTGCGGCCCAGCACGCGGTAACGGCACCAGTCTTCGACCATAACGATGTGGCTGTGCCCGCCGCTGGCGACAAGGCACAAAAACGGCGGCTGCAGTTCCGGGTGGGTCAGGTAGTTGGCCGCGATATGCCCGCGCAGGTGGTGTACCGGCACCAGCGGCTTGCCCGCGCTGTAGGCCAGCCCTTTGGCAAAGTTGACGCCGACAAGCACCGCGCCGATCAGCCCCGGCGCGAACGTGACGGCGACGGCGTCGATATCCGCGATGGTCAGCCCGGCGTCGGCCAGGGCTTTGTCTGCCACCTGGCTGATCGACTCCGCATGGCGGCGGCTGGCAATTTCCGGCACCACGCCGCCGTACAGCGCCTGTTCGGCCACGCTGGTGGCAATGACGTTCGAGCGCAGGAGGCGCCCGTCCTCCACGACGGCGGCGGCGGTCTCGTCACAGCTGGATTCAAACCCTAAAATCAGCATATGTTTTTTGTTGCTCCTTTATTGTTCAGTGCGCTTCCAGCCAGGTTTTGCCGGTGCCGACCTCGGCGGTCAGCGGCACTTCATACTGCACGACCTGCTCCATCTCTTCTTTGACCAGCGCTTTGACCCGCTCCACTTCATCCAGCGGCGTCTCCACGATCAGTTCGTCGTGTACCTGCAAAAGCAGCCGGGCGTGCAGCCCTTCGTCGCGCAGGCGCTGCCATACATGGACCATCGCCAGCTTGATGATGTCGGCCGCCGTGCCCTGGATCGGCGTGTTGCGCGCCATGCGCTCGCCCGAAGAACGCACCTGGAAATTCGAGCTTGCGAGCTCGGGCAGCGGCCGCCGCCGCCCGAACAGCGTTTCCACATAGCCTTTTTCCCTGGCATGGGCGATGCAGTCTTTCATGTATCCGTCCACTTTGGGGAAGGTGTCCAGATAAGTCTTCAGGAAAGCGTCCGCCTCCTTGACCGGCACATTCAGGTCCCGGCTCAAGGAGAATGCGCCCTTGCCGTACATGATGCCAAAGTTGATCGCCTTGGCTGCGCTGCGCAGCTCGTGCGTGATGTTTTCCTCCGGCAGGTGGTATATTTTGGCCGCCGTCGAGCGGTGGATGTCCGCCCCGCTCAAAAAGGCGTGCTGCATGGCTTCGTCGCCGGTGATGTGCGCAAGGATGCGCAGCTCGATCTGCGAATAGTCGGCGTCGACAAGCGTCATGCCCGCCCCGGCCACAAAGTAGCCGCGCAGGCGGCTGCCCAGCTCGGTGCGGATCGGGATGTTCTGCAAATTCGGCTCGGTCGAGCTGATGCGCCCGGTGCGCGCTTCGGTCTGGATAAAGGTCGAATGGATGCGCCCGTCCGGGCCCAGCGCCTTGAGCAGCCCTTCTACATAGGTTGAAAGCAGTTTTGCATAGGTGCGGTACTTTAAGATATCGTCCACGACCTCGCTGTACGGGCGCAGGCTTTCCAGCGTCTCGGCGTCGGTCGAATAGCCGCGCTTGTTTTTTTTGCGCGGCGGCAGGCCGAGCTTGTCAAACAGCGCTTCGCCGAGCTGCTGCGGGCTGTTGAGGTTGAATTCGTACCCGACCGCCGTATAGATGCGCTGCAAAATGCCGTCCAGCTCGCCGCGCAGGCTTTCGCCAAAGGCGCGGATGCCGTCGGCATCCACGGCGAAGCCGATGCGCTCCATATCCGCCAGCACGCGCGCCAGCGGCAGTTCCATCTCGGCCAGCAGGCGGTGCTGCCCCTGTTCGTCAAGATGCCCGGCCAGCGTGCCGCACAGCGCGGCCAGCACCCCGGCGTCGGGGCAGCTCTCGCAGGAAAACTGCGGCGCAACGCCGTATTCGGCCGCCAGCGGCGCGACTTGATAATCGCTGGCCGAAGGGTTCAGCAGGTAAGCCGCCAGCTTGCCGTCAAAACGGATGCTCTGCCCGGCGCCGCCCGCTTCAAGCGCCAGCCGGTAGAGCGGTTTGGCGTCAAACGCCCACACCTCGGCCCCGCTGTCCAGCAGGGCGGGGATGTCGGCCTTGGCCAGCGTATAGACAGCCTGCCCCTGCACGGCGTACCAGCCGCCCTCCTCGCCTTTGGCCGGGGCGGGGTTTTGGGCGACGTATACCCGCCCGGCGATGCCCCCGGGCAGCGGCGCGGCTTCCACGGCCGGCAGCTCGGCGGCGTCTGCGGCGGGGGCGGGCGTCTCGTCCAGCGCCCAGCGCGCCGCCAGCTTGTGCATCTCCAGGTTTGCCAGCAGTTTGGCCGCTGCGGCCGGGTCGCCGGGGCGGCGGCGGTAGGTTTCGGGGGCGGTCTCGATCGGCGCGTCCCGCCGGATGGTGCCAAGCATGCGGGAAAGCTCGGCCTGTTCGCGGTTTTCGGCCAGCCGCTCGCGCTGTTTCGGCTTGATGACTGCGTCGTCCAGGTGTTCATATACGCCCTGCAGGCTGCCGAACTTCTGCACCAGCGCCAGCGCGGTCTTTTCGCCGATGCCCGGCACGCCGGGGATGTTGTCGGACGAATCGCCCATCAGGCTCTTGACCTCAATGAGCTGCAGCGGTTCCACGCCGTATTTTTCGCGGATCGCCGCCGGGTCCATGATAAGCGTCTCGCGGTTGGTCGCGAGCAGCACGGTCGTCTTGTCGTCCACCAGCTGCAGGCTGTCGCGGTCGCCGGTCGCCAGCAGCGTCGTGCCGCCCGCGCGCGCGCAGGCGGCGGACAGTGTGCCCAGGATGTCGTCGGCCTCCCACCCGGCCTGGCTCACCTGCACAAAGCCGAGGTCGTCCAGCAGCTCCTTGACCACCGGCAGCTGCTGGGCCAGTTCCTCCGGCATGCCGTGGCGGGTGGCCTTGTAACCGTCGTAGGCTTTGTGGCGGAAAGTCGGCGCGCGCTCGTCCCAGGCGATGGCGACAGCGTCGGGGCTGTGGGTGGAGAGCAGGTTGAGCAGAATATTCTGGAAGCCGAAGATCGCGTTGGTATACCGGCCGTCCTTGGTCGTCAGCACGCGGATGCCGAAGAACGCGCGGTTCAAAAGGCTGTTGCCGTCCAGCACCAGCAGTTTCATGGCGTTGGTCCTCCTGTGTAAAATTTCATAAAGGTAGTATAACACAAATTGCGAACTTGTGGGGGATATGATACAATGTTTGGGTTGGCTGTGCCAAAGCGCAGCGTTTTGGCAGCGGCGCGCCGCCCCGGGCGGCCACCCGCCTGCTTATTAAAGGAAGAGGTATCCATGCAGCTTAGAAAATTAACGATCCCGGCCGGGGCGGCGTTCGCGCCGATGGCCGGTCTCAGCGACGCGGCCTGCCGCCGCCTGATGGCGGACCACGGCGCGGCCTGGACAGTCAGCGAGATGGCCAGCGCCAAGGCCATCACCTTTGGCGATAAAAAGAGCCTGGCCCTGCTGCGGGACCGCGACCCCCACGGGCTGTACGCCGTGCAGCTGTTCGGCTGTGAGCCGGACCTGCTCGGGCAGTCCATCGCGATTTTGCGGGACCGGGAGATCCGGTTCGATATACTCGACCTCAACATGGGCTGCCCGGCGCCCAAGATCACCGGCGGCGGGGCCGGCAGCAAGCTGATGCTGGACCCCGCGCTGTGCGGGGCGATGGTCCGCGCGGCGCGGCAGGCGCTGGGGGAGGATACCCCGCTTACCGTCAAGATGCGCACCGGCTGGGATGACGAGCACCTGACCGGGCCGGAGGTGGCCCGCCAGTGCGAGCAAAACGGCGCGGACCTGCTCGTCGTTCACGGCCGCACGCGGGAACAGATGTACATCCCGCCGGTCCACTGGGACGCCGTGGCGGCCATCAAACAGGCCGTGCGCATCCCGGTGTTTGCGAACGGGGATATCACAACCCCCGAGCGCGCGCAGCAGGCCGTTGAACAAACCGGCTGCGACGGCGTCATGATCGGCCGCGGCGCGCTGGGCGACCCGTGGCTGTTCGGCCGCGTCAACGCCGTACTGGCCGGGCAGGCGCCGCCTGCGCCGCCGACGCTGGCGCAGCGCATGGCCGCCCTGCGCCGCCAGGTCTATGAAATGTGCGAAGAAAAAGGGGAGTGGGCCGCCATGCCCCAGGCGCGCAGCCAGGCCATGCATTATATGAAAGGCCTGCGCGGGGCCGCGGCGCTGCGCCGCGCCTGTGCCCGCCTGACCCACTTTACCGATGTGGACGTGCTGATCGACGCGGTGTTCCGCTGCAACGAGTAAGCCTCAGAACCGCCCGCGGGTCAATTCGTCCAGATTCTGCGAATAGCAGGGCAGCATATGCTGCATAAAAAAGTCGGCTTCGGGGCAGTGCATGTCGGCCAGCGCCTGGCGCTGCTGGGCGAGCGCGGCTTCAAATTCGCGGTTGCCGGACTGGCATTCCTCCATGCACTTGATCAGCGCCGAAAGCCGGTCCGCCGCTTTCAGCAGCCTGCGCTCGGCGTCGCTGAGCACCGCGCCGGTCAGGTACGCTTCGCCGGTGGCGGCCAGCTCTTTGGGCAGCAGGCTGGCAATGGCGCGGGCGCTCTGCGCTTCGACCGCTTTGTAGGCGGTGCGCAGCGAATCGTTTTTATACTTGACCGGCGTCGGCATGTCGCCGGTCAGGATCTCCGGCCCGTCATGGTACAGCGCCGCCGTGGCGACGGTATCGGGGCGGATGCCCGCGCCTGTTCCGGTGCAGTTTTGGGCGATCAGGCACAGCATGTGCGCGATCAGCGCCGTGTCGGCCGTGTGTTCGCTCAGGCTTTCCGCGCGGCCGTTGCGCATCAGGCTCCAGCGCGTGATGTATTTCATCCGCCCCAACAGGGCGCTGAAGGGATAGGTCTCCATGGTTTGTCCTTTCGGGGCCCGGTTTGGCTGCCGCGCGGCGGCAGCAGGGCTTGCCATTTCAGTATACCACGATTCGGCGCGCCGGAAAACCTTTTTATACGGCGTATTTGCAGCAGGAGGGGAAAATATGACACTGCCCTTGCAGCGGCCGCGCCGCAGCGGCTATGGCCGCGTGTTTCTTTTGTGCCTGGCGCTGGCTGCGGCGCTGTTTTTGCCGCACTGCATTGTGGACGGCGTTTCCGGTTCTTTCTTCCACTATGCCGGGGACTTCAACGACCAGATGATCCCGTTTTACGCCTACGCCAACGACTTTGTCAAGCGCGGCGGGTCGTTCAGCTGGGCGACCGACCTCGGCAGCGGCTTTGTCAACGCCTACTCCTACTACTGCCTCGGTTCGCCGTTTTTCTGGCTCACGCTGTGGGTGCCGCCGCGCTGGATGCCGTTCACGATGGTCCCGGTGCTCTGCCTGAAGTTTGCCGTGGCGGGCGGCGGGGCGTACCTGTGGCTGCGCCGCTGGGTAAAAGACGAAAACTGGAGCGCGGCCGGCGCGGTGCTGTACGCGTTCTGCGGCTATAATATCTATAACATCTTCTTTTTCTTCTTTCTGGACAGCGCCGCACTGTTCCCGTATATGCTTGCGGCGCTTGACGACGCGGTTCTGGACGGCCGGCGCGGGCGCTTCCCGTTCTGGGCCGCGCTCAACCTGCTGACCAACTATTTCTTCTTTGCCGGGCAGGCCGTGTTTTTGCTGCTCTATTTTCTCTGCCTGTGCGCGGGCCGGGTCTACCGGCTGACGCCGCACACCTTCGGCCGCCTTGCGTTCGAGACGCTGCTCGGCTGCGCGGCCGGGTGCGTGCTGCTGATCCCGGCGGGGCTGTCGCTTTTGCAGAACCCGCGCACGATCGACCCGTTTGACGGCTACGGTTATCTCGTTTACGGCAAAGCGCAGCAATACCTGGCAATTTTGTTCAGCACTTTCCTGATGCCGGACGCCCCTTATCTGACCGACCTGTTCAGCGAAGGCGTGACCAAATGGACCAGCCTTTCGGCCTACCTGCCGGTCGTGGGGCTGGCGGGCGGCATTGCGTTCTGCCGCGTCTGGCGGCGGCATCCGTTTGCGCGCCTGCTGAAGATCTGCGCGCTCTGCGCGTTCGTCCCGGCGCTCAACAGCCTGTTCTATGCGCTCAATTCGAGCTACTATGCCCGCTGGTACTATATGCCGCTGCTCGTGCTGTGCGCGGCCACCTGCCGGGCGCTGCAGCGCGAAAGCCTGCGACGTACCGAGGTCCGCCGCGCCCTGCGTCTGGTGCTGGGCGTCACGCTGGCCGCGGCGGCGTTTGCGCTTGTACCTTCTACGGATGACGAGGGCGCGTTCCGCCTCGGCGTGGTCGACAACCAGCTGCGCTTCTGGGCGCTGTTTGCGGTCAGCGTGCTCGGCTGCGCGCTGTTTTGGTGGCTGCTGCGCCTGGGCCGCCGCACACCGCGCCGCTTCGCGGGCATGCTGCTGGCCGCGGTGTCCGGCTTTGTGCTGCTGTACGGCAGCGTGCACATCTCGATCACCAAATACGGCCAGTGGTACAACGACCGCAGCTATGTGCCCATGACCTGGGGGGCGGTGGACGAACTGCGCGCCGTGCTGCCGCAGGAGGAATTTTACCGCCTGGACGCCTACGAGTGCTACAACAATATGGGCGTCTGGCTCGACAGACCCTGCATCAACTGCTTCCACTCCACCGTTGCGCCGCATATCCTTGCATTCTACCCGTCGGTGGGGGTCACGCGGGACGTGAACTCCAAACCGGGAACGGAACTCTACGCGCTGCGCGGGCTGCTCAGCGTGCGCTATACGCTGGTGCCCAAAGACGCCGCCGAGACCTGGGCGGAGGATGCCGCGCGGGGCTGGACGCTGGCGGCCGCCACGGCCCACTATGATGTGTACGAAAACGAGAACTGGGTCCCGATGGGCCTGTGCTACGACTGGTATATCACGCCGGAGCGGATCGAAAACGTCCCCGAGGAGGAGCGCGCCGCCGTGCTGATGAAGGCGCTGCTGCTCACCGAAGAACAGGCCGCCCGCACCGGCCTGCTGCCGCTGCCGGACGCCGAGCTGGAGGCCCGCAGCTGGGACGGCTATACCGCCGACTGCGCCGCCCGCCGCGCTACGGCCGCTGTGGATTTCACCGCCACGCGCACCGGTTTCACCGCCCGCACCGAGCGGGCGGAGCCCGGCCTGGCGCTGTTCAGCGTGCCGTATGACGACGGCTTTTCAGCCGCCGTCAACGGGGAAACCGCCGAGATCTGGCCGGTCGACAACGGCTTGATGGCGGTGGAGGTCCCGGCCGGGGCAGCCGACATCGTTTTTACCTACCGCACGCCGGGCCTGCGCCTGTCGGCCGGTATCGCGCTGGGGGCCTGGGCGGTCTACGCCGTCTACCTGATCGGCCTGGCCGTTGGCCGTCACCCCCGCAAAGCCACAGAAAGACCTGCAAAATATAAGAAAGAGGAAACAGAATGAACCAGTACGCCGAACAAATTGCCCAAGAACTCTCGCTCGACGCCAAAAACGTGCAGGGCGCCATCGACCTCATCGACGCGGGCAACACCATCCCGTTCATCGCCCGCTACCGCAAGGAGGCCACCGGCTCGATGGACGACCAGGCCCTGCGCACGCTGGGCGACCGGCTTGAATATCTGCGCGGGCTGGACAAGCGCAAAGGAGAGGTCGAAGCCTCCATCAGCGAGCAGGGGGCGCTCACGCCGGAACTTTCACAGGCGCTGGCGGCGGCCAAAACACTGGCAGAGGTCGAGGATATCTACCGCCCCTACAAACCCAAGCGCAAAACCCGCGCCAGCGTGGCCCGGGCGCGCGGCCTGCAGCCGCTGGCCGATGCGATCTTTGCCCAGAAAGCGGACTTTGACCCCGAGGCGGCGGCGGCCGCCTACTGCAATGCGGAGGTGCCCGACGCCGCCGCGGCGCTGGCCGGGGCGCAGGACATCATGGCCGAAACCATCTCGGACGACGCGCGCTGCCGCGCCGAACTGCGCCGCTACTACCGCGCCTTCGGCCAGATCAGGAGCACGGCGGCCAAAAAGGAGGACAGCGTCTACGCGCCCTATTACGACTACAGCGAACCGCTGGCCAAGCTGCCCGGCCACCGCGTGCTTGCGCTTGACCGCGGCGAACGCGAAGGCTTCCTCAAAGTCGGCATCGCCGTCGACGCCGAGCGCGCCGCGGCCATCACGGTGTGGATGTTCGCACGCAAAAAGACCGGCGGCGCCAGCGCGCTGCTGGTCGAACAGGCGGCAAAAGACGCCTACGCGCGCCTGATCCACCCCAGCCTTGAAAACGAGCTGCGCGCCGAGCTGACCGCCGCGGCCGACGAAGGCGCCATCGCCGTCTTTGCCGACAACCTCCGCCAGCTGCTGCTCCAGCCGCCGATCCCCGGCAAGGTCGTCATGGGGCTTGACCCCGGCTACCGCATGGGCTGCAAGATCGCCGTCGTCGATGCCACCGGCAAGGTGCTGGATACCGGCGTCGTCTATCCGGTGCCGGAGTTCAAGCGCGTCGACCAGGCCAAGGCGCAGGTCAAGGCGATGATCCTGCGCCACCATGTCGAGCTGCTGGCCATCGGCAACGGCACGGCCGGGCGCGAGACCGAGCTGTTCGCAGCCGGGGTCATCCGCGAGCTTTCGGCCGAACACGGCCTGCACTTACAATATATGGTCGTCAGCGAGGCAGGAGCCAGCGTCTACTCGGCCTCCAAGCTCGCGGCCGAAGAATTCCCGCAGTACGATGTCAACCTGCGCAGCGCCGTTTCCATCGCGCGCCGCCTGCAGGACCCGCTGGCCGAGCTCGTTAAGATCGACCCCAAGGCCATCGGCGTGGGCCAGTACCAGCACGACATGCCGCAAAAACGCCTGACCGAAACGCTGGACGGCGTGGTCGAGGATTGCGTCAACTCGGTCGGCGTCGACCTCAATACGGCTTCTGCGCCGCTTCTGCGCCGCGTGGCGGGCATCACGGCCGCCACGGCCAAAAACATCGTCGCCCGGCGCGAGGAGGAGGGGGCGTTCACCTCCCGCGCGCAGCTGAAAAAGGTCAAGGGGTTGGGCCCCAAGGCGTTTGAGCAGTGCGCCGGGTTCCTGCGCCTGCCCGGCGCGAAAGACCCGCTGGATTCGACCGCCGTTCACCCCGAAAGCTACCCCGCCGCCCGCGGCCTGCTGCAGGCCTGCGGGTACACGGCGGCCGAGATCGGCGGCCCCGCGCTGCAGCAGCTGCCCGCCCGCGTCAAAGCGCAGGGGGTTAAAGGGCTGTGCGAGACGCTCGGCATCGGCCGCCCGACGCTTGAGGACATCGTCGCCGAGCTCTGCCGCCCCGGGCGCGACGTGCGCGACAGCCTGCCCAAACCGCTGCTGCGCAGCGACGTTATGGGCATGGAGGACCTGAAACCCGGTATGGAGCTGACCGGCACCGTGCGCAACGTCATCGACTTCGGCGCGTTCGTGGACATCGGCGTGCATCAGGACGGCCTTGTGCACATTTCCCAGATCGCCGACCGCTTCATCAAACATCCGCGCGATGTTTTGCAGGTCGGCCAGGTTGTCAAGGTCAAGGTGCTGGAGGTGGATGCCGCCCGCAAACGCATCGCCCTGACCATGAAGGGCGTGGCACAGGGATAAAAAAGTTTTTTATATGGAGTAATGTTGTATATCGTCATGCCTGCTTCAGCCGGTTGGCAAGTAAAAAAGCGGTAAAACAGGTGAAAAAACATGATTTTGCAAACTGTAATATAAATAACGGCGTCTTGAAAAATATAAAGTGGTGAAATTCGTTACAACAAATTCATAAATGAAGGGCATATGGGCCAAAAGGGAGGTTATCAACACCTGCCTTTTGTGCAAGTTGCAGAAAAAACGCAAGCAAAACTGCGCAGGTTGACTAAAATCTTTGCCCCCGTGCTATAATACCCACTGTAAGGCGAGGGCGGCGCATGATGGCGCCGCGGCCTTACCCGCGCCGGAACAGGCCGGTGCGGTGGGATATGTATGGAGGTTTTGGATTATGGTAAGACAAGTCAAGGTTTCCAACTTCTCTGAAGTCAAGGAGATCGTGTCTGCCGCTGCCAAATGTTACAACGAGGTTGGCGTGCACGACATGAAGGGAAGCATCGCTGACGCAAAGAGCATTCTCGGCATGATGAGCCTGGATTACAGCCATCCCGTGAAGATCGTCTGCGATGACGAGAGCGACCTGGACCGCGTCGTCCGTGCCATGAAGCACTAAAGACGCCGCCGGACCATATGGCCGGCACACAGTTTTGTACAGTAAAGGAGCAATGAATATGTCCAAGCGTATTTTGGCCAGCCTGCTCAGCGGCCTCAGCATGCAGTTTGAGGACGTGACGGCCGCCGGTGTGCGCGGTGCGGTTGAGATCGCCCGCGATGCGTTCAACGAGCAGTAAACCGAAAACAGAAAAGCGGCGCGCCGCAGAGCGAACATCTCTGCGGCG
>DWXD01000013.1 GCA_019119365.1 Candidatus Gemmiger stercoripullorum | reverse complement strand
CCCCCGCGCGTTTTGCGCGGGGGCCGGGCCCTTTGTTATGTCTGGCTGTGAATGAAAGAGAAGGTCATTCGATCAGGATGCGGTTGGGCTGCTCCGGCAGCTGCGGGGCGGCCTTGGGCAGGTGGATCTTGAGGATACCGTCCTCAAATTTGGCGCTGATATCCTTCTGGGTGACGCTGTCGCCCACATAGAAGCTGCGGCTGCAAGCGCCGCTGTAGCGCTCACGGCGGATATAGCGGCCTTCCTTGTCCTTGTCGTCCTTATCGAGCCCCTTGGCGGCCTCGATGGTCAGGTAGCCCTGGTCGAGCTTGAGCGTGACCTCTTCTTTCTTGAAGCCGGGCAGGTCAATGTCCAGCTCATACGCGCCGTCGGTCTCGCGGACATCGGCTTTCATCAGGTTGCGGGCGCGCTTGCCGTACAGCGGGTTGTGGCCGCCAAAGAAAGGCGCGAACGCCTCGTCAAACATATCGTCAAACAAACTTTCACCAAAAATGCTGGGCAACATAGGTCATACCTCCATTCATATACAGGGCCATGCGGCCCGTCCTGCGTTACCGGTCCGCTCACAAAGCGGGCATTTTTGTTTGTGGATCTTTGGGGGGCTGGCTTTTCGCCTTTCCCTCTCGATCTGATTTTAGTATAGCACACATTTTAGCAATGTCAAGTCTTAAGTGCTAAATTTAATATATTTATCACAAGTATACGTTTTGTATTGTATTTTTCTCATAAAAAAGCCGCGCCGTCCGGTTTGTACAGGCACGGCGCGGGGAAGATGCGGGGCTCAGGCGGGTTTCTTCCAGTAGCGGCGCTTGAAATCCAGCAGCACGATGACCGCCGTGACGGCGGCCAGGATGGCGGTGCCGGTCATGTTGAACCACAGCCCGTTCAGCCCAAACGGCCACAGCGCCGCGATGAGCAGCACCGGGAACACGAGCGCCGTGGACAGCGAGAGGATGGACGCCTGTACGGCTTTTTCGACCGCCGACATGAAGCTCTGGGTGGCAAAGCCGATCCAGCGGGTCAGGTAGGCCAGGCAGAACAGGCGCAGCGCCGGGACCGCCATGGCAAGGACGCCGGGTTCGGAATCCGAGACAAAGACCGAAGCGACCTGCCCGGGGAAGGCGTACAGCAGCGCCGTGGCCGCCAGCGAGAGGAAGGCCGCGGCCGAGAAGCAACGCTTCTCGATGGCCAGCACGCGGTCGCGCCGCCCGGCGCCCCAGTTGTAGCCGACCGCGGGCTGCAGCGAATCGCACATGCCGTACAAAAACTGCATGACGATGCCGTCCGCATACATGAGGATGCCGTAGACCGAGATGGCCGGCGCGCCGCCGACGCGCAGCAGCACCGTGTTCATCAGGATCGAGGTGATACGGCCCGCAATGTTGTTGAAGAAGGTGGGCGTGCCGCAGAAGACGATCTGGCGGATGATGGCCTTGGTAAAACGCGGGCGGCGGAACTGCAGCTGCAGGTAGCCGCGGAAGAACGGCCACATGGCCACGCAGACACAGAGGACCATGCCCATGCAGGAGCCGAAAGCCGCGCCCCACACGCCGACGCGCAGCACGCCCAGCATGATGAATTCGCCCACCGCGCACAGCGCCGACATGGCGACGTTGAGGCACATGCTGGTCTTGATACGCCCGCAGATGCGCAGGTAGTTATCGACCGCATAGAGCATGCCGGTGATGGGCGAGCTGACCGCGTAGACGCGGACGTACTGGGTGGCCAGGCGCAGCAGGCTGCCCTCGGCGCCCATCCAACCCAGCAGGACGGGCGAGGCGAAGAACAGGAAACTGCCCACGATCAGGCCCTGCAGAACGACCATCAGGCAGGCGCAGGTAAAGATGTTGTTGGCCTCCTCCGGCTTTTTTTCGCCCAGGCGCACCGAAATGGGCACGGCCGAACCGACGCCGATGAGGTCCGAGATCGCGAAGTTGATGATGACCAGCGGCATGGCCAGGTTGAGCGCGGCAAAGGCTTCGCCGCCGAGCAGCTGCCCGACGAACATGCCGTCCAGCAGCTGGTACAGCGAGGACGCCAGCATGCCGACCGAACCGGGCAGCGCCGCCTTAAAAAACAGGCGGGTCGGGCTGGTGTTGAGGAACAGTTCTTTTTGCGTCATCTTCCCTTTCCCTCCATATTTATGACTGCGTATTCCGCGCGGCGGGCACATAAAAAAGCCGGATAAGAACCAGGCATTTCAGCCTGGGCCCTTATCCGGCGTATCGTATCGGTCTGCGTTTTGTGCAGGACCGTATGACTTGCCCTCCGCGCACAGTATACGATACCACACCGCCTGCGCAAAGTCAAGGCGGGGCAGGCAGGTTTTACGGCTCTTTTACGGGGCCGGGCGCGGTGTGGGCGCGGGTGCGCGGGCGCTTGAGCAGGCCGAGCAGCCCGGCGGTCAGCACCGAGCCGAGCGCCAGCGCCAGCAGCATGCCGGGGGCGTTTTCGGCCAGCGGCAGCACATACAGCCCGCCGTGCGGGGCCGGAACGCTGCAGTTCCAGGCCATCGAGAGCGCCCCGGCCAGGGCGGACCCGGCCACGCAGCTGGGGATCACGCGCAGCGGGTCCTTGAGGGCAAAGGGCAGCGCGCCTTCGGTGATGAAGGAGAAGCCCATCAGGTAGTTCATCAGCGCGGAGTGGCGCTCCGCCTTGGTGAAACATTCGGGGAAGAAGGTACAGGCCAGCGCCACGCCCAGCGGCGGCACCATGCCGCCCAGCATGACGGCCGCCATAAAGCCCTGCTGCCCGCCGCTGAGCGCGACGGTGCCGAACAGGTAGGCCGCCTTGTTGAACGGGCCGCCGAAGTCGGTCGCCATCATGCCGCCGAGCACCGCCCCCAGGGCGATGCGGCTGCCGCCGCGCATGCTCTCCAGGCCGTCGTAGAGCCAGGCGTTGAAATGGCCGAGCGGCGGGTTGATGAAGACGATCATCAAAAACGCCATGACCGCCAGGCCCACGACCGGGTAGATCAGCGTGGTCTTGAGCGTATCCAGCCCGGCAGGCAGGCGCGAACAGAGCTTGCGCAGGCCGCGGATCAGATACCCGGCCACAGCCCCGGCCAGGATCGCCCCCCAGAAACCGGAGGAGACCCAGGTCGACTGCGGGCCGCCCGCCATGCCGGACCAGGCCAGATAGCCGCCCACGGCCCCAGGCAGGAAAGCAGGCTGCCCGGCCATGGCCACCGCCAGGAAGCCCGACAGGATCGGGTACATCATATCGAACGCCAGCTCGCCGACCTGGCTCAGCAGCCAGGACAGCGACGTGCCGCTGCCGAAGGTGATGTCCCTGACGTTGCCGCGGTCCAAAAAATAGCTGAGCGCCACAAGGATGCCGCCGCCCGTGACGAAGGGCAGCATGTGGTTGATGCCGCTCATCAGGTGGTTGTAGGCGTGGCGGCCGTGTTCGCGCACGGCTGCGCCTGCGCCCCCCTCCTCCTCCCCTTCCGGGTCGGCGAGTTTGGGCGCAGGGACCGGCTGCTCGTTCGGCGGGTCCAGCGGGGCGGCCATCGGCGGCAGGTCCGCGGTCAGCGCGCGGCGCAAAAGGCGCTCGGGCTGGCGCACGGCCTCGGCCACCGGCACGAACAGAACCGGGTGGCCGATGAAGCGCTCGCTTTCCACCGTGCGGTTGGCCGCCACGATGATGCAGCGCGCCTGGTCGATCTCCTGTTCGGTCAGCACGTTCTGCGGGCCGTCGGCGCCGTTGGTCTCCACCTTGATGCGGATGCCCATTTCGGCGGCGCTGCGCTCGAGCGCTTCGGCCGCCATGAAGGTGTGGGCGACGCCCAGCGGGCAGGCCGTGACGGCCAGCACCTCATACGGGCCGCCGCCGCTGTCTTCGGCAGGCTTTTCCTCGCCCCAGCGGTCCAGCGTCTGCATGAACGCCTGCGGGTCGGCCGCAGCGATGAGCTCCCGGCTGCATTCCGGCTGCATCAGGCAGCGCGCCAACCCGGCCAGCACCTCTACATGCAGGTTGGCCGCGTCGGCCGGGGCGGCGATCACGAACACGAGCCGCACCGGCGCGCCGTCCGGCGCCTGCCAGTCGATGCCTTCGGCCAGCGTCATGGCGGCCAGGGCAGGCCGGGCCACGCCGCGGCTTTTGGCATGCGGGATGGCGACGCCGCCGCCCACGGCGGTGCCGCCCTTTTCCTCCCGCGCAAAGACCTCCTGGCGGAAAGTCTCCTTATCTTTCAGGCAGCCGTCCGCCGCCAGGGCGTCCAGCAGCGCCTGCAGCGCTTCCTGTTTGCCGGCGGCCTGCGTACCCAGCAGGATACGCCGCGGCCCCAGCAGATCTGTGATGCGCATAATGCACGTCCTTCACAATGAAGACCGTTCCCTTTTTCACAGATACGCCGGGCGCCTTTGTAAAAAGGCGGTCCTGCCGCGAAGGCAGGGCCGCCATTGTGGGAACGATCGGAAATGATCGACTTTGGGTCTGATCAGTTGAGGATGGTCAGCTCGCTGTCGGGATCGAACAGGTGGATCTTGTGCGGGTCCATCGCGACCGTGACCTTGCTGCCGCGGCGAGCCTTGGAGGTGGGGGCGACGCGAGCCATCATGTTCTGGCCTTCGTAGGTCAGGTACAGATAGATCTCAGCGCCCATCAGCTCGGAAACTTCGACCTCAGCGGTCAGGTGGCTCTCGGGATGCTTCTCGAGGAACTCTTCGTCGTCCTTCATGTCTTCGGGACGGATGCCGACCTTCAGGCTCTTGCCGACATAGGCGTCGAGCTTGCCGTCAGCGGTCTTTTCCTTCGGCAGCGGGATGATGGCGCCGGCCAGATCGACAGAGTACTGGTCGCCGTTCTTCTTCAGGATGCCGTCCAGGAAGTTCATCTGCGGGCTGCCAATGAAGCCGGCGACGAACAGGTTGCAGGGATAATCGTACAGGTTCTGCGGGGTGTCAACCTGCTGGATGACGCCGTCACGCATAACGACAATGCGGTCGCCCATGGTCATGGCCTCGGTCTGGTCATGGGTAACGTAGATGAAGGTGGTCGCCAGGCGCTTGTGCAGCTTGATGATCTCGGTACGCATGCTGGTACGCAGCTTGGCGTCGAGGTTGGACAGAGGTTCGTCGAGCAGGAAGACGGCCGGGTTACGGACCATCGCGCGGCCCAGGGCGACACGCTGACGCTGACCACCGGACAGAGCCTTCGGCTTACGGTCGAGCAGGTGCTCGATCTCGAGGATCTTGGCGGCTTCACGCACGCGCTTGTCGATCTCGTCCTTGGGCATCTTGCGCAGCTCCAGGCCGAACGCCATGTTCTTGTACACGGTCATGTGCGGGTACAGAGCGTAGTTCTGGAACACCATGGCGATGTCGCGGTCTTTCGGCGGGACGTCGTTGATCAGGCGATCACCAATGTACATTTCGCCCTTGGAGATCTCTTCCAGGCCGGCGATCATACGCAGGGTGGTGGACTTGCCGCAGCCGGAAGGACCGACGAAAACGATGAATTCCTTGTCGGCGATCTCAAGGTTGAAGTCCTTGACGGCGGTGACATTGCCGGGGTAGATCTTGTAGATGTGGCGGCAGCTGATACTTGCCATGGTGAAATCCCTCCGATAGTTTTTTATTGACGCCGTTGGGCGCCTGTTTTTCTTGACAAATCTATAATACCAGCTTAGAATGAGAATTGAAATAGCATTTTATTGATGCAGGAGGTCTAAAATTGATATTTGACTGGGAAGAGTGCTGCGCCGTGCGCGAAACGCGCGAGCTGCAGGGGGAAACGCCGCTGACGCTGGACGGCGAAGGGCTGTGGGTCGGCGTGCTTTCCAGCGGGCGGTGCCTGCTGCAGCTGCGCGGCGCGGCGGCGGGCAGCGGCGCTTCGGGCGATATCCTGCTGGGCTGCGGCGGGGTGGCGCTGCTGCCTGCCACGCCCTGCCACCTTTTGTGCCTGCGGCTGACCGGTTCGGCTGTGGAAGGATTCCTGCGCGGCCTGCCCGCCCCGCGGTTTGTGGACAGCGCCGCCTGCCCCAATGTAGCCGAGCAGCTGGCCCGCCTGTGCGCCGCCGCGCCGCCGGACCCCGCCGCCGCGCCCGACCCGGCCCGCGGCGTTGGACCGTATGCGCTGCTGTGCATGCTGGCCCACGCCGACGAGCAGGCGCGCCGGCTTTCACCGCTGGTGGCCGAAGCGGTGGAGACCATCCGAAACAACTACATGGCGCTGTACGGCGTCGACGACCTGGCCGATGCGCTGGGCGTGAGCAAATGCCATCTGGTGCGGACCTTCTCGGCCGAGATGGGCACCTCCCCCGGCAAGTATCTGACCCGCACGCGGCTGGAGGCCGCCAAGCTGCTGTTGCTGGAGCGGGAGTACAACCTGGAGATGATCGCCAACCTGTGCGGGTTTTCGGGGGCGAATTACCTGTGCCGGGTGTTCCGGCGCGAGGAGGGGGTCTCCCCCGCCGTGTGGCGCGACACCGCCGCGCCGCACGCCGCACCCAAGCACCTGCCGCCGCGCAACAACGAGGCGTATGTGTAAGGCGGTACAAAAGCAAAAGAGACCGGGGCCCCGGTCTCTTTTTTCTTTTATCTATTCTTTATCCGTTCTTTTGGTCCATCCGTTTGCGCAGGCAGCGCCGCGCCCCGCACAGGCCGAGCGCTGCGCAGACGGCCAGGCTGAGGACCTCGGCGGCGCGCCAGTGCCACGGTTCGCGGAAAGCGACGGTGAAGCTGCCGCTATACCCCGGGGCCAGCCAAACGCCGACCGCGTTGTTCTCGCCGCAGAAAACCGGCAGCGCGGCGCCGGTGGCGGTATCGCGCGCGGTGTAGCCCCGATACCACAGCATCGGCAGCTGGACCCAGGCATCGACATCGCTGACATTTTCGGCCGTGACCTGCACCGTAAGCCCCTGTTTTTGGAAGTCGCGCAGCTCGATGCCGTCCGCCCAGACCGCTTCGGTCTGCAGCCGGTTGATATCGGTGGGGCCGTTTTCGGCGGGCAGATAGTGGCCGCAGCTCATCGGCCAGAAGGGTTCCTCGGTGCCGCAGACATAGCTTTCGGGCGCCGCCGTGGCTGTGTACGCCTGCAGCTGCGCCGCCGCGCTCCCCGCCGCCAGCAGGCAGAGCACGGCCGCCAGCGCAGCCCGCGCCCGCGGGCGCAGCAGCGCCAGACCGCCGGCGGCGGCCAGCGCCAGCAGCAGGCAGGCGGGGCCGAGGAAGCGCCACGGAAATTGCAGGCTTCCGATCAGGCGTTCGGCCGCGCCGCCGAGCGCGTAGAGGGCGTCCCACGGGAAGAGGTTGGACGAGAGCGCGAGCCCGAGCGCCCCGGCCGCCCCCAGCCCCAGGCAGGCGGCGGCCCCCGCCGGGCGGCGGCGCAAAAGCGCCCGGACGGCCAGCCCCGCCGCGCACAGAGCGCCGAGCAGCAGCGCCGGGCCGGGCGTGAGCGCCATCCCTTTGACAAGGTCCTGCTGCTGGCCCGCATCCAGCGCGTAGCCGACGCCGAGCAGCTGGCCGAGCGCCGCGCCGTTTTGCTGGATCGGTTCGACGCCGCCGGGCTGATTGATCTGGAACTTGCCGGTAAAGTAGTAGTCCAGCAGCGGCACAAGGAAACCGGCGTTGAGCGCGCAGAACGCCCCCGCAGCCCCGGCAAGGCGGACGAGCGCCGCCCGCGCAAAGGTGCGGCGCGCCAGCACGAGCGCGGCCAGCGCCAGGCACAGCACCGTGAGCTCAAAGCTGAGCAGGTGGCTTTGCAGCACGCCGGACAACCCAAGCACAAGCAGCAGCCAGCCCGGCAGGCGGGAACTGTCCGGGCAGAGCGTGCGCCACAGCCCGGCCGCCGCCAGCGGCAGAAAGGCCAGCGCCGTATACTCGCCCAGGGCGGCGCGGTCGGTGACATCGCACAGGCGGTAGGCCGACAGCGTATAGAGCACGGCGGCCGCCAGCGCCGACATGCGCGGCCAGGCCAGGCGGCGCACCGCATAGTACGCGGCTGCGGCCGTGAACAGCGTCACGGCGAACAGGTAAAGGTCGTAGGCGGCCGTGACCGGCACGCCGAGCAGCCGCAGCGCCGCCGGAAAATACAGCAGGATATCGCCGTAAAACACGCCGACCGCATAGCCGTTGCCGAGCAGCCAGTCCGACTGGATGCGCACCGGAAAACGGCCGTCGGCCAGGCCCATGGCGATGTTTTCAATGCGGCGCAGGTGGTAGCCGAGGTCCGAGCCGTGCCAGACGCCGCCGGAGAGAAACGGCCCGCAGGCCAGCAGCGCCGCGGCCAGCAAAGCGCACGCCACCGCGCAGCGGCGCAGGCGTTTGTTTTGTACGATCTGTTTCATATCCATTTGCAAAAACAGGAACTGCGCGGTTCCATAAGAAAACAAAGCCGCAAAACTCTATCTGCAAAGCGGCGTCTGCTGCGTTATCGGGTCTTGCATTCCACCAAGGAGTGCCGCGGCCCTCTGCCTTGCATCCGCCGCTTTGCAGTTTTTGTAAAACCTTTTTTCTTATGTCACGCGCGCCAGGCGGCAGTTGTTCGCCGCCGCCCCGGGCTTATATGCTTATAGATAAAGGGGTTACTGCGCCTGGGCGGTCTTGTAGCCGTCCGGGTTCCGGCTCTGCCAGTTCCAGCTGTCGCGGCACATGTCCTCGATGCCGTATTCGGCCTGCCAGCCAAGCTCCTGTTTGGCCTTGGCGGGGTCGCACCAGCATTCGGCGATATCGCCGGGGCGGCGCGGGTCGATGACATAGGGCAGGTCGCGGCCGCAGGCCTTGCTGAACGCATGGATGACATCCAGCACGCTGTAGCCGTGGCCGGTGCCGAGGTTGCAGATGAACAGGCCGGGCTTTTTGGCGAGCTTGCGGATGGCCGCCACATGGCCGCGGGCAAGGTCAACGACGTGGATGTAATCGCGCACGCCGGTGCCGTCGGGCGTCGGGTAGTCGTTGCCGTAAACGTGGACCTTCTCCAGCTTGCCGACCGCGACCTTGGCGATGTAGGGCACGAGGTTGTTGGGGATGCCGTTGGGGTCTTCGCCAATGAGGCCGGACGGGTGCGCGCCGATGGGGTTGAAGTAACGCAGCAGCGCGACGTTGAGTTCCGGGTCGGCCTTGCAGCAGTCGGTCAGGATGCGCTCGGTGAACGCCTTGGTAGTGCCGTAGGGGTTGGTGGTCGCCCCGGTGGGGAAATCCTCGCGGATGGGCACGCTGGCAGGGTCGCCGTAGACGGTGGCCGAGGAGGAGAAGATGATGTTGTGGCAGTTGTGGCGGCGCATCACATCCAGGATGGTCAGCGTGCAGTTGAGGTTGTTCGTGTAGTATTCGATCGGCTTGGAGACGCTCTCCCCCACCGCTTTGTAGGCGGCGAACTGGATGACGCAGTCGATGTCCGGGTTGGCGGCAAAGATGGCTTCGACCGCGGCCGGGTCGGTCATATCCGCCTGCACGAAGCGGAAGTCCCGGCCGGTGATCTGCCGCACGCGCTTGAGGGCTTCGGGGCAGGAGTTGTAGAAGTTGTCCGCCACGACAATGTCGTAACCGGCATTGAGAAGTTCGACGCAGGTGTGGCTGCCGATGTAACCGGCGCCGCCGCTGACCAGGATGGACATAACGAACGCTCCTTTACTGTTTGATTTCGAGGGGGATGCCGGGCCGTTTGGCTTTGGCCCGTCTTTATTGTAACACTTCCCCGCCGGGCAGAACATAGACGCTTCCACCCGGCGGCATGTTTATTTGTTGCACAGGTGCAGCGGGGTCGGGTCCCGCCGGTAGGCGGTGGGGGTGCGGCCGGTGAGGGCGCGGAACCGCTGCGAGAAATACGCCGGGGAGGAATAGCCCAGCATGCGGGCCACCTCGCCGGGGGTATAGCCCTGGGCCAGCAGCGCCCCGGCGTGCTCCGCCCGCAGGCGGGCGTTGTATTCGCGCGGGGTGTGGCCGGTGCGGGCCTGGAACGCCGCCTGCAGCGCCGCACGGCCGCAGCCGGCGGCACGGCAGAGCTCGCCGAGGGGAACGGTCGTCTCGATGTGTTCGGCCATATAGAGGCGCGCGGCCTCGACCAGCGCGTTCTGGTTCTGCTCGGCCCGCACACGGGGCGACGGCCTGCGCCCGCCGCGCAGCAGCCGCCGCGCCATGAGCCAGAGCGCCTGCTCCAGATAGAGCTGCTGCAGCCGCACGCAGCCCAGCGGCGGTTCCGGCCGGGGGGCCGGTTCGGGCAGGCGCACGCCGTCCGCTTCGACCTGCCAGCCTTCGCGCACGGCGGCGGCCAGCTGGCGCAGGGCGGCGCTTTCGGGCGGGGCCGCGCGGGTCATGCAGCCGCGGAAAGCGTCCAGGATATTGCCCGCGGCCTCGAATTCGACGCGCAAAACTTCGGGCGGGACATCGCCCACCGCCTGCATCGTGTAGCTTTCGGAAGGCTGGTGGAACAGCACGCGCCCGGCACGCAGGCGGAGCGGGCGGCCGTCGGTCGTCTCCTCCACCATGCCGTCCAGCACAAAGACAAGCTGCCATTGTTCGCAGGTGTGCGCGGGCAGGCGTTCGCCGATGCGCCACTCCGAGGCGGAGGCGCGCAGGATGATGCCGGTGTGCAGCTGGGGGGCCTGGCGGACATGCGGCATAACGCAGTCTCCTTTCTCACGCGGCGGGCACCGGCGCGGCCGCCGTGCCGCCGCCGATCTCCGCAAACGGCGCGGCGTCGGTTTCGGGGTCCAGGCGGTAGGTGCCGGGCGGGTCCCGGGTGACTTCTGGGAACTGTTCGGCGCCCGGGAAACCGGCGCACAGGCCGAGGCGGAAGGCTGTCAGCGGGCAGATGGATTTGGGGATCGAATCATATTCGGGCGTGCCGTCGGCGTTATAGGTATCGTACATGATCGCGTCGGGCCAGTTGGCCGTGACATAGTCGATCAGCTCCGGCGTCACATACAGATCGCCGCTGCCCTCATAGAGGTCGGGTGCGCCGAACAGGTGCAGGATCTCATGCGCATAGACGGCGGGCATCTCAAAGGTGCCGGCGGGGAAAAAGACGTTGTCTTTGTAAAGGCAGGAATATTCGTAGTAAAAGCTGCTGCCGTCCTCCAGGTAGTGCACCATCGTGAACGAGCAGCCCGCCACCGGCAGAAAGACAAGGAAGCCGATGTTGGTCGTGCCGTAGCTTTCGGCCAGTTCGGCCGTATCCAGCCGGGCGCAGAGCTTATCCATATCGGCATAGAAGGTCTGGCCTTCGTCGGCGGCCTCGCCGCCCGCAAACGGGGCGCTGTACCGCAGGTGGGCGACCAGATCGTCGCTGCCATAGTAAAGCCGGGCGCGCGCGCCGTAGCCCGCGGCCTGTTCGGTGATCCAGTCCACGGCCAGCGCAAGGTTCTGCTGGCTGCGGGCGATGTCTTCCTCGCTCCACACCGCGCCGCCCTCGGGTTCGTCCAGGTAAAGGCTGTACAGCACGCAGGGCCAGGCCAACAGCCCGGCGCTGCCGTATTTCTGCTGTTCGGGCGTGCGTTCAAACGTCCAGCCGCCAAGCCCCTGCCCCGGCGTGGGGGCCGGGGTGGGGCTGGGCGCGGGCGTGGCGATGGTCTGGATCTCGGGTTCGCGCGCGGCCAGGCTCTGGGCCCGCGGCATGCAGGCCGAAAGCGCCAGCGCCGCCGCGGCGGCCAGCGCCAGCAGGCGCAGGGGGGTGTTTTTCATGGCGGGTCCTCCCGGCGTTCCCGGGTTTATTCGGGCAGCACAAGGCGCGGTTTGCCCTCGGCGTCCGCTTCGAGCGCGACGGTCTGGCCGCCGCTGAGCTTGCCGCTGATGAGCGCTTCGGCCACCGGGTCCTCCAGCGTTTTGCGGATGGTGCGGCGCAGCTCGCGCGCGCCGAACCGGGTGGAGGTGGCGTTGACGATGGCCGCCAGCGCCGCCGGGCCGTAGGAAAGTTCGAGACCGCGGGCCTGCAGGCCGGGGCGGTATTCTTCCAGCATCAGGGCGGCGATCTTTTCAAGGTCCGCCTGCGCAAGCGGGCGGAAGGTGATGACCTCGTCGACACGGCCGAGGAATTCCGGCCGCAGGAACTCCTGCAAAGCCTTCATGCTCTTGTCCCGCGTGGCCTGCTCCGCCGTGCGGTTGAAGCCGGTGAGGCCGGAGCGGTCGGTGGAACCGGCGTTGGAGGTCATGCAGATGACCGTGTTGGAGAAATCGACCGTGCGGCCCTGCGCGTCGTTGATCTTGCCTTCGTCGAGGATCTGCAGCAGGATGTTCATCACATCGGGGTGCGCTTTTTCGATCTCGTCGAACAGCACGACGCTGTAGGGGTGGCGGCGGACCTTCTCGGTCAGCTGCCCGGCTTCGTCGTAGCCGACATAGCCCGGCGGCGAGCCGATCAGGCGGGAGACCGCGTACTTTTCCATATACTCGCTCATATCGATCGAGATCAGCGGGTCGACGGTGTCGAACAGCTGGCTCGCCAGCTGCTTGACCAGCTCGGTCTTGCCGACGCCGGTGGGCCCGACAAAGATGAAGCTGGCCGGGCGGTGGCGGCCGGAAAGGTCGGCCCGGGCGCGCTTGATGGCCATGGCGACGCTGTGCACCGCCTCGTCCTGGCCGATGATGTGCGCCTTGAGCGCGTCCTCCAGCCCCTGCAGGCGGCCGTACTCGCTCTCCTTGATCTTGACGGCGGGGATGCCGGTCCAGAGTTCGACGACCTGGGCGACGTCGTCCAGCGTGACCTGGATATCGGCGACGCGCAGCTCGAGCGCGGGCAGCTTTTCCCGCTCGCGGGCCAGTTCGGTCTTGACTTTGGCGAGCTCCTCATAGTCGATGGCGGCATCGGCGTTTTCTGGGTCGGGGTTTTCGAGCGTGTGCTCCTGTTCCTCCAGTTCGGCGATGCGGCGCTGCAGCCGGAAGAACTCGGTGATCTCGGGGTGGCGCAGGTTGCAGCTCGCGCAGGCTTCGTCCAGCAGGTCGATGGCCTTGTCGGGCAGGTAACGGTCGGTGATATAGCGCTCCGACAGCTGCACAACGCTGGCGACGATGGGGTCCGGCACGCGCACGCAGTGGTGCTTTTCGTAATAGACCTTGACGCCGCGCAGCACTTCGATGCTGTCGTTGATCGAGGGTTCCTCGACCTTGACGGGCTGGAAGCGGCGCTCGAGCGCGGAGTCTTTCTCGATATACTTGCGGTATTCGCTGAAGGTGGTCGCGCCGATGACCTGCACCTGCCCGCGGGACAGCGCCGGTTTCATGATGTTGGCGGCGTTCATCGCGCCGTCGGAATCGCCCGCGCCGACGAGGTTGTGGATCTCGTCAATGAACAGAATTACATTGCCCGCCGCCTTGATCTCGCTGAGCAGGCCCTTGACGCGCTGCTCAAACTGGCCGCGGAACTGGGTCCCGGCGACAAGGGCGGTGAGGTCAAGCAGATAGATTTCCTTGTCCTGCAGGCGGGCGGGCACCTTGCCTTCGGCAATGCGCTGGGCGATGCCCTCGGCGATGGCGGTCTTGCCGACGCCGGCTTCGCCGATCAGGCAGGGGTTGTTTTTCTGGCGGCGGCAGAGGATCTGCAGCGTGCGGTAAATTTCACGGTCGCGGCCGACAATGCGGTCGATGCGGCCGTCTTTGGCCTTTTGGGTCAGGTTTTCACAGTAGGTGTCCAGGAACTTGCGGCGCGGGGCCTTGTCCTTTTTGCCGGGCTTTTTCCGGTCGGCGTCCTGGGCGTCGGCGCGCAGGCCGAACGGGAACGCCGGGCTGCCGCCGGGGATGAATTCCTCCTCGCCTTCGGCGTCGGCGGGCATCATCGCGCCGGACTGACCGGCTTCCTCCAGGAAGCTGGCCATGCGCTCCTCCATGTTTTCGAGGTCCTGGTCGCTCATGCCGAAACGCTGCATCAAGTCGTCGACCGGTTTGATGTGCAGTTCGCGGGCGCAGGTCAGGCAGTACCCTTCCTGAATGGGTTTGCCGTCCTCAAAGCGTTGTATAAAGACCACTGCGGTACGTTTTTTGCAGCGGGAACAAAGCATACAGAAATTCACCTCTTCCATTGAAAGCGCAGGCGCGCGCAGAACCGGCCCACACGCGCCTGCGTTATTATTATCTACCCCCGCCGCTGCTTTTGCAAGGGCGGGGGCGGAATATTCAGATAAAATTCAGAAATCACCCGCACGGCTGCCGCCGCGCGCGCCGGGCTCAATAGTGGGTCAAAAACGGGTTGAGCGCGGCGAAGAAGCGGTACAGCGCGCTGGCGGACAGCGTGCCCGCGCCGAGCAGCGGCACGCGCCCGGCGGCAAAGACGGAGGCCAGCCACAGCACCATGGCGCAGACCCAGCAGTTGACCGCGCCGATGCCGAGACCCAGCACAAGCCCCAGCACGCGGTTGAGCGAACCGACGACCGGCACGGCGTTGAGGTGGCGCAGCAGCGACGCGACCAGCCGCACAAGCGCGCGCAGGACGAGATAGACGACGAGGAACAAAAGCGCCTGCACCAGCGGCAGGATGACCGGGGTCAGCGCTTCGGCGGCCTGCGGCCCGGCCGTGCCCTCGACACGGGAGAGGACGTTCGCCAGCGCTGCGGCGATGCTCTGCGGCAGGAAGTCGAGGCGGGCCAGCAGTTCTGCGGCGTCGCCGCCCGCTTCGGCCAGGATCGCGGCGACCTGCTCGCTGATGAGCGGGGCGAACGCGGAATCGTATAACGCAGGCGCGAAGGTGCGCGCGGCCCACGCCGCGCCCAGGATGGCCGCCACGCTGCCGACCAGCAGCACGAGCGAAGCCACAAAGCCGCGGCGGCGGCCCAACAGCGCCGCGGCGATGAGCAGCGCAAGGAAGATGACGTCATAGATCAGAGCATAAAAAGCAGTGTTCATAATTGTATATTCCCTTTACTTTCCCAAATGACCCGGATGGCCCAAATGACAGCGCCGGGTTTATTCCGGCGCCGAGAGGACCTCGGCGCGGCCTGCGGTGAACAGCAGCGTCTGGGCGGCGTCCAGCACCAGCTGCGGGCGGCTCTCGTAGGCATGCACCCAGCGCAGGCTGCCGTCCAGCGTATAGCAGGCGACGGTGTTGTTTTCGATGAGATAGGCGGCGGTATCGGTGCAGGTCACGGCGGTGGCCTGGGCCGCGTCGGCTTCGGCCAGCAGCGTGAGCGCGGCGTCCAGCAGCACCAGGCTGCTGCCGCTGTGGCTGCCCAGCAGCAGCGCCGCCGTGCGCCCGCTGACCGAGACGCCGAGCAGCTCGCGCCCGGCAAAATCATAGCGCGCGAGCTCGGTCCCGGTGTCGGGGTCAAGCAGCACGGCGCAGGTATCCAGCACCGCCAGCAGGCGGCCGCCGGGCAGCCACTGCAGCTGCAGGATCATGCTGCCCGCGTCCGCCGTATAGGTCAGCGGGGCGTCCTTGCCGGCAATGCGGCTCAAACTTACCTTGGAGACCAGGCGGCCGTCGCGCGCTGCGACGGTGCCGACGGCAAAGCGGCGGTTGTCCGGCGCGAAAGCCAGCGCCACCGGCGTGCCGTCCTCGCGGGTCATCTTCCAGGTAAAGAGCGGTTCATAGGTGGCGGCGTCCAGCAGCTGCAGCTGCGCCACATAGCGCTCGGCCTGGGTGACGACGCCCAGCGTGCCGTTGGAGGAGATGGCGCACAGCATGACCGCCTGCGGCATGGTCAGCGTTTTGAGCGTGCGGGTACGGCTTTCCACCCGCACGCTGGTCCCCGTGCGGTCGTACAGCACAAAGCGCGTGTTGCCCGCGGCCAGGGCCGGGCGGGCGTAGCCGGGCTGGATGGTGCGGATGCAGCTGCCGTAGGCCGAATAGACGGCCGTGTCCTCGGCGTCCAGCACGACGAAACCGCCGGCCAGCGGCTCCACGCGGGAGGGCGATTCGATGCCGGTCTCGGCAGGCCAGCCGCTGCCGCGGTGCAGGTAGAGGTAGGCCGAGTCGACGGCGTCCCCGGCGAGCGCCCCCAGCGCGCCCAGCGCGCCGCTGAGCCCGGCCAGCACGAGCAGCGCCGCCAGCGCCAGCGCGGCGGCCGCCAGACGGCGGCGGCGTTTGCGGCGGCGCAGGATGGGGCTTAAAGGGCGCAGGCGCGCCGCGGCGGGCGCGGGTTCCGCCGCCTGCGGCGGCTGCGCGGCCGCCGTGGCCGCCGGGCGGGCGGGCGGCTTTTTCTGCGCCGCGCCAGCCGGGGGCGCGGCGGGCGGCGGGGCGGCGGGCGGTTTGTCCGCCGCCTGGGCCGGCGGCTGCGGCAGCGGCTCCCCGCGCTCGCGCGCCAGCATGCGCTGGCGGCGGGCCAGGCGTTCCTTATCTTCGGCGCGCATGCGCTCCCCTCCTCTCTTTTTTCAGATATACCCCAACTTGTTTCAGTCGTAGTCGACGCGCAGCAGGCAAAGCCCGCAGGCGGGCAGCGTCGGGCCCGCACGGCTGCGGTCCCGGCTTTGCAGGATGGTGGGCACCGCGGCGGGGTCCAGCTTGCCGCGCCCGGCCTGCAGCACCGTACCGGCCAGGATGCGCACCATATTGTAGAGATAGCCGTCCGCCGTGACGGTCAGCGTGTAGACGCCGTCCGCCGCCGTGACCGTGCAGGCCGACACCGTGCGCACGGTATCGCCGCGGGCGGCCACGCTGGACCCGGACGCGCAGAGCGCCAGAAAATCGTGCGTGCCGACAAAACCGGCGGCGGCGCGCTGCATGGCGGCCAGGTCAAGCGGCGCGGCGACGCGGTAGGTAAAATCGCTGTCGAACGGATCGTCGACCGCGCCGCTGCGGATGCGGTAGGCGTAGGTCTTGGCGTGGGCCGCATAGCGGGCGTGGAAATCTTCCGGGACCGACAGGGCTTCCAGCACGCGGATATCGGGCGGCAGGTGGGCGTTGAAGGCCAGCGGCAGCTGCCGCAGCGGCACCTTTCCATCATAGTGGAAATTGAGCGCGAAACGGCGCGCATGCACGCCTGCATCGGTGCGCGAACAGCCCTTGACGTCGGGGCGGCAGCCAAGCACGGCCTGCATCGCGTCCTGCAGCGTGCTGCAGACGGTCGGCGCGTTGGGCTGCACCTGGAAGCCCGCATAGTTTGTACCCTTGTAGGCAAGCCAGAGAAGGACGTTCATGTTGTATTCCCTGTTTGAGCGTTTGGATTTTGGGGCGGGCGGCGCGCCGCGCCGGAGCCCCCCCGAAGTCACTAAAATCAGAAGAAAAACTTCGTCGCAAGGATCACCGCCAGCATCGCCGTGAGAGCGGCGGCGCAGAGGATGTCCAGGCGGCCGAAGCGCAGCACCTTCAAGCGGGTGCGGCCTTCGCCGCCGTGGTAGCAGCGGCATTCCATCGCCATCGCCAGTTCGTCGGCGCGGCGGAAGGCCGAGATGAACAGCGGGATCAGGATGGGGATCAGCGCGCGGATGCGCTCGGTGAATTTGCCGTTATCGAGCTTGGCGCCGCGGGCTTTCTGGGCGTTCATGATCTTTTCGGTCTCGTCGATCAGCGTCGGGATAAAGCGCAGCGCAATGGTCATCATCATCGCGAGCTCATGCACCGGGAAGTGCAGTTTCTGCAGCGGGCGCAGCAGCGATTCGATCGCATCGGTCAGCACGATGGGGCTGGTCGTGTAGGTCAAAAGGCTGGTTCCCGCGATGAGCGCGATGACGCGGGTAGCCATGAGCACGGCGTAGTTGACGCCTTCGCGGTAGACGCGCAGCACCCAGAACTGCCACAGCGGTTCGCCTTCGCCCGAGACAAAGAACAGGTTGAGCACGGCCGTGAACACGATCAGCGGCACGATGGGCTTGAGGCTTTTGAGGATCAGCTTGAGCGGGATCTGCGCGACGCGGTAAAGCAGCACGAGCATGGCCAGCGACAGCGTGATGCCCAGCGGGTTGGAGGCGACAAACAGCACGATGATGTAGGCGATGACGCCGATCAGCTTGAGGCGCGGGTCGCAGCGGTGCAGCACCGAATGGCCGGGGAAATGCTGGCCGATCGTAATATCACGAAGCATGGCTGTCCCCCCTTTCGATGGGCAGGGCCTTGTCCGGGTGGCGGGCGTTCCAGGCCTTGAGCACCGTCTTGACCGCATAGGGCATCGTGTAGACGTCGGTCTTTATATCAAGGCCCATCTCTTTGAGGCGCAGGAAGATCTGCGTGACCTGCGGCACCGAGAGGCCGAGCTCGAGCAGCTCCGGCGCGCGGGCAAAGACCTTTTCGACCGTGTCGTACATCGCCACATGCGCGCGGTGCATGACCAGCACTTTGTCGGCATATTTGGCGATGTCCTCCATCGAGTGGCTGACCAGCACAACGGTGACGCCGGTCTTGCGGTGGTATTCTTTGATCTGGGTCAGGATGGTATCGCGGCCCTCGGGGTCAAGGCCCGCGGCGGGTTCATCCAGCACCAGGATGCGCGGTTCCATCGCCATGACGCCGGCGATGGCGACGCGGCGCTTCTGCCCGCCCGAAAGCTCGAACGGGCTGCGCTCGAGCAGGGCCCTGTCCAGCCCGGTGAAAGCGGCGGCTTCCTCGACACGGCGGGCGATCTCAGCTTCGTCCAGGCCCATGTTGCGCGGACCGTAGGCGATATCACGGGCGCAGGTCTCCTCGAACAGCTGGTATTCTGGGTACTGGAACACCAGCCCGACCAGAAAGCGGAAGCTGCGCAGGTCCGCGCCGGGGGCCCACATGTCCTGCCCGTCAATGAGGATGCGGCCCGCCGTGGGGCGGTCCAGGCCGTTGAAGTGGCTGATAAGGGTAGACTTGCCGCTGCCGGTCGAGCCGATGATGCCGACAAAGTCCCCCTCTTCCATCGAGAAATTCACATCGTCGAGCGCGACGGTCTCGTCCGGCAGACCGGGGTTGTAGACGTAGCGCAGATGTTCACAGCGGATGATCTCTGACATAACGGTTCCTTCCCTGCGCATGCCGCCCGGCCCCTGTGTTCCGGCCGGTGAAGCTGCGCCCTTTTTGGCGTTGGAATGGTTTTACTTGAGCAGATCGTACAGTGCCTGCGCGCAGGCTTCCGGCGTGATGACTTCCTCCGGCAGCGGCAGGCCGGCGGCGGCCAGCTCGTCGCGCAGTTCGGCGGCCTGGGGCACGTCGAGGTGATAGCTCTGCAGGCGCCGGGTCTGGCTGAACACCTGCTCGGGCGTGCCCTCCATCACAATGCGGCCGTGGCTCATGACCAGCACGCGGTCGGCCTGGGCGGCCTCCTCCATATAATGGGTGATCGAGACGATCGAGATGCCCGCCGCGCGCAGCTGGCGGATCGTATCCATGACCGCCTTGCGGCCGCGCGGGTCCAGCATGGCGGTGGCTTCGTCCAAAATCAGGCAGTCCGGCCGCATCGCGATGACGCCCGCGATGGCGACGCGCTGCTTCTGCCCGCCCGAGAGCTTGTGCGGGGCTTTTTCGCGATAGTCGTAGATGCCGGTCATCTTCATCGCGTCGTCGACGCGGGTGCGCATTTCGTCCGTGGGCACGCCGAGGTTTTCAAGCGCGAAGGCGACGTCCTCCTCGACAATGGTGGCGACGATCTGGTTGTCCGGGTTCTGGAACACCATGCCCGCCTTCTGGCGCACATCGTACAGGCGGCTTTCGTCGCGCGTGTCGATATCTTCGACAAAGACGGCGCCGGATTCCGGCAGAAGAATGGCGTTGAAATGTTTGGCGAGCGTGCTTTTGCCGCAGCCGTTGGCGCCGAGCACAGCGACGAACTCGCCCTTGCCGACCGTAAGGCTCACGCCGTCCACGGCGTAGTCCGGGGTCTCGGGGTCATAGCGGAAGCGCACCTCCTGTGCGCGGAGCATCGGGTCCATGGGCGAATCCCCCTTCATCAGTCTTGCTGCCACAGCGCGGTCGCGCCGCAGGGCACGACGCCGCCGGTGGCCGAGACCGGCAGGCCGATCTCGTCGCAGGCGGTGCGCCCGCCCAGGCGCGGGCAGAGCGTGGTTTTCAAAATGTATTCCATGACCGCCGGGCTGAGGCCCTCGGTGTAGGAGTTGATGGCAAAGAACAGCGGCGTATCGGTGAGGACCTGCGCCGTGAGCGTGATGAGGTCAAAGACGCTGTCCTCCAGCTTCCACACCTCGCCCCCGGGGCCGCGGCCGTAGCTGGGCGGGTCCATAATGACGCCGTCATACCGGCTGCCGCGGCGGATCTCGCGGGCGACGAACTTCATGCAGTCGTCCACGATCCAGCGGCAGGGGCGGTCGGCAAGGCCGCTGGCCGCGGCGTTTTCCCGCGCCCAGGCCACCATGCCCTTGGAGGCGTCGACATGCGTGACCGAAGCCCCGGCCGCCAGGCAGGCCAGCGTGGCCCCGCCGGTGTAGCCGAACAGGTTGAGCACCTTGACGGGGCGGCCGCCCGCCGCGATCTTTTCGCGGTACCAGGCCCAGTTGACGGCCTGCTCCGGAAAGACGCCGGTATGCTTGAAGCCGGTGGGACTGACGATGAGGGTGAGGTCCTGCCAGCCGATGCGCCAGCGCGCGGGCAGCTTGCGGCGCTGTTCCCAGCTGCCGCCGCCTTTGGCCGAGCGGTGGTAAACGGCGTCCGCCTGGTTCCACAGCGGGCTGACCGGCTCGCTTTTCCAGATGATCTGCGGGTCGGGGCGGATCAGCAGCGTCTGGCCCCAGCGTTCGAGCCGGTTGTGGTTGGTGGCGTCGATCAGTTCATAGTCCTGCCAGGTATCTGCGGGTCGCATACAGTTTCCTTTCCGGCTTTTCCCCTGCGGGGAGAAAGCAATATGGTCAATAGAATGAGGAATTAGAAATTAGGAATTGTGGTGGATCGCGCGCCAAAGGCGCGCTCAAAAAAAGTGATCAGGTAGCGGCGCAATGTATATGCTGTCAGGCACTTTATTCTTTATGGCCTGCAGCCTCGCCCAGAATCAATTCCTCATTCCTCATTCCTAATTTATATCAGTACAGTCTCTGCTGGCCGCCGTCGGTCTCGTCGTCCTCGCGCAGGCGGCGGGGCACGGGCAGGCGCAGGTGTTCATAGGCCAGGCGGGTGACGCAGCGGCCGCGCGGGGTGCGGGTCAGGTAGCCGAGCTGCATCAGGTAGGGCTCGCAGAGGTCCTCCAGCGTGACACTCTCCTCGCCCAGCGCGGCGGCCAGCGTGTCAAGGCCGACCGGGCCGCCGCCGTACAGCTCGATGATCGCGCGCAGCACGCCGCGGTCGAGCTCGTCCAGGCCCTGCGCGTCAATGTCCATCTGCTTGCGCGCCGCGACGGCGATGGCGCCGTCGATGGCGCCGTCGCCCTGCACGGTCGCGAAATCGCGCACCCGCTTGAGCAGGCGGTTGGCGATGCGCGGCGTGCCGCGGCTGCAGCGCGCGAGCTCCAGCGCGCCGTCATGGTCGATGGGAATGCCGAGAATTCCCGCGCTGCGCGTGATGATGCGGGCCAGTTCGTCCGGGCTGTAGGGCTCGAGCTTGAGCAGGATGCCGAAACGGTCGCGCAGCGGACCGGTGAGCTGCCCGGCGCGGGTCGTGGCGCCGATGAGCGTGAAGCGCGGCAGGTTGATGCGGATGCTCTGGGCCGAAGGGCCTTTGCCGATCATGATATCGAGCGCGAAGTCCTCGAGCGCCGGGTAGAGCACCTCCTCGACCTGGCGGGACAGGCGGTGGATCTCATCAATAAAGAGGATGTCCCCCTCCTGCAGGTTGGTCAGCAGCGCGGCCAGGTCGCCGGGCTTTTCGATGGCCGGGCCGGAGGTGATGCGCACCTGCACGCCCATCTCCTGCGCGACGATGCCGGCCAGCGTTGTTTTGCCAAGACCGGGCGGGCCGTACAAAAGGATATGGTCCATCGGCTCGCCGCGCTGCTGCGCCGCGCGCAGATAGATGCGCAGGTTGCCCTTGACCTTGTCCTGGCCGACATAATCATCCAGCGTTTTGGGGCGCAGGCTGTTTTCTTCTGCGTCGGCGGGGCCGGGGTCCGGGCTGACGAGCCGGGTCGGGTCGACGGTATATTCCTGATTTTGCGTCATGGTGTTCCCTTCTATGTTTTATGGATGCAGAGCGGTGGGCGGTTCAGCGCCCGGCACGGGACAGCCCGCGCAGGGCGATCTTGATGATGTCCTGCACCGGCAGCGTATCGTCGACACGGGCGACGGCCATCGAAGCCTCCGACGCCGTGTAGCCGAGGCTGACCAGCGCGGCCACCGCCTGGGCGGAGGCGCTGGCCGGGGGCGGGGCGGCCGTGCCTGCGGCGGCGAAGCCGGTTCCGGCGGCCAGCCCCTTGCCGACCTTGTCCTTGAGTTCGAGCGCGATGCGCTGCGCGAGCTTGGGGCCGACGCCGGACGCCGCGGTGAACGCCTTGTGGTCGCCGGAGGAAGCCGCCAGCGCGACTTTTTCCGGCGTGAGGATGGACAGGATCGCCAGCCCGGCCTTGGGGCCGACGCCCGAAACCGAGGTCAGCAGCTTGAAGCAGGCGCGCTGGTCCTCGCTGGCAAAGCCGTAGAGGGCGACGTCGTTTTCGCTCACCGAGAGCACGGTGTACAGCGTGGCTTCGTGGCCCGCGGCGGGCAGGGCCTCGGCCGTGGTGGTGGGCACCTGGGCCGCGTAGCCGACCCCGGCGCAGCTGATAACGACAGTGTCCAGCGTCTTTTTCAGTATTTTGCCTGTCAGACAATAGATCATGCCTTGTTCCTCTTTCTATACGGGGCCGCGGTTCAGCGCGGCGCGGTGCCCAGCAGCTGGCTGCGGCTGCAGTGACAGTGGGTCACGGCCATGGCCAGCGCGTCGGCGGTATCGTCCGGTTTGGGGATGGCGGGCAGCTTGAGCAGCGTGCGGGTCATCTCCTGGATCTGGCGCTTGACCGCCTTGCCGTACCCGGTCACGGCCTGCTTGACCTGCATCGGCGTATACTCGTACACCGGCACCCCGGCCTGGGCCGCCGCAAGCAGGATGACGCCGCGGGCTTCGGCCACGCCGATGACGGTGGTCTGGTTGTGCTGATAGAACAGCTTTTCGAGCGAGAGCGCCTGCGGCTGGTAGCGGCGCAGGATGTCCTGCACGCCTTCGTAAATTTCGGCCAGGCGCTGCTCAAAAGGGGTATCCTTATCGGTCAGCACCGCGCCGTACCCCACCGGGGCAAAGCGGTTGCCCACATAATCCACCACGCCCCAGCCGACGATCGCATAGCCGGGGTCGATGCCAATCACGCGCATTTCGTTACACCTCGCCATTTTAACCAAAGTAGTATACCATATTTTCAGCAAAACAGCAAGAGCAGCCGTGCCGGGCGCGCCGGATATTTTGCGCGCTGCGGCGGTGATTTTACCCGCCCGCCGCCCGCTGCCGCGCCAAGGAGCGGGAAAACGCCCCCAAAAACAAATATTTTTTTCAAAAAAGGCTTGATTTTTGGCGCAAGGTTTGGTATAGTATAAAAGTCGCAACTGACAAATGCGCGGTTAGCTCAGCTGGTAGAGCATCTGCTTGACGTGCAGGAGGTCACAGGTTCGAGTCCTGTACCGCGCACCACACGAAACGGCCGGTCTTATGACCGGCCGTTTTTGTTTGCCGCACGGGGCGCCCATGGTACGGCGTCCGCTTTTTATTTTTACGAGCAAACCGCCGCACGGGGCAGGCAGCTGCCGGTGCGGCGGTTTGCATTTATGTGATGGCGCAATGGCCTTGTTGGTTGTCCGCTGCCCGGACCGGGCGGTTGCCCTCGCATGGCCGGGTGCGGTGAACGGCGGGCGAATGTTTCCGCCCTGCCTTTGTTGTGCTTTTTATGATAGGCCGGAAATGTAGCAGACGTATAAAAGAAGTTTGAAAGAACTCCAAACATTGTTTGACCAAACTGTGAAGCGTACCGCAGGCCCAAACAAACACAACAGGCGCTGCCCCGGCAAAGGGACAGCGCCTGCTGTGTTTGGGAAATATGGGAAGGGAAATTGAGGAAATCGCAAAAGGATATGGTCAGGGCATGCCCGCCGCCTGCCGCAGCTGCTGCAGGTTCCGGCGGATATCGCCGCCAAAGACGGCGCTGCCCATGATGAAGGAATCCGCGCCCGCGGCCCGGGCTTCGGGCAGCGTTTTGGCGTTGAGCCCTCCATCGACCTGGATGATGGCCGGGGAACCCGCCTTTTGCAGCAGCGCCCGCATGGCGGCGATCTTCTCGCTGCTGCCGGGCAGATACGCCTGGCCGCCGCGGCCCGGGTGCACCGTCATCAACAGGATCTGGTCGCACAGGGGCAGGTAAGGTTCGGCGGCCTCGACCGGGGTCTCGGGGTTGAGCACCAGGCCCGCCTTGAGCCCCGCCGCATGGATGGCCGCCAGCGCCGCGTCCGGCCCGCCGGGCACCTCCCGGTGGACCGAGATACGGTCGACGCCGATGGCGGCCAGCTCCGGCACAAACTGCTGCGGGACTTCCACCATCAGGTGTACGTCCAGCGGTTTGGCCGTCACCCCGCGCAGCGCGCGGGCCACCAGCGGGCCAAAGGAGATGGTGGGCACAAAATGCCCGTCCATCACGTCGATGTGGAACACATCGACGCCCGCGGCCTCGGCCGCGCCGACATCCTGACCAAGGCGGGCAAAGTCCGCCGCCAGGATCGAGGCGCAGAATTCAAGCATGGGTCTCCTCCAACTGACTGATGCGGCGGCTGTGCCGCTCTTCGCCGGAAAACGGAGTGTCCAGGAAAATGTCCACGATCTGCAGCGCCAGGCCGGGGCCGGTCACAAGCGCGCCGAGCGCCAGGACGTTGGCGTCGTTGTGCTGGCGCGTGGCCCGGGCGGAGAAGCAGTCCCCGCACAAGGCGCAGCGGATGCCGGGCACCTTGTTGGCGGCGATCGAGATGCCGATGCCGGTGGAGCAGATGACGATGCCGCGGTCGCAGCGGCCTTCGGCCACCGCGTGGGCCACGGCCTTGCCGTAGACAGGGTAATCGACCGAAGCGGTCGAGTCGCAGCCGAAATCCTGGTATTCGAGACCGCGCTCGGTCAGGTGGGCCAGGATCTTCTGCTTGAGCTCGTAGCCACCGTGGTCACAGCCAATGGCGATCATCTTAGATCAGCTCCTTTACAGCGGCGATGATGGCGTCCGCACGCAGGCCGAACTGCTCGAGCAGGTCCCACGCGGGGCCGGAGTGGCCGAACACGTCCTTGACGCCGACACGGCGCATTTTGGTCGGGCACTGCTCGGCCAGAACACCGGCGACGGCTTCGCCGAGGCCGCCGAAGACGCTGTGCTCTTCGCAGGTGACGACGGCGCCGCACTCGCGCGCCGCCTTGACGACGATCTCCTCGTCGAGCGGCTTGATCGTGCAGAGGTTGATGACGCGGGCGTGGATGCCCTCGTTTTTGAGGGTTTCGGCCGCGGTCAGCGCTTCGCCCACTTCGAGGCCGGTGGCGAGGATGGCCACATCGTTGCCCTCGGTGAGCTGCTCGCCCTTGCCGATCTCGAACTTGAAGTTGGCTTCGTCATGGAACACGGGCAGCGCCAGGCGGCCGAAGCGCAGGTAGACGGGCCCTTCGTGTTCGTAGGCGGCCTTGACGGCGGCGCGGGCTTCGACGTCGTCAGACGGGCAGAGCACGGTCATGCCGGGGATCGAGCGCATGAGCGCGAAATCCTCGCAGCACTGGTGCGAAGCGCCATCCTCGCCGACCGAGATGCCGCCGTGGGTGGCGCCGATCTTGACGTTGAGGTGCGGGTAGCCGATGGAGTTGCGGACCTGCTCGAACGCGCGGCCGGCCGCAAACATCGCAAAGCTGGAAGCGAACGGCACAAGGCCCATCGCCGCCATGCCGGCGGCCACGGCCACCATGTTGCTCTCGGCAATGCCGCAGTCAAAGTGGCGGTCGGGGTAGGCTTTTTTGAGCACGCCGGTCTTGGTGGCGGCGGCCAGGTCGGCGTCCAGCACGACGACATCGGGATGATCTTTCGCCAGTTCTACCAGCGCGTTGCCGTAGCTGTCGCGGGTGGCGATCTTCTTGACATCACTCATGCTTGCGCCTCCAGTTCTGCCATCTGGGCGTTGAGTTCGTCCATGGCGGTCTTGTACTCTTCGTCATTGGGGGCCTTGCCGTGCCAGCCGACCTGGTTTTCCATAAAGCTGACGCCCTTGCCCTTGGTGGTGTGCATGAGGATGGCGGTGGGCTTGCCGGACGTCGCGTGGAAGACGTCGAACGCCTTCTCGATCTCGTCCACATCGTGGCCGTTGATCGTGACGACCTCAAAGCCGAAGTCGCGCATCTTGGCGTCGACCGGTTCGGTGTTCATGACGTCCTTTGTGGGGCCGTCGATCTGCAGGCCGTTGAGGTCGATGATGACGCAGAAGTTATCGAGAGCATACTTGGCGGCGAACATGAACGCCTCCCAGACTTCGCCCTCCTCGATCTCGCCGTCGCCCAGCAGCGTGTAGACGCGGACGTTGTCTTTCTTGAGGTACTTGGCGGCCTTGGCCATGCCCGCGGCGCAGGAAACGCCCTGGCCGAGCGAGCCGGTGGACATATCGACGCCGGGGACCGTGTTCATGTTGGGGTGGCCCTGCAGGTAGCTGTCGATGTGGCGCAGCGTGGGCAGGTCCGCGACCGGGAAGAAGCCGCGGTAGGCCAGTGCGCTGTACAGGCCGGGGGCCGTGTGGCCCTTGGAGAGCACGAAGCGGTCGCGGTCGTCCCATTTGGGATCGGCGGGGTCGATGCGCATCTCTTTGTTATAAAGGTACGCGAACATTTCGGCCGCCGAGAGGCTGCCGCCGGGGTGGCCGGCCTTGGCCCCGTGGGTGGATTCGATCACACCCATGCGGACTTTGCAGGCTGCGATCTGCAGCGCTTTACGTTCTTCGTTCGTCATATTATTCACCAAACACCTTGCAGTAGTCGGCCTTGAACTTCTCGATGCCGGAGTCGGTCAGCGGGTGATGCAGCATCTGCTCGATGACCTTGTAGGGCACGGTGGCGATGTCGGCGCCGGCAAGAGCGCAGTCGGTGACATGGATCGGGTTGCGCACGCTGGCGGCGATGATCTGGGTCTTGATCTCGGGATAGTTGCAGAAGATGCCGCGGATGGACTCGATCAGCTCGATGCCGGGCTGGGAGATATCGTCCAGACGGCCGAGGAACGGGCTGACGTAGGTCGCGCCGGCGCGGGCGGCCAGCAGGGCCTGGTTGGCGGTGAAGATCAGGGTGCAGTTGGTGGGGATGCCCTTGGCGGACAGCGCCTTGATGGCCTTGAGGCCTTCGCCGGTCATGGGGATCTTGACGACCATGTGCTTGGGATCGAGCGCGTAGATGGCCTCGCCTTCCTTGACCATGGTCTCGGCGTCGGTGGTGGTGGCCTTGACCTCGCCGGAGATGGGGCCGTCCACGAAGGTGGCGATCTCGGCCAGGGTCTCGGCATAGTCGCGGCCTTCCTTGGCGATCAGGCTGGGGTTGGTGGTAACGCCGGCGATGACGCCCATGTCGTTGGCTTTGCGGATCTCGTCCACATTGGCGGTATCAATGAAGAATCTCATGGTCTTTGCATCCTTTCTTTCGTTTCTGGTTGACTGCGTGCCTATGTAACAGAAAACCGCAGGGGCGCACCGCATGCGCACGGGCGGACCATTGGGTCCTCGCTTGGCATGCGGCCGCCCCTGCAGAATTCTATTCTACGGTTTCAAAACGGATAACGGCGATGATATTGGATATTGGGCAAAGCCTGTTGCTCCGCCCGTTGACGCATTGCGCTGCGCGCAATTTCGCGGCATAGCCTACCGCTCCCGGCGGGAACGGCTCGCGCCCCGGCACTGGCCGCCTGTTCGGCGGCCGGTGACAGTGGAACGGGCTGCCGCCCGTTGACGCATTGCGCTGCGCGCAATTTCGCGGCATAGCCGCTCAGGCGTCAAGCCCAGGGATTTTCGGTGGCGTAGGGCAGGCTCTTGGGCTGGTTCCAGGCGATGTCGGCGACGCCGAGGAACTTGAAGACCTCGAACATCAGCTTGCCGTAATGGCCGAAGGCCACGGCGCCATGGTGCGGATAGTGCTTCTGGACCAGGACATGGCGGTAGAAGCGGCCCATGTCGTGGATGGCGAACACACCGATACCGCCGAAGGAGCGGGTCGCGACCGGCAGGACTTCGCCCTCGGCGATGTAGCTGCGCAGGACGCCTTCGCTGTCGCACTGCAGGCGGTAGAAGGTGATGTCGGAAGCGGCGATGTCGCCTTCCAGCGTGCCGCGGGTGAAATCGGGCTCGCTGCCGGCGGGCTCGAGCAGGCGGTGCTGGATCAGCTGGTACTTGACCGCGCGGTCGGCGCACATCTTGCAGGAAGGCGTGTTGCCGCAGTGGAAGCCCATGAAGGTATCGGTGAGGGTGTAGTCGAACTTGCCCTTGATGTCCTCGTCATACAGGTACTGCGGCACGCTATTGTTGATGTCGAGCAGCGTGACGGTATCGCCGGAGATGCACATGCCGATGTACTCGGACAGAGCGCCGTAGATATCGACTTCGCAGGAGACGGGGATGCCGCGGGAAGCCAGGCGGGAGTTGACGTAGCAGGGCTCAAAGCCGAACTGAGACGGGAAGGCGGGCCAGCACTTGTCGGCAAAAGCGACATACTGACGGCTGCCCTTGTGGGCCTCGGCCCAGTCGAGCAGGGTCAGCTCAAACTGCGCCATGCGGGCCAGCAGGTCGGGATAGTACTTGCCTTCGCCCATCTCGGCGGCCATGTCCTTGCAGACATCGTCGATGCGGGGGTCGTTGGCATGCTCTTTGTAGGCGACGAGCAGGTCGAGCTCAGAGTTCTCTTCGACCTCGACGCCGAGCTTGTACAGGCCCATGATGGGGGCGTTGCAGGCGAAGAAGTCCTGCGGGCGGGGGCCGAAGGTGATGATCTTCAGGTTCTTGACGCCGATGATCGCGCGGGCCATCGGGACGAACTCGGCCATCTTGTCGGCCAGTTCCTCGGCGGTGCCGATCGGATACTCGGGGATATAGCCGTTGAGGTGGCGCATGCCGAGGTTGTAGGAGCAGTTCAGCATACCGCAGTACGCGTCGCCGCGGCCGTTGATCAGGTCGCCGTCGCCTTCGGCAGCCGCCACGAACATGCAGGGGCCGTCAAAGTACTTGGCGATCAGGGTCTCGGGGGTCTCAGGGCCGAAGTTGCCGAGGAAGACGGTCAGGGCGTTGCAGCCGGCTTCGGTGACTTCCTTGACGGCGGCGAGCATGTCCTTCTCGTTTTCGACGGTGGTCTTGGCCTCGTAGATGTCGACGCCCTTGGCGGCGCAGGCGGCGGCCACGGCGGCGCGGCGCTTCTGGCTCAGCTCAATGGGGAAGCAGTCGCGGCTGACGGCGATGAGACCCAGCTTGACTTCGGGGATGTTAGTGGATTTCATAGAAAATTCCTCCGTTCGTGTTTTGTTTACAGGTCGTTTGCGATGTCGGTATTCACTCCGGTCAGAGCAACCACGGCGCCCTGTCCGGCTTCGGCAGATTCGGGGTGGGCCAGCAGCCATTTATTGCAGGCCCACAGGCAGGCATCGTCGCCGCCGCGCACCGGCAGCTCCGGCTTGGCGGTGTTGGTGCCCTGCGGCAGCGCCACCATCACGCGGAAGCCCTTGGCGGGGTCGGTGTGGCAGGGCGCGTAGTGCAGCGAGGTGGCGTACACTTCCACCAGGACCCCGGCGGGCACGCGGAACGCCTTGACCTTGGCGGTGTCCAGCTTGCCGCCGACAATGTCGTCCTCGCGGGCAAGCAGCAGGACGAAGTCCTCGGTGCCGAGGTTGAACTCGCTGTCACGGTGATACTCCAGGCAGTTGAGCTTGGTGTTGTGGCCGTTGCACCAGCCGAACTGGACCGGCATGCCGCCGTACAGCGCCACGCCGAGGGTCTTCGCCTCGGGCAGAGACTGCAGGGCCGGTTCCTCCGGCACATAGTCGGTGGCTTCGGGCAGCGGGGTGTGGGCGGCCAGCGCCGCGGTGATGGCCTTGCATTCCGCCTCGTAGCCGGTGATCACACGGCCGTAGGGCGCAAACTCAGGCGCGGAGACAGGATAGATCTTCATGAGAAAAACCCCCTTTTTAAAACAAGTATATCATTCCGCGAGCTTTTTGAAAAGAGGTTTGCAGGTCGGATAGATCTGCTTGAACTTCTGGTAGCGCTCCTCATAGCGGGCGGTCAGTTCGGGGTCGGGCTCGATGGTGCGGGACACATGCACGAGCGCGTCGGTCGCCTCCTGCACGGTGGCGTAACGGCCGCAGCAGACCATGGCCAGCAGCGCGCCGCCGTAGCCGGGGCCCTGCTCGGTGACGAGGATGTCCAGCGGAATGCCGAGGACGTTCGCCATGATGTTGCACCACAGCGGGCTCTTGGCGCCGCCGCCGCAGATGTTGGAGCGCGGGATCTCGACACCCAGGCTGCGGGCGACCTCATAGCAGTCACGGATGGCGAAGGAGACGCCTTCCATGACGGCCTGGGTGATGTCGGCGCGGGTGGTGTCCATGCTCAGGCCGATCAGCGTACCGCGGGAGTCGGTGTCGTTGATGGGGCTGCGCTCGCCCATCAGATAGGGCAGGAAGAAGACCTTGTTGCGGCCCAGGTGGTCGTTGGTGATGGGGGCCTGCTCGGCCGGGTAATCCTTGTCGGTGACTTTGAGGATGTCGTCCATCCACCACTTGTTGCAGGAAGCGGCAGACAGCATGCAGCCCATCAGGTGCCAGCCGCCGTCCGCATGGGCGAACGCGTGCAGGCCGTTGGTATCGTCGACACCGAACTTCTTGCTGGAGATGAAGATGGTGCCGGAGGTGCCGAGCGAGATGTTGCAGCGGCCGTCGCCGACGGTGCCAGTGCCCACGGCCGCGGCGGCGTTGTCGCCCGCGCCCGCGCAGACCTTGACGTTCTCGGACAGGCCCAGCGCTTTGGCGACTTCGGGCTTGAGGGTGCCGACCTGCTCCCAGCTTTCGTACAGCGTGGCCAGCCATTCGGGCTGAACGCCGCAGATCTCGCACATTTCCTTGCTCCAGCACTTGTGCTCGACATCGAGCAGCAGCATGCCGGAAGCGTCGGAGTAATCGGTCGCATGCACGCCGGTCATGCAGTAGACCAGGTAGTCCTTGGGCAGCATGATCTTGGCGATGCGGGCATAGAGTTCGGGCTCGTTGGCCTTCATCCACAGGATCTTGGGGGCGGTAAAGCCGGCGAACGCGATGTTGCCGGTGCAGCGGCTCAGGGTGGCGCGGCCGATCTCGTTGTTGAGGTAATCGGTCTCCTTGGCCGTGCGGCCGTCGTTCCAGAGGATGGCCGGGCGCAGGACGTTGTCGTCGCTGTCCAGCGCCACAAGGCCGTGCATCTGGCCGCCGATGCCGATGCCCTGCACCTGGGCGGGGTCAAAGCCTTCGAGCAGCATGGGGATGCCTTCCAGGCAGGCCTTCCACCAGCCGGCGGGGCTCTGCTCGCTCCAGCCGGTATGCGGCATGCTCAGGGGGTATTCCCGGGTGACTTGATTGCAAACCTTGCCTTCTTCATCCACCAGCAAAAACTTGCAGGCCGAAGTGCCAAGGTCAACGCCGATGTACAGCATATGTACCGCCTTTCCATGTTCTTTTGTAAAGAACATTTATGTAAGTTCTTTTTATATGATACTGTTTGCAGGGCACGGTGTCAATGTCCGAAATGCACAAAAAGAGTTCGCGTTTATCAGCAATAATCGCCAAGGTTTCGCGCTTTCATTGACATTTTTTCCGCCGTTGGCTAGTATAGTAGTATCTACCCATCGGAAACCCTTTTGTTAAGTTATGTGAGGTTTGTATGGAGAAGCTGAACCAGACCGCGACCGAGCGGCGGCGGCTGACCCGCAACCGGATCTACCGCTACCTGTATAGCGCACCGCAGGGGCGCTCCAAGCAGGAGATCGCCGACGACCTGGGCCTGAGCACGCCGACCGTGCACCAGAACCTGGCCGAACTGCTGCGCGCCGAGCTTGTGCAGACCAACGGCATGCGGGAGTCGACCGGCGGGCGGCGGGCCGTGCAGCTGTCGGTGGCCGAAAACGCCCGCTTTGCGCTGGGGGTCTCGGTCTCGGGTGAACATTTCCGCATCCTGGCCGCCAATTTGCGGCTGGAGGAGATCGCTTACCGCAAATGCTCCCACCCGCGCACCGGCAGCCTGGCCGAGCTGGGCCGCCTGCTGGCGGAGGAGCTGGCGCAGTTCATGCACGACTTTGGGCTCAACCGCGAAAAGCTGCTGGGCGCCGGCATTGCGCTGCCCGCCATCCTGAACGCCGAGCGCACGCGGGTGCTGACATCGCCGACGCTGCACCTGCACGATGCGGACCTGCAGCCGCTGGCCGACGCCATCCCCTGCCCTGTCCTTTTGAGCAACGACGCCACCAGCGGCGGTTACGCCGAGTGGTTCGCCCAGCAGGAGAAGGGCAGCATTGCCTATCTTTCGCTGGAAGGCGGCGTGGGCGGAGCCGTGCTGATCGACGGCGTGCCCTACACCGGCGCCAACGGGCGCAGCGGCGAGTTCGGCCACATCTGCGTGCAGCCCGGCGGGCTGCCCTGCCAGTGCGGCCAGCACGGGTGCCTGGAGGCGTACTGCTCCTCGGCCCGGCTTTCGACCGATCTGGGCGTCACGGTGGAGCAGTTCTTTGCCGGGCTTGAAGCCGGCAACCTTGCTTACCGCACGCTGTGGTCGGACTATCTGCGCCACCTGGCGGTGGGGCTGGTCTCGATCCGCATGGCGCTGGACTGCAACATCGTGCTGGGCGGGTATCTGGCGCAGTATCTGCCGCCCTACCTGCCCGAGCTGCGGCGGCTGACCGCCGCGCGCGACCCCTTTGCCGAGACGGCCGACTATGTGCGGCTGTGCCACTACCCCAAGCACGCGGTGCCGCTGGGGGTGGCGCTGCACTTCATCAACCAGTTCATCGAGGCTTTGTGAGGCCGGCTGCGCGCCGCGCCCGCCATGTTCCCGGGAGGAAACAACCATGATCGAAAAACTCAACGGTACGACCGAGACAGTCGATTTCAAGGTCTCGTCCACCACGCGGCTGTACCACAACCACACAGCGGAGGACTTCCCGCTGCACTGGCATGTGCCCGGGGAGATCATCTGCCCGATTGAGAACACCTACCAGGTGACGATCGCCGGGCAGGCGCTGACGCTGCTGCCGCACGATGTGCTGATCATCGCTTCCGGCGAGCTGCACAGCATCACGGCGCCGCCTTCCGGCGAGCGGTACATTGTGAACTTCAGCAACTCCTTTTACGAACAGTTCCAGGAGCTTTCGCTGTTTTTCTCCACGCTGCACCCGTACAAGCTGTTCCGCCGGGCCGACGACCCCGACCTGGCCGACAGCCTGTTTGCGCAGTTGACGCGCATGGAAGCGGAATACGGCGGGGCGGACACCTACCGCGACTGCGAGATCGCCTCGATGATGCTGCATTACTTTGCGACGATCGGGCGGCATTACACGCGCCAGATCCACGGCGAGGAGCTGAACACGCCCAAGCAGCAGGAGCAGCAGGAGCGGTTCACCGAGCTGTGCAACTACATCACATCGCACTGCACCGAGAACCTTTCGCTGGACGAGCTGGCCAACGAAGCCGGGTTCAGCAAATATCACTTTGCCCGCCTGTTCAAGACGATGACCGGCACGACCTGCCACAACTTTCTGCTGGAGCGGCGCATCCTGTACGCCAAGAACCTGCTGGTGGATTTCACCCTGCCCATCACCGAAGTGGCGATGCGGTCGGGGTTCAACTCTCTGGCCACATTCAACCGGATCTTCAAATCGCAGATCGGCTGTACGCCCAGCGAGTTCCGCAAGCTCGGCTCAAACAGCAGCCTCTCTTAAAGCCAAAACCAGGCGTCCCCGCAAGGGGGCGCTTTTTTATTGGCTGATTGTAAAGGTACAAAACGGTTCATAAAACAGCAGGAAGGGACGCTGCGGCGCCGCAGCGCCCCTTCCCTGTTGTGCAGAATGATGGGCTTACGGATAGATCTTGCGGCCATGCGCGTCGGGGATGCCGGTCTTGCGGTAGAAGTAGGTGTTGATGACATCGCGCCATTCGCAGGCATGGGCCTTCTGGTGGGCAAAGCGCGCCTCCAGGCGGGCATAGACCGCGGGGTCGAGATACGGCTTGAGGGCGACGACTTCGTCATAGAAGCGGGCCGCGTCCTCGGCGCCTTCAAAGTGAGTGTCGTAGATGTGCTGCAGCACGGTCTTGCCGCTCTTGAGCACATGGCTGTACGGCAGATGGTGGAAGAACAGGATCAATTCGTCCGGGCAGGTGTCGACATTGGCGTACATCTCGGCCAGCTCCGGCGCATACTGGTGGCAGTAGTCGCTGCCGGTGGGGGTGCGGTCGATGCCGATGCCGTCGAAGGAGGCGCGGTGGTAGCAGCCCCAGCGGTCATACTCGTAGCCGTCGACGTTCGGGCCGTAGTGATAGTTGGGGTTGCACATCCAGCCCACGCCCAGCGGCGCGTTGTATTTTTCGTAGGTGGGCCAGGACTGCATGAGGATCTCGTGCAGCGTCTTTTCGACCGGCGGGTTCTGGCCGAAGGTCTGGCGCAGCCATTCGTCCGCGATGGTCTCGGGGCTCATGGTCGGGTCAAAGCTCAGGCGGCCGAAGCCGTAGAGGTTGGCGGCGGCCAGATCGTGGCCGGTCCAGTTTTCGTCGTTGCCGGTGTTGGTGACGGCGGCCATGCCGTTGCCCGCACCGCGGATGAGCGCGGCGACCGTGCTGTTGTCCGGGCGGGTGCGCAGGTCAAAGTCGAGCACCTGACGGAACCACGGCATCAGATAGCAGACATGGCGCTGCTGGCCGGTGTATTCCTGCGCGATCTGGAATTCGACCATGATGTGGGTGTGCTTGAGCCCGCCGATCAGCGGCGAGACCGGCTCGCGCACCTGGAAGTCCATGGGGCCGTTCTTGATCTGCAGCGTGACGTTGTCGCGGAACTGGCCGTCCAGCGGCATGAAGGCGTTGTAGCCCGCGCAGGCGCGGTCGATCTTGGTGTCGCGCCAGTCCTGCTGGCAGTTGTAGACGAAGCAGCGCCAGACGATGTGGCCGCCGAACGGCGCCACGGCGTCGGCCAGCATGTTGGCGCCGTCGGCCTGGGTGCGGTTGTAGGTGAAGGGGCCGGGGCGGCCTTCGCTGTCGGCCTTGACGAGGAAGCCGCCCAGACCGGGCAGGTTGGCCCACACATCGGCGGCCTTTTCCTTCCACCAGGCGGCAACAGCCGGGTCGCAGGGGTCGCAGGTGTCCATGCCGCCGAGCTCGATGGGCGCGGCGAAGTTGATGCTCAGATACAGCTTGACGCCGTAAGCGCCGAGGATCTCCTGATAGCGGCGCAGCGGGGCGAAGTAGCGGTCGGTGATGAGCCAGCTGGCCGCCTGCTTGACGTTGACGTTGTTGATGACGATGCCGTTGATGCCCACCGAAGCCAGCATGCGGCCGTAGGCGTTGAGACGGTCCTCATCCACCAGCACGACGTCGTCCTTGAAGAAGAAGGAATCGCCGGAGTAGCCGCGCTCGATGCTGCCGTCCATGTTGTCCCAGTGGTTGAGCATGCGATGAACGTTGGCCGGGGCCGCCTGCTGCCGCAGGGTCAGGTCCTTGAGGGCGCAGCCGTTCATCTGCAGCGCGCGCAGCAGCGCAAAGACGCCGTACAGCACGCCGGTGGCGCTGCCGCCCGCAACGCTGCAGCGGCCTTCGCCCGCGGCGATGCGGTAGCCTTCGGCGTCAAGCGCCGGGTCGATCTCCAGGCGGACGTCCGCCTGGCCGGGGGCGTCGGCCAGCTCCGCGCCGTACAGACCCTTGAAGCCGGTGGCGAGCTCCGCCCGGGCGCTGGCCAGGACGGGGTCGTCCCCCGCCGGGACGCAGACGGTCAGTTTTTCACAGGCCGCACCGGGGATGGCCGGGTAGGCGAGCCAGCATTTGGTAAATGCCATGGTGTGTGACCTCCTTTAGTGTGGTTGAATGGTGGGGTTTTGCAGAGCTTGCAGCAGGCGGCGGGCGGCTTCGGCCCCGTGGCCGGGGCGGTTGGCCGCGCCAAAGCTGAAGCGCAGGGTACAAAGGGCGTCCTCGGCCGCCGTGCCCCCAAGGGCCAGCAGCACATGGGACGGGTGGGACCGGCCCGTGTTGTCACAGGCGGCCCCGGGGGAAACGCAGACCCCCGCCAGGTCGAGGCGGTAGGTCAGGGCCTGGCCGTCAAAGCCGGGCAGGCCGACGCTGACCAGGCCGGGCAGACCGGCCGCTGTGCTGTGGAAGCGGGCCTGCGGCCAGCCTGCGCGCAGCGTGCGGCAGAAATCGGCCGCCAGCGCGCGCTTGGCGGCGGCGCTTTCGGCCCGGCGGGCGCAGGTCAGTTCCAGCGCGCGGGCAAGGCCGACGATCTGGGCGACCGGCTCGGTGCCCGGGCGCAGCCCTCCCTGCTGGCTGCCGCCGAAGATCAGCGGCTGCAGCGCGGCAGGCTGGCGGGCATACAGAAAACCGATGCCTTTGGGCCCGCCGAATTTGTGGGCCGAAGCGGTGAGGTAGTCGATGTTGGCCAGCGAAAGTTCCAGGTGCCCGGCGGCCTGCACGGCGTCGACGTGCAGCGGCACGCCGGCCGCCGCACACTGCGCCGCAAGGGCGGGGATGTCCTGAATGACGCCGACCTCGTTGTTGGCGTACTGCACGCTGACCAGCCGCGGGCGGCGGGCCAGGGCGGCCTGCAGCGCGGTGGGCACGACCTGCCCGGCCGCATCGACCGGCACGGTGCAGACCGTGACCCCCTGCTTTTGCAGGAAGGCGCAGGCGCCGCTGACCGAGTGGTGCTCGATGCCGGTGGTGACGACCTGGCGGCTGCCGGGGCCGGGGCGGCCCGCGCCGTTCAGGATGGCCCAGGTGTTGCCCTCGCTGCCGCCGGAGGTAAAGAAGATCTGGTGCGGCGCGCAGCCCAGGCAGGCGGCCACCGTGCGGCGGGCCTGCTCAACGGCGCGGCGCGCGGCCAGGCCGCTGCGGTAGAGCGCGGCCGGGTTGGCGTATTGATCGGTCAGCCAGGGGCGCATGGCCGCAAAGGCTTCGGGGTCCAGCGGCGTGGTGGCGGCGTGGTCGGCGTAGATGGGTTCGGTGGTTTCGGTCATGTGGGGTCCCCCAGGAAAGTAAAGCTGTCAAAGTCGAACTGGGTGCCGGGCAGGAACAGGAACGTGACCTGCCGCTTGCCCTTGACCGGCGCAAAGTGGAAGGTCTGTTCGCCCCAATCCGGCTGGGGACCAAATTCGACGATGCGGCGCTCGCTGCCGCCCGGGCCTTCGCTGTCAAACAGCAGGTGGACCGTGTTGGCGGGCAGGGCGCTGCGGCCGCGCAGGCGCACGCCGCTGCAGCCGTTTTTGCCGAAATCCATGCGGCGGAATGTGAGCGAGACGTTGTTGCCGATGCCCAGCACCTGCGTGCCCGCGCGGGTGAAGCTGTCGCCGTTAACGGCGTCGCACTGCCCGGCGGCCAGCGTATCGAAGGCGCGGGAATGGGGCGTGAACTGGAAGCCCTTGATGTGCACCTTGGTGTTGAGCTCAACGGCAAAGCTGCCGACGCCGGTCAGGCGCTTGTCCAGCCGGAAGGTATCGGGCTGGTAGACGTTCCACATCTTGGGCTTGTGGTAGATGCGCTCGCCGATCATCGTGCTGCCGGTCACATAGGGCTCACCGTCCCAGAAGCGGATCGCGGTGGGTTCGCCGTCCAGGCTGAAGATGGGCAGTTCGACGGTATCGGAGCCGTCGGGCCCGAAGTCGATGTTATGGTAGAGTACCCAGCTGCGGCCGGTGCGGGAGGTGGAGATGCCGCGCTCGTTGCCGTTGCCGATATCGCCGTAAGAGGCTTCGTAGCGGCCGGCGGGCACAAAGTCATAGGGGTTTGTGTAAAGCTGGCCGAGGCCCTCGACCTGCAGGTCAAGCTGCGAGATAAACTGCGGCGTGCGGCGGCCGTTGCGCAGCATCGCGCGCACACGCAGCGCGCCGTCGCCTTTGGCTTCGACCGTGGCGCTGTCGCCGTCGGCATGCAGCACCGCGTTGGCGGCGGGGTCGCCGCGGTCGTCGGTGAGCTTCCATTCAATGGCCTCCCCCGCCCCGGCGGCCGCGGGCAGGCGCACAGCCCGCACGGTCGTCTTGCTGTGGAAGGGGGTCAGGTGGGTGTGCCCGGCCGTCAGCTCCAGCTTGCGCACCGGCACGCGGACCGGGTCCTGCGCAGGCGGCAGCGGCGGCAGGCGATGGCGGGCGGGGCCCGCAAACGGCCGGGCGGTCAGCGCCAACACGGCGGAGCGCAGCCCGGGGGCGCTGACCTCCACCGTGATCTCCCCTGCGCTGCCGTTACCGGCCACCACGGCCAGCAGCATGCCCGAGAACAGGCGGCGGCTGGTGGTCTGGTATTCGTCGGGGTCGGTGCTGTCTCCATTGTCCAGCCCGACCAGCACGCCCGCGCCGCGCACCTGCACGGTGACGCGGTCGTTGGCGTTTGCCACGGGGTTGCCGTCGGCATCGGCGGCGGTGATGGTGAGGAAGGCGAGCTCCCGCCCGTCGCCCGAAAGCGCGGTGCGGTCAGCCTTTACGCACAGCGCGGCGCTGTCGCCAAAGCTGCGGCGTTCGTCCTGCGCCACGGCCGCGCCCTGTTCGTCATAGGCGACGGCGCGCAGCGTGCCGGGGCGGTAAGCCACCTGCCAGGACACCGTGCGCCCCTTGTCGGGGTCCGGCGCGCGGCGGCCAAGGCTTTCGCCGTCCAGGAACAGTTCCACGCTGGCGGCGTTGGTGCAGGCGCAGACATCGACGGTCTGGCCGGGGTTCCAGTCCCAGTACGGGAACAGGTGGACCATCGGCTGCACGGCCGGGTCCAGCCAGGCAGCCTGCACGACATAGAAGGCATCCTTGGGGAAGCCCGCTGTGTCGACCATGCCGAAGTAGCTGTTGCGCGTGTGGTAGGGCGTGGGTTCGCCGATGTAGTCCCAACCGGTCCAGAGGTACTGCCCCAGCGTATAGGGGTGGTGGCGCTCGGTGGTCAGGCAGATGTCAAGGCTTTCCGCGCCCCAGCTTGTGCGGCTGTTGCCCAGGCTCGAACACTGCTCGTCGTCGTCGGACAGCAGCGGCTGGGACAGCGGGAAGTGGTAAACGCCGCGGCTCATGACGACCGAGGCGGTCTCGCTGCCGTAGATGATCCAGTCCGGGTGTTCGGCGTGGTGCTGCGCGTACATGCGCTCGCCGTAGTTATAGCCCGCGACCTTGATGATGTCGGCGCAGGCCTGGGTGTTGGGCCAGGGCAGATAGTTGGAGCCGAAGGTGGGCACGCCGTTGCGTTCGGGGTCGTGCTCGGCCACTTCGGCCATCAGCAGGCGCATCGTGTCGGCGCCCTCCGGCCCGGCGTGGGTGTCGTAGATCTCGTTGCCGATGCTCCAGAACAGAAGGCTCGGGTGGTTGCGGTCGCGCCGCACCCAGGCGGCGACGTCGCGCTCCTGCCAGGCGTCAAAGAAGCGGGCGTAATCGTAGGGGTTTTTGGCGCTGCGCCAGCAATCGAAGATCTCGTCGTTGATCAGGAAGCCCATCTCGTCGGCCAGGTCCATCAGCTGCGGATCGGGCACGACATGGCCGGTACGGATCGAGTTGGCGCCCATCTGCTGCAGCAGGCGCAGCTGGCGCGCAGCGGCGTCCGGCTCAAAGGCCGCGCCGAGGCAGCCGAAATCATGGTGCAGGCAGACGCCGCGCAGATAGACGTGGCGGTGGTTGAGCAGCAGGCCCTTGTCGGGCGAGAGCTCGATGGTGCGGCAGCCGAACTTTGTTTCCAGCGTATCGGGCGCGGGGCCGCCGAGAGCGGCTTCGACGCGGTAGAGGTTGGGTTCACCCAGGTCCCACAGGCGCGGGGACGGGAGGGTGAATTCGGCTTCGGCCTGATAGATCGCCTGTTCCTGCCCGGTGCGCCAGGGGCGCGCGGCCAGCGGCTTCCAGACAGCCGCCGGAACACGGCAGGCGGCCAACTCCCCTTCCGGCCCGCAGAGCGCAAGGTCCAGCGCTTCCGGCAGGGCCGCGCCCGCGCACAGGCCGATCTCGGCCGTGCAGCGGACGGTCCAGACATTTCCCTGCCCTTCCCGCGCGGCGACGTAGAGGCCGTCCGGCATGAGGTGCGCGGCCGGCATGCGCCACAGCTGCACGGTGCGGAACAGCCCCGCGCCGGAATACCAGCGCGAATTGGGGTGGCGCAGTTCGCAGCGCACAAGAACTTCGTTTTCACCCGGCTGCAAAAGGCCGGTGATGTCGAACCAGAAAGAGGTATAGCCGTTTTTCCATTGCCCGGCTTCCCGCCCGTTGATAAAGAC
>DWXD01000012.1 GCA_019119365.1 Candidatus Gemmiger stercoripullorum | reverse complement strand
GAGCTTTGACGATAAGCGCAAGGTGGTTGATATTCTCATATCACAAATTGACGCTACCAGTGAGGAAGTTACAATCCACTGGAAGATCTAAAATCTTTTCACTCGGCATTATGCCTTTGTAAAAAATAGTTTGAGGAGTTATATAAACATGGGATATGATTTTCGGTCGGCAAAAAATAATGAAATTGATACTATTTTTTCTCTATATAAAAAAAGAATTCAATGGATGGATAAATCTGGTATTCAGCAGTGGAATATGACAAATTATTTAGAAGTATATCCAATCAGCTATTATGCAGACCGCCAAAAGTTGGGAGAACTCTATGTCCTAAGTAAAGAGGATGTTGTTATTGGCGCCGTGGTTCTGTTACAAAGCGATGAATGTTGGCCCCAAATGGCAGATTCGCCAGCGTACTATGTGCACAATCTTGTTACTGAGTTATCAGTAAAAGGTGCAGGCAAGATTATTCTTTCAGAAGTGGAAAAAATGGCAATCAGTAAAGGAATACAATTCTTGCGTCTTGATTGTGCAGTAGATAATAAATTTTTGAATGAATATTACGAATCAATGGGGTATAAAATGGTTGGTTGCTGTAAGGAAGGAGCTTATATCGGCAATAAGCGAGAAAAAGAATTACACTGATAAATCGCTATTGCATTTTCATGCTGCCATGTACCCTGCGCCTGTTTGAACAACTGTCCGTTTAGCTCTCTTGCTCGCGAAGGTATTGCAGGAACGCCGGGGTTTTGCTCCAATATTGGATACCCCAATGCTCAAAGTCCCACTGTTCCATATAGGCGTTGCACTCGTAGTCCACATAGTAGAGCACACCGCCACACGGGATGAAGTTTGTCGGGAAATAGTCGATGTTAAGTCCCGCTGCATAAAGCTTTCGGCAAATGGAGCGTATCTGATTCAAGCAGACCGGAGGCAGCGCGTCCGCTTTGACCAGGTCACAGACGGTGTCTCCTTCAATGTACTCTTTCAGCAGGCGTTCCGCAGCGGTATCGACGGCGTACAGCTCGGGCATCGGGACCCCCACTGTCCGCAGCCAATCGTAGTCGCGCAGTTCAGCCGCCAACTTATCTCCGAACTGGTAGTAGTCGCAGGGTTCATGGTGGATCTGCTTGAGCACATATTGTTTCGCCCCGTCGCAGACAAGATAGGAATACCCGCCTTTGCCTTTTCCCAGCAGTCGCTGCACGATATAGGGCTTGCCATTGAGCGTTATTTCACGGTTTTGCAAAGTCATCCTCCCCGGCTTCCAACACCGTCACAGTCCCATCAGCGCGGCCAGGCGGCGGGCGCTTTCGGCCCAGGAATAGCGGCCGAGTACGGCAGCCGGTTCGGCTGCGGCGGGGGTGACGGCGGAAAGGTCGCCGCTGTTCGCCGCCAGGTCGATGTAGCAAGCGTGCGGGCCATAGATCTCCCGCATGCAGGGCGTATCGCTGACGATCACGCGCGGCGCGCCGCAGGCGATGGCCTCGAGCGGCGGAATGCCGAAACCCTCGTACAGCGTCGGGAACAAAAACGCCTGGCAATGGGACATCAGCGCCTTAGCCTCGCCGTCCGAAACATAGCCGAGATAACAGACGTTGGGCAGGTCCGCAAGGCCGAGGGCTTTGGCCTGCGCCTGCAAACTGCCGCCGCCCGCGATGGCGAACACGGCCTGCGGCGTGTTTTTGGCCGCGCGCAGCACCCAGGGGAAGTTTTTGTTTTTGAGCAGGTTGGCCATGGAGAAATAATACTGCCCCGGGCGCAAAGCCGGCCATTTGCCCGCGCCCGCAAAAATGCTTTCGTCCGCCCGGACGCGGCGCATATGCTGCCAGGCGTTATAGATGACCGTGATGCGCCGCGGGTCCGCGCCATAGTAGCGCACGATCTCGCTTTTGGAAAATTCCGACACAGTGACGATCTTTTCCGCCTGTGCGGCCATGGCGCGGTATTGCAGGCGGTGCCAGGCAGCGCTCAGCCGCCCGCGCGCGTCGCGGTAAAAATCCGGCCGCGCGCGGTAGCAGACATCATGCCAGACGGCGATACCGCGGCAGGCGGCCGGGGCCGCCAGCGGGATGACATTGCACATGCACAGCCAGCGGCGGCCATGCCCGGCGAGGTAGGCCGGGTAGTCCCGCTGTTCCCAAAGGCTGTTTATCCGGCCATGCACGACGACGCGCAGGTTATCATAAACCGGTTGGGGCGCGCCCGCAGGCACAACGACCTCGACGCTGCCGGGCGGAACGATCTTGTCGAGCTCCGCCAATATCTCCAGCGCATAACGCTGGATGCCGGAGACCCGCTGGGTGAGGAACCAGCCGTCCACCGCATAGAGCGGCTGCGCCTGCAGCCGCACCGCGCGGTCCGGCACCTGCCACGGGCGGGCTTTGCCGGTGCAGGCGCCCGCCAGCGAACTTTGCAGCGGTTCGATGTTATCAGAACGCGGCATGGCGGGCCTCCTTTGTCAGAGTTTAGAGTTAAGAGTTCAGAGTTTAGAGTTCAGAGTTTAGATGCGGTGGAGCGCCGCTGCGCGGCGCAAAAAAGCGCAAAGCGGCAGGCGGCCCTGGCAGAGCCGTCCGGGGGACAAGAGCCGCCTTTTTTACAGCAAACCGGCGGCGCGCTTGGCGGAGAGGACGCGCTCGACACGGGCATCGAGCTCGCTTTCGGGCCAAACGCCGGTTTCAACGGCTTCAACGACGGCGTCGAACGCCTCGGGCAGACCGGCGGGCATCAGCAGCAGGTCGACCCCGGCCTCCAGCGCGGCGAGCGCGGCTTCGCCCGCCGTATAGTTTTCGGTGATCGCGCCCATCGCCATCGAGTCGGTGACGATGAGGCCGTCAAAGCCGAGCTCGTTGCGGAGCACATCGGTGACGAGGGTATGGCTGAAGGTGGCGGGCAGGCCGGCTTCCTCGGCCGGGACGGCGTTCGGGGCCGTGATATGGCCGACCATGACCATTGGCACCCCGGCTTCGATACCCGCGGCAAACGGCTTGAATTCGCAGCCGCGCATCTCGTCCAGCGTGCGGGTGGCGGAAGCGACGCCGAGGTGGCTGTCCTCGGCCGTATCGCCATGGCCGGGGAAGTGTTTGAGGCTGCAGAGCACGCCGGTCTCGTTAAAACCTTCGACCGCCGCCTGCACGCTGGCTGCGGCTTCATCCGGGTCGGACGAGAAGGCGCGCGTGCCGATGACCGGGTTGTCCGGGTTGGTGTTGACGTCGGCGTCCGGGGCGAAGTCGAGATTGAAGCCGTAGTCCTTGAGATAATCGCCGATCGTGACGCTCATATCGCGCACGGCGTCGGTCCCCTGCGCGCCGACAGCGGCCGCGCTTTCGTACTGCGGCAGGCCGAGCGATTCGACCTTGGCCAGGCGGGAAACCGTGCCGCCCTCCTCATCGACGCCGATGAACATCGGCACGCGGGTGGCGCGGCCGAGTTCGGCCGTAAAATTGCGGATCTGTTCTTCGTTGCGCAGGTTTTTGCCAAACAGAACAACGCCGCCGACCGGGTACTGCGCCAGCGTCTCCTGCATCGTGGCGGTCAGCTCGGTCACGCCGTCGGCATAGGGGTCGTCGAGCTCCTCCTGGGTGATGCGCAGATCGAGCGCGTCGGGGCGGATCAAAAACAGCTGGCCGACTTTTTCCTCCAGCGTGAGCGAATCGACCGCCCAGGGGTCGTCCGTCTCCGCGGGCGTCTGTTCTGCCGGTGTCGGGGCGGGTTCCGCCGCCGGGGCGGGTTCTTCCGACGCCGGGGCCTGCGTGGCGGCAGGCTCGGCCGCCAGCTCCTGCGAAGCAGGCGGGGTGGGGGTCTGGGTCGGTTCGATCGAAGCGGGGGGCGCACAGGCGGCCAGCACGGCGGGGGCCAGGCACAGGGCGGCCAGGCGGCAAAGCAGAGAATGTTTCATGCGGGCTCCTTCTTGATTGAGTGTTCAGAGTTTAGCGTTCAGATGTGGTGGACCCGCGGCCTGCGGCCGCGGGAATTTTTAACACACGCTCCCCCTCTTAGCGGTCATTATACCATGAAGGCAGGCAAATGAAAAGGCCCAGGGCCGGGGCCCTGGGCAACAGAAAGGGTTTGGTTTATTCCGCGGCATCCTCGCCGGTCGCGGTCTCGGGTGTGGCGGCCTGCAGCGTTGCTTTCGTGTAGGCGTAGGCGGCCAGGTTGTCGGCGTCGATCTCATAGACGACGTCGGGGGCCGTGCTTGCGCGCAGGTAGCTGGCCGAATCGTCGTCCGGCGTGGTTGCGCCGAACGACGCCGTCACGCTTGTGCCGTCCGCGCCGGTCAGCGTCACAACGGCTTCGGGCGCATCAAGGCCGTAGGCGCTGTCCGCCTGCGGGGCGGTGATGCTCCACTGGCTCTTGAGCGCGCAGACGGTCGCCGCCATCTTGGTCACGATATTCTGGTCGAGCGCATAATCGGGGTCGTCGGCCAGCGTCCAGGCGCCGGCGTCGGCGTCATAGCGGAAGTCGAGCGTTTCGCCGGGCAGCTCCACCGTCATGGCCGTGAGGTCGTCTTCTTCCAGGCTGGTGATCGCCTGCTCCTCATAGAGCTGGCGCGGGGTGCGGCAGAGGTTGACAAGGTCCTCCGACGCGATCGTGTAAAGGCGGTCGGTCCAGCTGGCCTTGGCATAGCAGGCGTCGGTGACGGTGTTTTCCGCGCCGACGGTCAGCGTGTAGACATCGGCGGCGCTTTCGCCGGTGGCGGCGGGGTCTGCGCCGTTGAGCGCCAGATGCAGCACCATGGCGGGCTGGTCAAAACCGAGGTCCTCGCCGCTGAGTTCGCCGGGGTCCAGTTCGCGCACGGCGGTCAGCCCCGCGATGTTCCCCCCTACCGTGCCGACATAGTCCTGGTCGAGCGGCAGGGCCGGGTCGGAGGTAAGCGTCCAGGCGCCGTCCTGTTTGAGCAGCGTGACGTCGATTTCGTCATCGGATTTCTGGTACGAGATGCCGGTGATGTCCGCGGCGTCAAGGCCGAACAGCGGCAGGCCGGGGTCTTCCTCTTCCTCCAGGCTGTTCAAGAACACGAGCGCCGCGCCCAGCGCCGCCACGACGAGCACCAGCGCAATGAGCGCCAGAGACTTGTTTTTTTGTTTCATGGCTTTCCCTTCTCCAGTTGGATATCAGCGGCGGCGGCGCAGCACCGAGACGACGGCCCCGACCAGCAGGCAGGCCAGCGGCAGCAGGATGACGAACAGCAGCCCCAGCGGCAGTACCAGCATGGCAGGCACCTGCAGCGTTTCAACGCTCATGCTTTTGCTTTCGATGACGGCCGTGTTCTCGGCGTCGTTGAGCCAGTTGACGGCGCTGCCGAGGAACTGCGCATTGCCGCCGGAGACGGCGGTGTTGATGTCGTCCAGCAGGACGTTGGCGCAGTTGATCCAGACGACCTTGGCGCCGGTATCGCTGTTTTCGGCGGCGACCGCCACGTCAAAGGTCCCGACCGGGTCGTTTTCGCCCTGCTGCAGCACGGTGGCGGTGGCGTAGTCCAGCATCGAGTAGGCTGCGTCGGTGGTGGAGAGCAGCACGGTGTGGCTCAGCGGGCTTTCGGCGCTTTCGCTGGTGGCCTGGGCGGCCGCATCGTTGATGATGCCCTGCGCCAGCGGGGTAAAGACATACATGCCGTCCGCCACGCCGGCGGTCACGTCGTTATGCCGCAGCACCGGCAGCATATAGGTGCCGCCGTAGCCGTAGGCGTAGTTGGCGGCGCTGGTCTCGACCAGCATGCCCGCCTGGCGGGACATGCCGTATTCCTGCAGCAGCGCGTCCAGCATGGGCGTTTCGACCAGGAAATTGGTGGTCACGAGCAGGCGGCCGCCGTTTGCAAGGTAGCTGCGCAGCGTTTCGATATCGGCGGCGCTGAGGTCGGCCTGCGGCGCGTTGAGGATGAGGGCGGCGGCGTCCTCAGGCACGGCGCTGGCCGTCAGGTTGAGTTCCTGCACTGTGACACCCGCATTGGTCAGCGCCTCGGTGAAATCGGCGCCGAGGGCGGTCTCGCCATGGCCGGTCAGCTCATAAACGACATAGGAGGACTCCCGCGTGACCTGGGCGATTCCGGTCGTGAGGGCGTTTTCGGCGGCAAAGCTCATGCTGAGCGAGCCGGTCGTGTAGTAGCTTGCATAGTCGTATTCATAGAGGTCGGCGGAATCAACGACGGTGTGTTTGTCGCCGCAGACCAGGATGATGCTGCCGCCGGAAGCGTCCTGCGCGTCATACTGTGCGGCAAAAGTCGGGTAGATGGCCGGGTCGCGCTGCTGCCAGCTGAAGCGGCCGCCCTCCCCGGCGTAGCGGTCAAGCAGGTGGGTGACGTTCTGGTCCTCGCCGCCGGTCTCGGCAAGATAGTAGGCCGTGACGTCCTGGCTGAGGCCGTCCAGCATGTTCCGGGTCGTCTCGCTCAGCGTGTACAGGCCGCTGGTCGAGATATCGAACTCGGTGTATCGGGTCGGGATGGCCCGCACGACAAGGTTCAAAAGGATGACGGCAGCCAACACGACCACCCCCAGCGCGCTGGCGTAGGCCCCCGCCTGCAGCGTACGGCGGCGGCTGGTGCGCTGGGCCTCGGTAGGCTGGGCGGAGGGGCGTTTGTTCTTGTTGAATTTCATGGCAATTCCCTCCCCCGCATCAGTTCCAGCGGCGCCGCTCGAGCGCCTGGCCGGTCAGGAACAGAAACAGCGCCGTGACCGACAGATAGTAGACGATGGCGGACACGCTGAACATGCCGCTGACGAAATTGCGGAACGGGCCAAACAGCGCCAGCGCGTCCAGCACGCTGTTGAGGCCGGTGAGCAGCCAGGCCGGGCGCAGCTGGAACAGCACGATGAGCAGCACCGCCCCGCCGCAGAACACGCCGCAGCCGATGGTCAGGCTCTTGCAGGCAAGGCCGATGAGCGCGGCGATGACAGCCAGCGCGATGCTGAAAATGATGAGCGCCAGCGTGTTGCCGGTCGTGAAAAGCGTCTGGATGTCCTCCATCATATAGGCGATGAGCAGCAGGCCGAAGCTGGCAAGGTAGGCGATGATCTGGTTTTCGGTCAGCACCGAGATGAAGGTGCCGACCGCGATGCAGGCCGCGCCGAGCAGGAAGTAGGCCAGCATCGTCGCGTAAGCGCCGGCGAGCAGCACCGTGCCGAACGCCGTGAGGATCAGCGGCATGACACAGGCAACGAGCACCGGCACCGCAAACACGGCCAGCTGGGCGAAGAACTTGCCCAGCACGATCTGCGGGATGGTGACGGGGCTTGTGAGCAGCAGCTGGTCGGTCTTGTTGCGGCGCTCGTCAGCAAAGCTGCGCATGCTGAGCGCGGGCAGCACAAACAGCATGATGAGCGTGGTGGAATACAGCACGATGGAGAAATCCGGCGTACCGTAGACCAGGCAGTTGGCGGCATAGTACAGGCCGATGAAGGCCAGCATGACGCCGATGACGACATAGCCGGTCATACCCGTGAAATAGGCGCGGGTCTCGCGTTTGAAAATGGCGTTCATTGCGCTTCCCCCTCCTCTTCGCTGTGCGTTTCGGGCGCGGACGGCTCTTCCTGCGCCTGCGGGGCTTCGGGCGCGGCGGTTTCGCCGCTGTCCGCGGGCGTCTCGGGCGCGGCTTCCTTGCCGCTTTCCGCAGGCGCTTCGGGTTCCTGCGCCAGGGCGGGGTCGTTTTCGGTCAGCTGGAGGAAGACGTCCTCAAGGCTCATCTGCTGGCTGGTCAGGGACAGCACCGGGCACCCGGCGGCGGCGAGCGCGGCCGAAAGCGCGGCGCGGTGGTCGGCGCCGTCGGTGCTGGCGGCGGTAAAGCTGACCTCGTCGCCCTTTTCGGCCGTGACGCGCACTTCGGTCAGGCCGGGCACCGCGGCGGCCGCGGCCAGCACGGCCGCCTTTGTGCCCTGCGCGGTGGCGGAGATCACGCCGCGGGCCGCCAGGCGGGCGGCGAGTTCTTCGGGCGTGCCCTGCGCCACGAGCTTGCCGCCCGAGATGATGAGCACGCGGTCGCAGATGGCCTGCACTTCGCTGAGGATATGGCTGGACAAAATGACCGTGTGGCGCTGCCCCAGTTCGTGGATCAGTTCACGGATCTCGATCATCTGCGCGGGGTCAAGGCCGACGGTGGGTTCGTCCAGGATGATAACCTTCGGGTCGCCGAGCAGCGCGGCGGCCAGGCCCACGCGCTGGCGGTAGCCCTTGGACAGGTTGCGGATCAGGCGGCGGCCCATGCCGGTCAGGCCGGTGCGCTCGCACGCGCGGGCGACATCGGCGGCGCGGGCGGCTTTTTTGCGCTCGCCCTTGAGCTGTGCGACAAAATCGAGATATTCCTGCACCGACATGTCCATATAAAGCGGCGGGATCTCGGGCATATAGCCGATGCAGGCCTTGGCGGCCCGGGGCTCCTGCTGGATGTCATGGCCGTCGACAATGACGGCGCCGCTCGACGGCGAAAGGTAGCCGGTGATCACGTTCATGGTGGTGGATTTGCCCGCGCCGTTGGGCCCGAGCAGGCCGTAGATGCAGCCGTCCTCCACCGTGAAGCTGATGTCATCGACCGCCACATGCGCGCCGTAGCGCTTGGTCAGGTGGCTGACTTCGATCAAAGTATACACTCCCCTTTTGTTGTGATACGGCGGTCCCCCACCGTGAAATCCGCGTTACATTATAGACCCGATTTGTGAAAATTGTGGGGTATGTTTTTGAAGACCTGTGAAAACTGCGCAAAAACGCCCCGCCGGGGGGCGGGGCGTTCAGGTTTCCCGGGCGAGCAGGCGGCGCATGCCGGGGTCGAGGGCAAAGACGGCGTAAGGCAGGACGGTCAGCAGCGCGCCGCCAAACGAGACCGCCGCCGCGCCGAAGACATCGGCCAGCGCGCCGTAGGCCAGCATTGAAAGCGCGACGCCCCCGCCGCACAGCGCCGTGAGCAGCGAGAGCACGCGCCCGTGGTAGGCCGGGTCGGTGGCCGCCGCCACGGCCGGGAACATGAAGCTGTTGGAAATGGCGTTGCAGAAGGCGCTGGCCGCATACAGCAGCGTGCAGGCCCAAAAGCCGTGCGCCGCCATGGCGGCGATGTAGAGCACGCTTTGCACCGTGACCGTGGCGACCAGCACGCCCCAGCGGCGGCGCGCAGGGATCGGCCGCACAGCGAGCACGGCCAGCCCGGCGAGCATCGCGGCGCTTTCGGCCGAAAGAAACAGGCCGTACTGCGGCACGGTCATGCCTTTTTCCAAACACCAGACATAGACGATGCCGGTGAACCCGGCGCAGGCCAGGTTGACGGCCGCCCCGGCCAGCACGATGCGCGCCACGCCCGGCTGGCCGCGCAGGTAGCGCACGCCGCTGATGAGTTCGCCCCAAAAGGCCCCCGGCACGCCGTTTTCCTGCGCCCCGGCCGCCGGGGTGCGCCCGGCGCGGATGAACCATTCGGTGCAGGAGGAGAAAAGAAAGGTCAGGCCGTTGAACACAATCAGCGCCGGCACGCCGAAAAAGGCGACGAAGAAACCGCCCGCCGCATTGCCGAGCATCTGCAAGGCATTGAGGGTACCGTTGATCAGCGACATGCCGCGCATGAGCTCGCCCGGCGGCGTGACCTGCGGCAGCAGGCTGTTGACGGCAGGCTGCAGCACGCTTGCACACACGGCGCTGACGGCGGCCACCGCCAGCACCTGCCAGACCTGCATCTTGCCCTGCCAGGCCAGCGCGCCCAGCGCCAGCATGACGACGCCGCAGACAAGGTCGCTGCCCGCGATGAGGGTGCGCTTGCGGCAGCGGTCGGCCAGCACGCCGCCCAGCGGCTGCAGCACCAGCGCGCCAAAGTAGCTGAACGAGGTCATCAGCCCCATGAGCGCCGCCGAATCGGTCCGGTCGTAGACCCAGACGCCGATGCCAATGGCATAAAGCACGCTGCCGAGCTTGGATTCCGCCACGCCCTGCCACAGCAGCAGAAAATCACGGTTCCACAGGCGGGTGGGGGTCGTTTGGTTGTTTGCCATCTTCGCTCTCTCCTTTCGGTTCGGCTTCCCCCGCACGGTAGGACACCAGGCCGAAGTGGATGGGCGCGGTGCCGGGGCGCGGGGTCTTGTGGTTTTCGAGAAAATCAAGGATCTGCCGCCGCAAAGCAAGCGCTTCGCCCTGCGTCAGATGCACGACGCCGTCGCTCTGCAAAAGGCCCCAGGCGTCGTCCCAGGCGGCGGCGGGGTCGGCCTGCCAGGCGGCCAGCGCCTGCAGCGCGCCCTGCATGACCTGCTGCATGCTGTGCTCAACGGCCAGCTGGGCCAGCGGGCGCAGCGCAGCGTTGGTCTGGTCCAGCACGACGGTGCGGGCCGTGGGGCGGTAGTAGGTGGCGAGGATGCCGTGGATGTGCGCCTGGTGGTCGATTTCCACCAGGCCGATGCTCTCGAGTTTGTTCAGGTGGTGCTTGACCGAACTGGCGCTGATGCCGAGACGGTCGGCCAGCATCTTGGCTGTGGCCGGTTCGCCCATTGTTTCCAGCAGGTTGACCAGCCGCATGCGCTGCGGGTTGACGAAAATTTTCAGCTCCTCCGCCGTGTGCAGGACGAGCGCCCCGCCGGGCAGCGGGGTTTTGCTGGAATCGAACGATTTGGCAGGGTTTTGCCAGGTTTCGGCGGTTTTTGTCTCTTCCGGCACGGAGATTTCCTCCCTTTTATTTATTACACAGATTATATCATTACACATTATGTAATGTCAAGACAAAAATACAGCCGCCGGGGCGGCAGTTGGCTGCCCCGGCGGCGCGGCGGCAAAAGGACGGGCGCGGGCCGCAGGGTTTTCACCGGCGAGCGGCGATGGCGGCGGCGATGTGCATGGCGACGTCGTCCTTGCTCTGCAGCGGCAGGGGTTCGGAGCCTTCGCGGGTGAGAATGGTGACGACGTTGGTATCGACGCCAAAGCCCGCGCCGGGGGTCTTGAGGTTGTTGGCGACGATCATATCCATGTTTTTCCGCTGCAGCTTGGCGGCGGAATTTTCAAGCAGGTTTTCGGTCTCCATCGAGAAGCCGCAGACAAACAGCTTTTCCGGCTTGTGCGCGCCCACCCAGGCGAGGATGTCCTGCGTGCGGGCCAGCGGCAGGGTCAGATCACCGTCCTTTTTCTTGATCTTTTCATCGGCCACGTTCACCGGCCGGTAATCGGCCACAGCGGCGGCCATAACGAGGGCGTCGGCGTCCATCGCGTGGGCCTTGACGGCCTCGAACAGGCTTTCGGCGGTCGTGAACGGCACGGTTTTGACAAACGGCACCGGGCGCAGCGCCGTGGGCGCGGTGAGCAGCGTCACATCGGCCCCGCGCAGCATGCAGGCGCGGGCGATGGCGTAGCCCATTTTGCCGGTCGAATGGTTGGTGATGTAGCGCACCGGGTCCATCGGCTCCTGCGTGGCCCCGGCCGTGACGACGACCTTTTTGCCAGCGAGGTCCCTGGGCGCAAACAGGGCGCGGTCGACATAGTCGACCAGCGTCTGCTCGTCCGGCAGGCGGCCGGAACCGGTATCGCCGCAGGCCAGGAGCCCCGAGCCGGAAGGGATGACCGTGAAGCCGTACTGCGCGAGCGTCTTGAGGTTGTCCTGCGTGATGGGGTTTTCGAGCATGTGGGTGTTCATGGCCGGGGCCACGAGCTTGGGGCAGCGCGCGGCCAGCGTGACGGTGGTGAGCATATCGTCGGCCAGGCCGTGCGCGAGCTTGGCCAGCACATTGGCCGTGGCCGGGGCGATGAGCATGAGGTCGGCCGCATTGGCAAGCGAGACGTGCGCGACGTCATACTGGAAATTGCGGTCAAAGGTATCGACGATGCAGCGGCGGTTGGTCAGCGTTTCAAACACCAGCGGGGCGATGAACTCGGTGGCGTTTTTGGTCATGAGCACATGGACGTCCGCCCCGCGCTTGGCCAGCGCGTGGGCGACGTTGGGCATTTTATAGGCCGCAATGCCGCCCGAAATGCCCAGCACAATGGTTTTGCCCTGCAGATCTTTTTCCATACATAAGCCCCCTTTTGCGCCTATTATAGCAGAGTGGGCGAACGGGGGCAAGGGCGAACGGGCCGGTACAGCGGGAAGCGTTTGGACGCGGCGCGCCCGGTATGCCGCCCCAGTATACAAATGGCTCTGGACCAACCCGCCTGCGGCTGGTATAATAGGGGCACTATGAATTGGGGGTACGGCGATGATCCTGGCGGTCGACATTGGCAATACGAACATCTGCATCGGCGGGTTGGACGGGCAGCGGGTGCTGTTCGCCTTCCGCATGGTGACGCGGCCGCACTGTACCCCGGACGAGTACACGGCCGAGCTGCGCTTTCTGTTGCGGCGTTTCCGGTTTGAGCGGTCCGCCTGCACCGGGGCGATTTTGTGCAGCGTGGTGCCCGCTTTGAGCGGGCCGCTGGCACAGGCCGTGCAGCGGCTGACCGGGCGCGAACCGCTGCGCGTGGCCCACACGCTGGACACCGGGCTGACCTTTGCCATCGACGCGCCGGAGCGCCTGGGGCAGGACCGCATTGCCGATGCGGCCGGGGCGGCGGCGCTGTATCCCCTGCCCTGCATGACGGTCGACCTGGGCACCGCCAGCACCTACAACGTCATTGACAGCCAGCGGCGGTTTTTGGGCGGGTTCATTGTGCCCGGCGTCCAGACAAGCCTGCGCGCCATCAGCGCCGGGACCGCGCAGTTGCCGCCCATCGCGCCCGAAGACCCGACCCGGCTGATCGGCAAAAATACCGAGGAGTGCCTGAACAGCGGCGCGGTGTTCGGCACCGCCGCCATGCTGGAGGGGCTGGCCGACCGCGTGGAGGCGGAAGCCGGCGCGCCGCTGACCGTGGTGGCGACAGGCGGGCTGGCAAAGAGGATCATCCCCTGCTGCCGCCGAAAGATCCTGTTTGACGGCGACCTGCTGTTCAAAGGCTTGGCCGTTTTGTACGCGCGCAACGCCGGGCAGCAGGCGGATGTTTAAAGCGAAGGCCCGCGGCGGGGTATCCGCCGCGGGCTTTGTTTGTGTTGGGACCGGTCCGGTTTATGCAACGGGTTCAAGCGGCAGGGTGACGGCGTGGGCGGTGTCGAGGGTATAGTTGCCGCCATCGTAAACATAGCGGAAGCTGGGGATGCTCTCGATCTGTGCACGGGTGGCGGCATAGTAATCATGCCGCACGGTGATGACGCCGGTGACGCCGTCCACCGTCTCGGTATACAGCCCGGAATGGTAGGCCGTGACCGTCTCGCCGTCCTGCTCACCGCCGAGCACCGTGGCTTCGCCTTCGGCCAGCGAGATCAACCCCTCGGCGTTCGGGGCCAGGCTGTGATCGCCGCCGGTCCAGACGCCGTAAGGCACCAGTTCATAGGTGATGGCGTGGTCCTCGATGGCAAAGTTGCGCACGGTATAACCGCCGAGCGGGGTGATTTCGATCTTCGCGCCGTTTTTCATCTCCTCCACCGTGACGGTGCGCCGTTCCAGGCCTTCGGGGGTGTTGGCGATGCGGATGGGGGTCAGCGTCAGCGAAGCGGCGGCCGGGTCGGGGGCGGTCAGGTTCCAGCTGGCGGGCGTGGTTATGGTGCTATCCGTGAGATAGAGCGGCTTGCCGGTGTCGTCGGCGATGGCCAGAAGCCCCCCGTCCAGGGTATAGGGACCGGCGATCACGCCGCCAAAATACTCCGGGTCATCCTGTGTGGACATATCCACCGACAGGCTGCCGCCGAGCGGGCCGAAGGCCAGGTGCTTGAGGCGCAGCGGATATTCGATAGTGACCGGTTCGGTGTAGCTCTCGTCGATATCCGGGTAGTTCAGCTCGTCGCGCAGTACCTTGGGGTCGAACGTCATGCTCTGGCCCAGGTCGTAGACGCCGGGCGCGGTCTGGCGGCCGCCCGCGCGCACCGAAGCGCCGTCGAGACTGACGGTAAAAACAAACGGCAGCCAGTCTCCATAAAGGCTTTCTTTGTCGGGGCCGATGTTGCACTCGGCGTTGATGACAACGGTGATCTCATCGCCCTGCGGGGTCTGGGTGAGCGCATAGTGCGCCCAGATCTGCAGCTGGCCCTCATCGTTCAGATAGTAGTCGGTCTGCATGAGGTCGAGGGCGGTCTCGTCGCCGTTGACCTCGGTGCGCAGCAGGTCGAACAGGGCCTGCAGTTTGGTCCAGTCAGGCTCGTAGCCTTCGCGGCCAAGCAGGTCCTGAATCGCCGCGTTGCCCTCGATCGTGAAGAAAGCGTCCATGCCGGAGACGTCCATCGCAATGGTATCCAGCGTCATGGTCACGCCGCCGTTCTCGACGCTCTGGCCGACCGCTGCGTTGTACGCTTCCAGCTTGGGCTGCGCGCCGTCGTAGTTGCCGCGCGGGGCAGCCAGCGGGCCGGCGGTGGCGGCGGGATCGGCGGCAAAAAAGCCGATGTCGCCCGCGAGCATTTTCAGCAGCGCCGGGGCGGCGAACACCGTGACCGTGCAAAGGCAGACGACGGCGGCCGCCACCAGCAGCGTGCGCAGCGCCGTGCGGCGCCTGCGGCGGACAGCGCGCAGCGCCGGGCGTGGCGCGGGCGGCGTTTTGGGGCAGGGCTGCGGTTCAGCCAGGCCCGCCTTTTGGCATGCGAGGGCCAGGATGCGCTGCTTTTGTTCCGCCGTCAGCGGGGCCTGCGCGGTGGGCAGGGTATCAAGCTGGCGGGCGAGGTTTTCCTGCGGGGTGCGTTTCATGTCTGTGCGGCCTCCTTCCCTGGGGTGGCGGGGCGGCCCATGCGGGCCAGATATTGCTGCTTGAGTTTGGCGCGCCCGCGGGACAGGCGCACGTTGACGGCGTGCTCGTTCATGGACAGCGCCCGGGCAATGTCGCGGCTGGATTCCATCAGATAGTAACGCCGCAGAAAGATCTCGTGGTCCGGTTCCGGCAGCGCGGCGACAAGCTCGGCGATGCAGTCCTCGCCGTCGCTGGCGCGGGGCGTTAGCATAAAGTCGCTGGCGATGTCCTCGTCAAGCGGTTCGCTGGGGCGGCGCTTGAGGCTGCGCCAGCGGCTGATGGCCTTGTTGCGGGCGGTCAGCGCCAGCCAGCCGTACAGCGGGCGGTTTTGGGCGGCCAGCTCGTCCGCATGCCGCCAGGCGGCGACAAGCACATCGGCCACACATTCCTCGGCATCCTCGGGGTTCTGCGGCAGGACCCGCCGCACGATGGCGTGGAGCAGCGCGCCGTATTCCTCCAGCAGTGCGGCGAGACCGGCCTGCGGGTCGCCCGAAAGCTGTGCGAGGATGGTTTTATCGTCTGTTCGGGGCACGAGGGTCCCTCCTTTGGTTGTATTCAGGCTGTGTTCCGCGGGAGCCTTTCACCCGTTAAGACGCCGGGGCGGCGGCGAATGTCACAGGAGGCGGAGGAAATTTAGCTGAAAAGCGCAAAAGCTCCCGGCCAAAACAGCCGGGAGCTGGCAGAGAGCTTTGGGTGCGCGCTGCGCGTGCGGGGTGTTTTTACAGTTCGGGCACAACCTCGATCGCGCCGTGGTTGCGCACGGTGAGGACGTGGCAGCTGCCCGCGCCAAAGACGCCGTCGATGGCGGCGCGGTAAGTATCCAGCAGATCAAGCGGCACGAACGCCTGGATGGTGCCCGCAAAGCCGCCGCCCTGCAGCCGCCAGGCGCCGCGGCCTTCCAGCACGCTCTGGCTGATGGCCAGCGCCAGCGGCACGCCCTGCTGCTGCGGGGCGTGGATGCTGTAGGCGTTCTGGTTATACTCAAAGCTGGAATGGCCGCCCGCGACGATCAGGCGCAGGAAGGCGTCGAACTCGTCGCGCTCGACCGCCTCGCGCAGCGCGACGGCGCGGCGGCATTCATTATAAAAGTGGATAGCGCGCAGCACGGCGCGGTCGCCGGTTTTGGCGCGCACGGCGGGGATGGCGGCGAGGAAGTCCTGCTCGTCAACTTCGCGCAGGACCTTTTTGCCAAAGCATGCGGCCACGCTCTCCATCTCGCGGCGGATGGCGGCGTAATCGTCGGTCAAATCGGCATGGCTGCCCTTGGTGTCGCTGATGCACAGCGCATAGCCCTTGGCGGCCAGGTCAAAGGCGACCTTTTCGACCACCGGGGCCGCGGGGTCCTTGAAGTCGATGGAAATGGCGCTGCCGACCGCGCAGGCCGTCTGGTCCAGCAGGCCGGACGGCTTGCCGAAAAAGACGTTCTCCGCATACTGGCCGATCTTGGCGATCTCAACCTGGGAGAACTTTTCAAAGTCGCCGCCGTTATACTCGCTGCGGAAGATGGCGCCGAGGCAGACCTCGAACGCCGCCGAGGACGACAGGCCCGAGCCGCGCAGCACATGGCTGGTGGAGTAGGCGTCGAAACCGCCGAGTTTGCCGCCGCGCTGCGCGAACCCGGCCGCAACGCCGCGGATGAGCGAAGCGCTGTGCTCGGATTCTTCCGGCTGCGGGGTCAGGACCGAAAGGTCGATGTCGTCGATCTTGCCGAAGCCGTGCGAGATGAGCCGCACGCAGTTGTCATCGTTTTTGGCGACGACGGCGAGGATGTCCAGGTCGACCGCCGCTGCCATGACGACGCCGTTGTTGTGGTCGGTGTGGTTGCCGCCGATCTCGGTGCGGCCGGGGGCGCTGTACAGGCGGCCCTCGCGCCCGGCGCCGAAGTGGCGCTCAAAGCCTTCGATGGTCTGCAGGTAGCGCGCGCGCTGGGCCGGGACCTGCGCGGCCGTGTAAAGTTCGGTCAGGGCGGCGTCATAAGCGCCCGCCTGGATCTGCTGTTTGAGCTGCGTTGTTGTTGCCATAGTGGTCAATGCCTCCGTGATGGTCGCGCCGCTTTGGTCACGATGCACAAAAAAACGCCTGCATTTTTGGCGTTTTCCCGGCCGGACCCTCCATTTATAATTTTAGTATAACAAATTTTACCGGCAAGTAAACAGATTTTTTACGGGAAAACATGGACTTTTGATGAATCAGTTGGTATAATAGAGAAAATGTGCCGCCAGAGTCCTGCGGCAAAATTTTAACGGGGGCGCTGGCATGGCTGAGCTGCAGAAACAATCGTATAAACAGAGCTACACGGACAACGTGGAGCTTTCCATCTTCAACTGCGGGCATGAGTTCTGCCGCCCCGGGCACACCTGGGGCCCCGGCGTGCGCGACCATTATCTGATCCACCTGGTGGTGGCCGGGCGCGGCGTGTACCAGGTGGGCGGGGCGGCGTTCAGCCTGCAGGAAGGCGACCTGTTCCTGGCCAAGCCGAACCAGCTGATCACCTATGCGGCCGACGAAGCCGACCCGTGGGAGTATTACTGGGTGGGGTTCAACGGCGCCTGCGCCAACAAGCTCGTGCAGCAGACGCCGTTCACCGACCAGCACCCGATCTACCACTGCAAGGACCCGCAGAGCGCGCGGGAAGCGCTGTACAACATTTATCTGGCGCGCGGGACAGAGCCGCAGTGCGAAGCGCAGATGACCGGGCACCTGTACCTGTTCATGGCGCAGCTGATGAAGGAAGCGCGCGATTCGATGCCGAACCCGGCGTCCTCCTCGAGCCAGTATGTACTTTCGGCCATCAAGTTCATCCAGTTCAACTATTCGCACGATATTTCGGTGGACGACATCGCCAAGGCGGTGGGGGTCAGCCGCAGCCACCTGTACCGCGTGTTTGTCGCCAACATGGGGCAGAGCCCCATCGACTACCTGACCGGCTACCGCATCGGCGAGGCGTGCTCGCTGCTGAAAAACACCAAGCTGTCCATTGCCGAAATCGCGGTCTCGGTCGGGTTCTTTGACCAGTTTTATTTTTCGCGCGTGTTCAAAAAGGTCAAAGGCGTGCCGCCCAGCAAGTATCTGGCCGCGCTGGAAAAGGACCCGCAGCTGTAAAGCGGCCGCCGCGCTTTTGCTTTCCGCTCAACATTTTTGACTGCCATACCGGGGCGCCGCGGGCCGCGCGGCGCCTTGTTTTGCGTATGGCGCAACGAAAGGTTTTGTTATGTCTGACACTGTATTTACCAAAAACCAGCTGCTGCCCCTGACCATTGAAAGCCTTGCCAGCGACGGGTCCGGCGTTGGCCGCGCCGCGGGCGGCATGGCCGTGTTCGTGCCGGGCAGCGCGCCCGGCGATGTGCTGGAGGTGCGCATCGTCAAAACGCTCAAGACCTATGCCTACGGGCGCATCGAGCGCATCGTGGCCCCCGGCCCCGGCCGCCAGGAACCGGACTGCCCCGTGTGCGGCCCCTGCGGCGGGTGCAGCCTGCGGCATTTGACCTATGAGGCGGAACTGGCCGCCAAAACCGGCTTTGTGCGCGACGCTTTCGCCCGGCTGGGCGGGCTGGATGTGCCGGTGGCCCCGGCGCTGGCCGCCCCGCTGGCGCAGGGCTACCGCAACAAGGTGCAGCTGCCGGTCGGCCGCCGGGCGGACGGGCGCATCGTGACCGGGTTTTATGCCGGGCGCAGCCACCGTATTATCGAAACGCCGGCCTGTAAACTACAGCCGGGCTGGATGAACGCGCTGGCCGCGCGGGCCTGCGCGCTGTTTGAGCAGTACGGCGTGCAGCCGTACGACGAACAGACGCACACCGGCCTTGTGCGCCATTTGTACATGCGCCAAGGCTGGCACAGCGGGCAGCGGCTGCTGTGTTTTGTGCTCAACGGCCGCACACTGCCGCACGAAAGCGAGCTGTGCGCGGCTTTGCAGAAAGAGTTCGATTTGACGACGGTACTCGTCAACCGCAACACGGCGCGCACCAACGTCATTCTGGGGCCGGACACGCGCACGGTGCTGGGGCCTGGCGTCATTGCGGACACGCTGGCCGGTGTGCCGCTCACGATGGGCGTGCACGAATTTTACCAGGTCAACACGCCTGCAGCCGAGGTTTTGTACGCCAAAGCGCGGGAGTTTGCCGCGCTGCAGCCCGGGGATTTTCTGCTGGACCTGTACTGCGGCATGGGGACGATCGGGCTTTCGATGCTGCCGGACTGCCGCAGGCTTGTGGGCGTGGAGGTGGTGCCGCAGGCCGTGGACGCCGCCAAGGCCACCGCCGCGCGCCTGGGGCTGGGTGAAGAGCGGGCCGCGTTTTTCTGCCTGGACGCCGGGGCCGCCGCGGCGCGCTTTGCGGCCGAAGGGCAGCGCCCGGATGTGATCGTGGTGGACCCGCCGCGCAAGGGCTGCGACACAGCCACGCTGGCGGCCCTTGTGCAGATGGCGCCGCGGACCATCGTGATGGTGAGCTGCAACCCCGCCACCGCCGCGCGCGACACCCGCACCCTGGCCGACGCCGGCTACCGCCCCGAAGCCGTCCAGCCAGTCGATTTGTTCCCGCGGACAAAACATTGTGAAACCCTCCTGCGGCTGGTCAGGGCGGCGCCGACGCAGGGCGGGCGGTGAGCGGGCGGGCCCGGCGCCGCGTCAGCCTTCGCCGCAGCGGGCGTAGTAGAAAAGATACTGCTGCAGCACCCCGGCGCAGGGGGCATACCGGCGGGGGAACCCACCGGGGTAATGCTGTTTGAGGATGCGGTCCACCCACACATCCACCGGCAGGGCCTCCAGCCGGTGGTAGCCGAAGAGCGCCACGCACTGGGCCACCTTGATGCCCACACCGCGGACTTCCATCAATGCTTCCCGCAGTTGATCGGTGGGCCGGTCGGCCAGCGCCTTCAGGTCCAGTTCGCCGCTGTGAACGCGGCAGGCCGCGTCATAGACATAGCCGGCCCGGTAGCCGAGCCCGCATTCCGCCAGCCGGTCCGGCCCGGCGCACACCAGCGCCGCCGGGGTGGGGAAAGCCCGGCGCTCCGCCTGCCCCGGGTCGAGGGGGGCGCCGCAGGCCCGGCAGAGTTCCTCGACGGCGCGGCGGATGGCCGGGATGCTTTTGCGCTGGGAGATGATGAAGCTGACGAGCGTCTCCCAGGGGTCCTGGCGCAGAATGCGCAGCCCGGCGCCGTAGCGGCAGGCCGCCTGCAGGTAGGCGTCCCGTTTGAGGCAGCGGGCCCGGAAGGGCGCATAGTCGGTATCCAGGTCAAAATAAGCCCGCCAGAAGGCGTCGAACTCCGCCCGGGTGCAGGAAAACACAAAGGCGTCCGTCGCATCGCCGGGCCGGATCTCCAGATACCGGCCGCCGGCGATCAGCGACCAGCCGGCCGCGGTCTCCCGCATACGGAAGCACTGACCGCTTGCGGCAATGGCGGCGGGGGAAAAATCGGAAAGCAGGGCGTTGTACATGGCGCAGGTCCCCTTTGCGGAGTTTTCTTTCATTATACAACAATTCCGCCGATTCCGCCAAAAGCTCCCCTGCCCCGCCGGGCGAAAAAGCGCGGGGCGGCGGGCCCCGCCTGGCAGCCCTTTACCGGGCGGCCGGCCATGACCTTCCGCCCGCACCGCGCCGCCGTTCAGCCCGGCACGCCGGGATACAGCGGTCAAGTTGTTTAGATTCTGTTTCCTTCCTGTTCACGATTTAACCATAAATTTGTGGCATACTGTGTTTCGGTTTACAAATCGAGTCAATTTTCGTTAAAGGATGGCGTTCTTCATGAAAGCTTGGTTCCAGCGTTTTATGTCCGGGCGGTACGGGGTGGACCCGTTCAGCCAGTTCCTGTCCACGGCGGCCCTGATCCTGGTGATCCTCG